>JBEKPZ010000385.1:0-6920 GCA_049520215.1 Bryobacteraceae bacterium | reverse complement strand
TCACGTCTTCCAATCTTTTATTGATCCGATCCGTCATCTCGGACAAGTGCGGGCGAAGGCATGCTGAGCGCGGAATACTCGCGCAAAGTCGCCTAGCGTTTACCGGCTCGGAGTGGATCACGCGCCACTCGGAGAAAGCCGCGACTGAGCGCCCCGAAAGCGATTCGGAACGAGAAACGCGCTTGGGACCGCCGAAGGCGTCCGACCGTGGGCACAAGGGCGTGCGAAGTGTCCGAAACCGGGGCCAGCGCCAAAAAAACTCGTCCTGGTTTAGCTCAGCGCTTATGAGAGATCCCCTCTGGGGACACCTTTTAGTCGCCCAGCAGCGCGCCGATCACACGTTGAGATAATAATTCCTTTCTCCCCATCCCCCACCAGCCAAGCCACTTACTAACCTGGCGCCCCATTCGGTAGGGCTTTCCCTCAACATCCCCCCGCTAGTATGGAATTGGAAGGCGGGGTTTACCCCGCGCGAGACTTCAGTCCCGCCCACTCCATCCACCGAAAGGATAGATTCCCGTATGCTCATTTCCAACAAACAACATCAAGCCAACCGGAAAAATGCGCAACATTCAACCGGTCCGACCACCGCAGCCGGCAAAGAGGCCATCCGATTCAACGCCCTCACCTACGGCCTGCGCACCAGCGCCTCCATCCTCCCCGACGAAAACGCCGCGCACTACTCCCAACTCTGGGACGAACTGGAAGGCGACTGGCAGCCGCAAACCCGCACCGAACGCTGCTACCTGGAAACCATGGTCACCTCCCAATGGTTGCTCAGGCGGGTTGCCGAGAGCGAACAGAAGATCTACCTGTACATCGACTTCGGCGAACAGCAGTTCAAAATGTTGGCGTACGCCGCGAAGCAGCGCGCGCAACTGGAGCGCTCCTTCCGCACTGCCATCGCGGATATGCAGCAGTCACAACAGCAGCGTCAGGCCCGCCAGCCGCAGCCCGCAAGACCCGCGCCGGCGCCGCTTCCCGAGCCAGCCGAGCCGCAGGTTCCGCCCCCCGATTATGTAATGTCGGGAGACACGCAGGCTCATCCGATCTTCTGTTCCACACCAACCCCGGATACCCGTTAGCAACCAGCCCACCTGATCTTTGACAACCAGGCAAACGACCTCACCTGATACGCGACCACTGTCTCTTCCCCCCGTCCCGAAATCCCCCCGCCCAGGGCTACTGCGCACCGCGTCGCCGCGTCGCCGTGTCGCACCGCACCCAGCACCCGCACTCGATCCAATCACTTGGGCTTTGATCGTCTCGTCACTTATCCAATATCGGCGAGCAGCACGGCTTCTCCACCGGCTTCGGCTCCATCAATTCAGCACGCGTGCCGTTCGGATCGTACAGATTGAGCTGCCATTTCCCATCGCGGCCAATCTTGGGCTTCTCCGGATTGATCCCGCGCGCGACCACCGTCTTGTAACCGGCCTCCACGCTCGGCACGCCCAGCGCCATGTGATGCATCACGCCCAGCGAGCGCGGCGACGGGTTGTGTACGTTCAGCATGTACTCCAGCCAATCGGTGCCATCCGGCACCCGCATATCGACCCAGTCCGTGCGGTCGTCCGTCATGCCGCCGTGCCAGATGTCGTGAAAGCCGAGGATGTCCTGGTAGAAGCGGTCGGCGGCGCCGCGGTCCGCCACCGTAATGCCCACGTGGATGATGCGCTCGGAGACGCGCGTATCCGGCAGGAACTTGCCGAAGTTCTTGGTGTGCAGCGAGCCGGGGCGATACTCGACGAACTCCACGTTGTGGCCGTCGGGGTCTTTCAGCATCATGCTGAGGTTGCCGTCGAGGCCCGCGTGCAGCGTCTCCGGCACCTTCACGCCCTTGCTGGCCAGGTAATCGCGCAGTTGTTGAATATTGGTGGTTTCGAAGGCGATGTGCGACAACCGGTCTTCCGTCGGGCTCTTCAACTCCGGGAAGACCTCGATGTACTGGTGATCGTTGACCTTGAAATACGTGAGCATCAACCCGCCGGAAGGCTTATCGACGGTGAAAGGCTCCTGATAGCCAAGCACGTGGCCATAGAATTGGCGGGCAGCAGCCAGGTCGTCGGTCTTCAGTCCGATGTGCGCGACTCCCACGATGGGAGGGCGCTCCTGCGCCGAGGCCGCCAGAGCGACTAGCAATGGAACGAGGTAACGCATCATAATGTCACCAGTACCACCCTTGTGGGGCAGGTTGTCAACCTGCAGGCCGATTGGCAATCGGCCCCCTGTGCAGTGGTAAAGTGTCATACAGGGAGGGATGCATGGCTCATCAATTCACCAGACGTGATTTTCTAAGAACCGGCGTGGCGGCCTCGGTGCTATCGACTACCGGCGGCATGCTGCTGGCCAAGCCGAAGAAGCGGTTGGCCACCGACTGGGTGACGCTCGGCAAATCCAAAGTGAAGGTGACCCGCCTCGCCTTCGGCACCGGCACGAAAGCCGGAAGCGCGCAACGCGAACTGGGACAGGAGGGATTCACGCGCCTGGTCCGCCACGCTTACGATAGCGGCATCCGCTTCTTCGAAACGGCCGAGAGCTACCACGGCATGCCGGAGATGCTGTCCATCGCGCTCAAGGGTCTGCCGCGCGACAGCTATCGCCTGATGACCAAGTACTCGACGCCGGCCACGGGCGATCCCGCCCCCAAGATCGATCAATTCCGCAGGCAACTCAACACCGAACACATCGACATTCTGTTGCTGCACTGCCTGCGCCCGCCCACCTGGTCCACCGATTACGAAAGCTTGCAGGACGGCTTTTCGCTCGCGCAGCAGAAGCGCATCATCTCGGCGCACGGAGCTTCCATCCACGGCCTGCCCGCGCTGCGCACCATCCCCGGCAACCAATGGCTGCAAATCGCCATGATTCGCATGAACCACAACGGCACCAAGATGGACACGCCCGAAATGAAAGACGTGAACCTCCCGGGCAACGTGGAAGAAGTGGTGGCGCACACCAAGGCGGTCCATCACCAGGGCATGGGCGTCATCAGTATGAAGCTCGTCGGGGAAGGCCGCTTCACCACCGCGGAAGACCGCGACGCCGCCATGAAATTCGCCATGAACCTGGGCTGCGTCGATGCGGTGACCGTCGGATTCACCAACACCGCGCAGATCGACGAAGCCATCGAGCGCATGAACCGCGTGATGAACGCCTGAGCCGTCGCCCGCTTACCGCGTCACTTTAACCGCCGCCGGATTCAGCTCGTAGCCGTCATCCCTGGCGTCTGCAACAGCCAGCGAGACCAGTTCCGCATCGCCCGTGTCCCGGTCCGAATCCGGATGCGGGTATTTGATCACTTCCTCGCCGACGTGCAGGTGCACGGTCCAGCCTTTATGCTTCTTGTCGCCGTCCTGCCAAATAACCTCTGCACCGCCTGCCGGTGCCAGTTGCGCCGATGTCATAATTTGCGTTGCCTCCCGACAGTCTGAAAAGTATCAAACTAGTGGGGATGAGTCAATCCCCCGGCATGCGCGTGTCCGGAATGCGCACAATAGTCGCCAGCGACCGTTCGCTCCTGTTGGTGTTCGACGACCGGATCTCGCTCGCCGCGCATCGGGACGTGCTGCGCCTCACGCCCCTGCTGCGTTCCGTGCACGGCGTGACCAACGTGCATCCGGCGTACGCTTCGATCCTGATCGATTTCGATCCGCTGTCGATCCGTCACGCCGGCGTCGAGCGCGCCGCCGCCGAGTTGTTCACTCAAGCGGTGGCCGCGCCCCTCCCCGAGCCACGCCTGGTGGAGATCCCCGTGGCATACGGCGGCGAAAACGGCCCGGATCTGGAAGCGGTCGCGGCGTTGAGCGGACACACGCCCGATGAAGTCGTCGCCATTCATTCCGGGGCCGAATACCTGGTTTACTTCCTGGGGTTCTCGCCAGGATTCCCATACCTGGGAGGGATGCCGGAATCGATCGCCGCACCGCGCCTGGAAACCCCCCGCCGCCGCGTGCCCGCCGGCAGCGTGGCCATCGGCGGGCGACAGACCGGCGTCTATCCAATGGCCTCGCCGGGCGGATGGCGCATCATCGGGCGCACGCCCCTGCGCCTCTTCGATCCAGCCATCGATCCGCCGGTCCGACTGCAGATGGGAGATCGCGTAAGATTTGTTGCTGTGGGGCAGGATGGAATCCTGCGGGCCGATTGTGAATCGGCCCAAAGCCGCGAGCCATGAACCAAATCCGAGTCATCTCGCCAGGTCTATTGACCACGGTCCAGGATCTCGGCCGGCCCGGCTACGCGCACTTAGGCATCTCCGCCTCGGGCGCAGCGGATGCCCTCTCCTTGCGAGCGGGAAATCTCCTGGTGGGCAACCCGGAAGGAGCGGCGGCCTTAGAAATGACGCTAGCCGGCGGGACGTTCGAGTTCGAGTCGCGCGCCGTGGTGGCGCTAACCGGAGCGGATTTCGATTCAAGCATCCCGATGTGGACCCCCGTCTGGGTGAAACCCGGCGAGCAAGTACGCTGCGGCCACGCCCGCTCGGGAGCCCGCTGCTACCTGTGCGTCAGTGGAGGAATCGAAGTCCCCCCAGTGCTAGGCAGCGCCTCCACGCACCTATTAACCAGCCTAGGTGGCCACGACGGCCGAGCCTTGAAAAGAGGAGACGTGTTGGCCGTACACACAACCACCAGCCACCAGCCACCGGCCACCAGCCACGGCGTGCGAAGCTCGCCCACCTCCCCCACCATCCACGTAACCGCCCCCACCAACGCCCAAGCCCTCTGCCGCACCGCCTGGGAAGTGCAGCCAGACTCCGACCGCATGGGCCTCCGCCTCCGTGGCCCAGCGCTCGATGGCCACACCGGTCACATGCTCACCGAAGGCGTGCCGCTGGGCGCCGTCCAGGTGCCGCCCGACGGCCAGCCCATCATCCTCTTCGTCGAACACCAGACCACCGGAGGCTACCCCAAAATCGCCAACGTGATTTCAGCCGATTTCCACGCGGTCGGGCAACTGCGCCCGCGCGACCAGGTGCGTTTCGAGCAGGTCTCCATCGACGCGGCGCTCACCCTGCTCGAAGTGCAAGAGGAGTGGCTGCATGCCCTGGTATAGCTCCATCACACGCGCGCAATGGAAGACGCTGGCGGCGGCGCAATTCGGCTGGGCGCTGGACGCCATGGACGTCATGCTGTATGCCTTCGCGCTCACCGCCATTCGCGACGAATTCCATCTCAGTTCCGCGGCGGCCGGAGCCATGGCTTCGGCCACGCTGCTGGCATCCGCATTCGGCGGCGTACTGTTCGGCGTGCTGGCCGACCGCATTGGCCGTGCGCGCGCGCTGTTCTACGCCATCCTGATTTACTCGGGGTTCACCGGGCTGACCGCAACCGCCACCGGCGTGGCGATGCTGCTTGTGTGGCGCACGCTGGTCGGCATGGGGATGGGCGGCGTCTGGTCGGCCGGCTCGGTGCTGGTGGCGGAATCCTGGCCGGCGGAGCATCGCGGCAAGGCCGCCGGCCTGATGCAATCCGGTTGGGCGATCGGCTACATCCTGGCCGCGCTGCTGGCGGCCGCGGTGATGCCGCGGTGGGGATGGCGGCCGCTGTTCGTAGTGGGCGTTGCGCCGGCGCTGCTGGCCGTGTGGGTATTGAACCGTGTGGAAGAGCCGCGGCGCGCGCCATCGCCCGCTCGCCCCTTCGCCCTATCGCCCGCTTTGTGGCGAAAAGCGGCCATCGCCTCCAGTGTGACCAGTTGCGTCCTATTCGCCTACTGGGGACTATTCACCTGGATTCCCAGTTACCTTTCGAGCCCGGTGGCGCGCGGCGGCGCGGGCATGAGCGTAGTGCAGTCCACCAGCTGGATCGTGCCCATGCAGATCGGCTCGTTTTTCGGATACACGCTGTTCGGCTTCCTGGCGGACCGCTTCGGCCGGCGGCCCGTGTTTCTGACTTTCGTGCTGGCCGCGGCGGTGCTGGTTCCGATCTACGGCCAGTGGGGACGGCATCAGACCGCGCTGATGCTGATGGGTCCGCTGATCGGGTTCTTCGGGCACGGCTACTTCAGCGTGTTCGGAGCCATGTTGGCCGAGTTGTTTCCGGCTGCCATCCGCGCCACGGCGCAGGGCCTTTGTTACAACGTGGGCCGCGCCGCCAGCGCGCTCGCGCCCTTTACCATCGGCGCTTTGGCGGACCGTTTCGGCATCGGCAGCGCGCTGGCGTTCACATCGGTATTCTTTGCCGCAGGTGGCGCGCTGATCTTTCTCTTGCCGGAAACCCGGGGCGAAAAACTAACATGAAGATGGGGGGCGGGCTTCAGCCCGCGCGGGGCTTTAGCCCCGCATCGCTCCAATCGCTGCATCAAGCCGCGCGCAACAATCAGGACCGCGAGAACGCGCTCAAGAAGCTGTTCGAGGAGACTGGCTGCACCGGTCAATCGCTGGAGGAACAACCGTCAAGCACGTCAAGATCCCGAATCTGATCTGCACGCTGCCCGGTTCACGTCGCGGCCGGCGACGGCACCGTGGACAACTGGAGCGGTTACCCGATCTATACGAGAGCCTGCGCGAAACCCCGCGCCGCCACACCTTCGTCTTTATCGGATTCACCCAGGAAGAGGAAGGCTTGACCGGATCGCGGTCTACGCCAAAGGACTCACGCCCAGCGAGAGAACCAGGATCACCGCGCTGGTAAACATGGACTCGCTCGGACTGTCACCCACCACCGTCCGACGCCGAGTCATTCGCCGAGCTGCACATTCGCAGCATTACGCTTCATTCGGTTACGCAGCAGACAATAGGAATCCTGCACAGTAATCAAGACACATTCCACGCGATTCACGGGGACGATTACTATGCCTCGCAGAAGCCTCCACTGTAATGGAACACACACACAGCCGGCCTGTGTGTTGCATGTTCATGGTAGAGTTTCAGATATGAGAATCCTTCTTGTAGCCCTGCTCGCCACCGCAGGCGCATTTGC
>JBEKPZ010000384.1:0-7223 GCA_049520215.1 Bryobacteraceae bacterium | reverse complement strand
GCCGGTGGCCGTGCCTGCACGCGCGGCGATCGCCTGGATCGAAGTCGCGTGGTAACCCTGCTCGGCAAACAGGTTCCGGGCCGACTGCAGCAGTTTCTTCCGCGTGGCGAGGCTGCGGGCTTGCCGGGGCGGGGCAGGCAGGTCCTCGTCTGGCGCGAGAACCGGCGGACCTGGGCCCGGCATTACGACTTGCGCCACACGCCCGCGACCCCTCCGCCGCAGCAGATCAGCATCCACCCGCCAAACACGCCGGCCGCGCGCGGGTCGAGATTTGGAAAGACGGTGGTGAAAAAGACGCACGAGAAGGGGTCCAGAATCAAGGTCGGAAGGATCAGAAGCGTGACGGCCTTGGGCCATAGATCCCTTGCGAAACCGAGCCGGCGGCAAATCCGGGGCACCAGGAACGCCATCAATACGAAGCTGACCAGATACAGGCCTACGGTTTGCGTGGTGTGGTCAGGCTGCACCAGGCGGCGACCTGTCAGCCGAATGATGCCGGTGCCGCCCGCCCAGAACAGGAGACCGGCGATTAAGGTGCGGAGCCACATAATGTGAATATGAATTCATGTTCGCATTTATGGCGCTGGCTGTCAAGCGCACCGCTTACCGACGGACGTGCGCTGCTCAGAAGGCGCCCGCCGATGCGATGCCCGCCGAGCGGAGGCTGGCGGCCATCTTCTCCAACGCGATCTTGTGAATCTGAGAAACGCGGCTTTCGTTGACGCCCAGCACCTGGCCGATTTCCTTCATGGTCATCTCGTTGGTGTAATACAGGAACACGACTTTCTGGTAGCGTTCCGGCAGGCATTTCATAGCGCCATCCAAAGCGGAGCGCAGTTGCCGCCGCTGGCAGATGCGGTCCGGCTGCGAATCCGGCGCGGCGGGGAATTCGATGGGCGCGCTGTTATCCGGATCCGGCCGCAAGGACGAAACCGATACCAGGCCGAGATTCTTCAGTTCCAGCGCCACCCGGCGCCAGCGGTCGATTCCCAACCCCAGCGTCTCGGCAATCTCCTCCTCGGTTGGCGTACGGCCCAGTTGGGTCATTAAGTTGTGAGTTACCGCATCCAGTTGCTTCTGCCGCTTGCGGAGGTCGCGCGAGGCCCAGTCAAGCTGGCGCAGGCTGTCCAGGATGGCGCCTTTCACGCGGTGCTTGGCGTAACTCTGAAAAATGACTTTCTTGTCGGGATTGTATTTCGACGCGGCGTCGAACAGCCCCAGCACACCGGCGTGCACCAGGTCGTCCAGATCCACGTGCACCGGCAGGCTTTCATGGACGCGGATGGCGATGGCCCTGACCAGCGAGAGGTTTTCGAGAACGACCCGGTCCCGCGCCGCCCTGGCGGTTGCTTCCTTGCGCCGTGCCGTGCCGTTTACGCGTCCCATATTCCCGTTCTCCTTTTTTGATCTCGCCGGATTCCGCCCGGCAATACGCTGGAATGCAACGGGATAACCAGAGGCGAATATCGGACAAAGGCCCTAGTTTCAGCAAGTGTTTGGCCCGGAAAGGAGGTAAGGCGGTTCGATTCGGAACTCCCGTTTCAATGCGGAGCACCATTGTGGGGCAGACCCTCGAGGGATGAAGCACGGCCCTCACCTGCGGGCGTTACACGGGACGTCGGCCCCGACTTACCTTTTTCGAGATTTGGTCGAAACTTCTCTAGTCAACCGACCGGCAAAAGAAAAGAGGAGACTGAGACGATGACGATGATAGAACAGCCTCAAGAACAGTCCGAAGCCGCACTTGATCGGCGATCTTTTTTCGGTACATTCTTTCCTGCGAAGTCTTCCCGGTCGTATGGCTCCGGAAAAACCCCGCTGGCATTCGGGCTATTGAGGCTCGCATAATACAGTGACAACCAGCTTGGATCTTGTGGGGCGGGCATTCTGCCCGCAGCCGGCTTTCAGCCGGCCCTGGCCGCCTGAAAAGGCGGCTGCGGCCAAGATTGGCCGCCCCACGGAATTGTCACTGTATTAAGCGAACCTCAATAATATCCAGAAACTCTGGACCACCCCGTCTACTGGCGAAGCATGTCCGGAAGATATTTCTATTCGTTCCGTTTAGTACCGTTGGCCTTCAAGTTGCCTCTGTCAGAGGACTTCATTTGTGATCTAATGTTCTTAACTGAGTGGGCGAGATTGGCGAAGAACAGTGGCGAACCGGCTTGGCCGCCAGCCTCAAGACCTGGCGCATCCCGCAGTGTCCCTTCCTGATGGAGTACTCCCCGGCAGCGCTCGAGCAGATCCGCCGGGAAGTCGACAGCGGCCGCAGTTTTCCAGGTGGTGAACGGGAGACCGGCGGCGTCCTGTTCGGCCTCCACGAGCCCGACCGCATCTGCATCCTGGCCTGGAAGCCACTCCCGTGCGAACATGCCATGGGCCCCGGCTTTGTTCTTTCGGAACAAGATGAGAAGCGCCTGGCGAAGCTCATCGCGGCACCCGCCACGGACCCCGAGTTGAGCGGTCTGGAGGCGCTGGGCTGGTACCACTCCCACATTCGCAGCCGGATCTTTCTCTCCGAGCGCGACCTGCAGATCCATTCCCGCTACTTCGCCGCCCCCTATCAGATCGCTCTGGTCATTCACCCCAGATCCGACGGCCCGGCGCGCGCAGGCTTCTTTTTCACCGAATCGTCCGGCGAGATGCGCACGGAGTCCAGTTACGAGGAGTTCCCCATCGAGACTCCTCCGCCGCCAGCCCCGGAACTCAAGCCGGTGGCAGTTTCCAGAAGGGTCTCCTCTCACCGGCGGACGACCTCTCCTGCGAAGCCCGAGCCGCAGCAGGCCGAACCGATCTGTCCCAAGTGCGGCGGCAAGCATCTCCGGCGTTCGCGCAGGACGGGCCCTATCGAGCGGATCCGCCAGGTTTTCGGATATTACCCGTATCGGTGTCACGAGTGCCTGTCGCGGTCTTTTTTGAAAACCTCACCCAATCTACTGAGGGTGGCGCGATCCAGTCCCCGGAAACGGCCGGAAGAGCGCAAAAGAGCGCGGCAGCGTACGCGGCGGGAAATACTCCTTTGGGGCGGCGGGATTTTTGGCTTTTTGGCGATCCTGTACTATATCGTCCGGGATACCGGGCCAAAACCCGATGCGCCCTAAGAACTGCTTCGCCGGCAACGCCGCTCACGCGGTCGCAGCAATCCTCGAAAAGGGTTCTTAGCGATTACCCTCGCGGCTTCGTCAACTGCTCCCGATGGCGTCGGCTCTGCCCGTTCCGTTTCAGCTTGCCCGCCGTCGTCTCCCGGTATCGTCGCTGCGCCTCAGCGCGACCAGTTCCGCGCCGCCTTGCGGAAGCGCATCGCTCGAATAACGCTGGTGGGCCTGCCGGGGATGAAAGCGTCACTCGCATCCTCTGAGCAGACACCGCCGCATTCTTGGCCGGCGTGCCATAGAGCCGATGCAAACGCGCAGGCCGTTGCGGCTTTGCTTTGCTGGGCGGGCAAGACTTTCTGGAATGGCAGTGGGACGCGAGTCGTTGCTTCCCTCATGGGATCTCCCAGTCTGCCGAGCAATTTGCGAGGAAAAAGATGCGCAATGGTATGGAGCAATCGAAGTAAAGTGGATCGTCAAAGCAGGCAGAATTTGCGTAGCATCGCCTTGGAGGGCAGAATTGCCCGCCCTCAAATTGCAGACTGACCCACTACCGAAGCGTGGACCTGTTTACGTCAATCTACACGGTCGCAATTACAATAATGATCGGTCTCACCGAACGGAAGATCGGGCTGCACGACCTGCTGGGTAAGACACGTGTTCTGGATGGCACGCCGCCGGGCTTGAGCTGTCCCAATTGACGACCGGTCTGCCGCAATACCGCCGAACCCTGTTCGCGTCTGAGCCACCGACGGTCCGGATCACATTTGGAAAGCACAGATGTGTAGATTCTTGCGAGCGCCAGTTGGCCGGTGTTGTCTGTTGTTCAGAACGGCCCGGAAGCTCCGTCCGGGAGGCCGCTAAAAAAGTCGCCCGCCAGGGTGCCGCAACCAGGTTACTGACAAGTGATGGAAAACGACGGCTCCAGCAGCTCTAACAGAACTCCTGGAGGCGTATTGACCGTGAATTGAACAGTTCCGGCGTCACCCGCACGGCTCGAAGATGCTCGTGGTCCGAACCGTGCGATTATGATTCCCGAGGTCAGAGCATCTGCTGCCGGGTTGCTGCCGGAAGCCCCGGTGCCCGGTCCGGCCAGAGTGGTCCGATAATCGACGTTGCTGCCCTCAAGGGAATCCGTCGGGCTCGCGGCCGTAAACCGGAGCCTGATTTGCCCCTGTCCTCCTGCCACAGAGGTGCGCACCGTGTAACGGAAGGAGAGAGTGTGGCTGTTTGGAACTGCCGGCGATAGAGAAACGATCCCAATCGAGCATTCTGGCGCGATGCTGAGAGCCAGCGTCGTCCCGCGCGACGACTGCCCTTGAACCGACCACGTGCAGAGCAGTGTCGCGACTAACAAGCGGAATTTGGTTTCCACGATGTTAAGGATATCGCCTTAGTTTCCACGCGCAAGTACGTTGAAGCCCAGGTGAGGTGCTAGTTTAGGTACCGACCCGGTTGCGGCCAATCGTGCAGTACTGCCTCTGACTAAGGCTTGACGATACTCAGCAACAATACTACATAAATAGAATATATACGATTGGAAGGCTAGGCACCTGGTAGCGCAGTCTGATCTCGGAAGGCGCTGCCCGGACCAGTTGGACGTCGGCAACTGCGCCTTTGGAGCTCATCAAACTTCGGGGACACCGAGCCCACATTTACGCCACGAGATGTTCTGGTACTCACCTCTTGTATACTATATATATAGTTGCAAGATAGCGAAGACGCAACGCGCCATTCCTATCCATCCTTTAGACTTAGACACGCCCTAGGACAAAAGCGCCTCGCGCCTAGCCCGTTGCCGCCAACCAACCCCACGATCAGGGCCGAGCCGTAAGTCTGCCAGCGCCACGCTTTCGAACTTAATCCACAAACTACCATTGTCGATTTTATGCCGAAATCGCCAAGACCATCGTTGTGGCCCTGCGGAGTCGTAGACCCCGGCACGCATTTGAAAACCGGGGCTCCCCTGGGCACGCGAGAACCGAGAGACCCTTCGGCTCTCCGAAGCCGATAGGGGGCGGAACGGTGGGAGAATGCGATGAGCCATAAGGCCCACCAGCGAAGCGGTCGAACGCAGGCCAGGGAGAGCCGAAGGAGATCGCGGAGGGAAGTCCGTTGGCCCAGGAGAACGCGGCAGGGCCTAAACCGCATCGGACGCATAGCCGGGAGGGCGGGCCAAAGGCGGGCTGGACCGCGTACGTCAAGCAGCGTAGAAGGACAAACAGTTGCGGTTCACTGCACTGCTGCATCACGTCAGTGTGGGGACGGCCCGGAGGAGCGGCTAGACCTTCATGGGCGTATCCATCGCGGGGCCTATCGCGCGCAACCATCGCGGAGAGTCTGGATAGAGAAAAGCCGAAGGGGCGGAAACGACCATTGGGCTGGAAAAGCTCGTGCGGCGTCGGATCGGAAGAAGATCTTTTGTCCCAACGATTTCGGCTTTGATCGTTAAAGCGGCGGACGCATTAGCGCGCCACCGCCGCGTACTTCCACCGCGCCACGGGGTATGATCGTAGGCAGGATGCGCTTATTTTTCGTCGTTGCTGTGCTACTGGCCGCCGCTCTCCTGTGCTCCCAGCCGTCCCCGCGCGAGCAGGTCGGCCCGCTTCCCACCGGCGGATTCCTGCTCAACAGCGGCTGGCGCCTGGAACCGGCCGGCAAACAAATCCCGCTGGACACCTTTCCCATGTCCACCGCGCTCTCGGCCGATGGCCGCTACCTCCTGGTGTTGAACGGCGGATACAAGCCGCCTACCATCAGCGTGCTGGAGGCCGCCACCGGACGCGAAATCCACCGCGTGCCCGTGGCCGACGGCTGGCTCGGCCTGACCTTTTCGCCTAAGGGCGACCGCGTCTACGTGGGCGGCGGCTCGCGCGCGGCGGTCTTCGAGTTCTCCTTCGCCGATGGCGCGCTGGAACCCACCCGCACCTTCACGGTGGTATCGCCCGACAAGCGCACCCATACCGACTTCATCGGCGACGTGGCGCTCACCCCCGACGGCCGCCTGATCTACGCCGCGGAACTGTATCACGACTCGGTGGTGGTGATCAATCCGCAGTCCGGCATGATCGTCGATCGGGTCAAAACCGGCCGCCGCCCCTACCGCATCCTCTTCCATCCGGACGGCAAGTCCTTCTTCGTCACAAGCTGGGCGGATGGCTCCGTCGGCCACTATGACACTGCCTCCGGCAACCAGCTCACCACAGTGCGGCTCGGCCCGCATCCCACCGACATGGTCTGGCTCGCCGGCAAGCGCGAGGCGGCCGGAGGGGAAACGCCATGGGCCGCGCGCCTGTTTATCGCCGCATCCAATACCAACAGCGTCTACGCGCTGGCCGTCTCCGAGGGCAAAGAACTGGCCCTGATCGAAACCATCAATACCGCCATGACGCCGCGCCAACCCGCCGGCATGACGCCCAGCGCCCTAGCCATCGGCCAGGAAGGCAAGCGCCTCTACGTGGTCTGCTCCGACGCCAACCTGGTGGCGGTGGTGGATATCTCCGAGGAACGCAGCCACGTGGAAGGGTTCATCCCCACGGGCTGGTATCCCACCGCGGCGCGCGTACTGCCGAACGGCACGCTGGTGGTGCTGAATGGCCGCGGGGGCGGTTCGCATCCGAATCCGCACGGGCCCAATCCCGCCCGCCGTCCGGAGGCCAGCCACCAGGGCGACGCCGGCATCGTCGAATATGTGGGCCGCATTCAAACCGGAACGGCCTCGTTCATCGACCCCTTCACCGGCGAGCAGCTCCAGGCTTACACCAAGATCGCCATGTCCAACTCCGCCTACCGCGACGAGAAACTGGACACGCCCAATCCGTTCCCTCCCATCGAGCATGTCATCTACATCGTCAAGGAGAACCGCTCCTTCGACCAGGTGCTCGGGGATATGAAGGAAGGCAACGGCGATCCCTCCCTCGTCCTGTTCGGGGAAAAGGTCACGCCCAACGAACACAAGATCGCGCGCCAGTTCGTGCTGCTGGACAACTTCTATGTGAACGGCGATGTGAGCGCCGACGGCCACTCCTGGTCGACCGCGGCCATCGGCACCGATTACATCCAGAAGATGTGGCCGAATAGTTACGCCAACCGCCGCAATCATTACGACTACGAAGAGCAGGATCCCACCGA
>JBEKPZ010000383.1:0-6647 GCA_049520215.1 Bryobacteraceae bacterium | reverse complement strand
CGTCAAACACCCCAATACCCCCCACGGGTGGCACATCGAAAACGTGGTGGGAATTAGTTTCGAGCAGATTGACGGCGCGGCGGAAAGTCGGCGTAAGCTTGTTGGGCAAGCCCTGTCACCCACAGCAGGTCTAAGGCAGTTGCTGGGAATGCAGGTCGCGGTGAACAACCCCCGCGCGGGAAAGCATCAGCATCAACGCCATTAGGAGCGCGGCAATGTTCCCAGAGTGGCGCGTCGCTGGCCCGCAATCTGGTAACTGGCGTCCGACTAGAGTTCGACTTTACCCCGATAAGTCATCAGTTTCAGGGGGAATATCGGCTGAAAGCTAGTCATTCCGATCCGTCCGTGTACAATCGCCTCCCCGCTACTGGACTGAATCGGGGTCGTGGTGCGCGGAAAAGTGACGACCACGGTGTTGGCAAAATTGCCGTACTGCCACTCCGCGTGTTCGGCGTGGATTGTCTCGCCCGCCAACAGGATCGAGCAGTTGTGCGCGAGTTCCGTCGCAATTAGCTCCTGGGCCGCACTGTCGGCAGGCCGGGGTTGATACGATGCCGCTAAAAAATCCACCGGGATGCCACCGATGCTCAAAATATATTGATCGATCGCTTTGACGGGCGCCGGTGTAGTCCTTCGCGCCAGCCGGACCGGGAGGGCGGACTCCCAACGCACAATGATCTCGAAACCCGATGGTCGCGGTAAGGCCCGCTGTGATCCTTTACGGTCGCCCGCCTGGGCCGGATCCACCACGAGCGCCACCTCGCGAATCCATCCGGAGTGATTCAAGATTTTTTGGATATCCTCGCCGGACCAATCCTGCGGGTCGCGATGTAGCCACTCTTCGTCGGTGAAAGCAGCCACCGGTAGAACGAACCAGATTCCCGAGCAGGCCTTGAGCAAGTCGCGTCGCGTATTGAGCATAATAACCCTGAACATCCATGCGCGGACCTAGCGCACCGTAACACTCCTGCCGTTTCCGCAATTGGACTTTTGACTCTATTTTCTCACCGTCAGTGGCGGCGTCTTCGGCGTTTGCCGCCCTTTAACAAAACTTTACAATGCGAGAACTACAACAGTCGTCGCGGTTCAAGGTGAAGCGCGACCGCTGGAGCAGCGGAGGACCAGCGGAGGAAAAGGCACGGAATACCGCCTCCCCAAATGCGGCAGTGTTTTCTCAAGCCATAATTATTTTCCACGGCGCTGTAATGCCGAATTGGCCCCGCCCGCCAGTCCAGGAAAGAAGTTTTGGCACGTCAGAAGATTCAATGAGTTGGGAGGCGAATTCGGCATTACGCCGCGCAGATTACGGGTGTCGCTTCCAGCGCCATCGCCAGGAGTTGCGAAAGCGGAATTCCCTGCCTTTCCTCCGCTGGTCCTCCGCTGCTCCAGCGGTCGGGCGCTTGTCTCCCTCTGTTTCTTTCGTTTCTTATCGGCGCAGCTTTGCGACCTATCGTCATCGGGGCTGCCGAGCGGCTCTCGCGTCCCGAACTCCTCCGCAAGACCTGGAGAAAGGGTCAACTGACGCCCTACCTGTTCCCCTATGCGCACAAGTACGAGAACACCGAGCTGTATAAAGACGTGTGTGCTTCAGTGAAGAAGATTGTGGGCTGCACAATCCCGCGCGAACTTTCGCCCTGTGAACCGTTTAACAGCTGCAAACGCATTCTCCGTGTTATCGCTCCGCAATTTGGCGACGACCTCGAATTCGCCGAAGGCGAATCACGAATGATCGGCTCACTCTTTCTTGCTGCGCTCTTCGCACTTGTACTCGCCCTCAGAACCCGATGGCTCATTCCCTCGGCGTTTGCCACAATTTTGCTGGGCTACGGGTTCCGCAAGTACCGGGAGCGCGAGGTGAGATATGGATACCCGAACTTCACTATCGCGACGAGCGCAACGATTCGTGACTATATCATCCGACCCACTCCGTCATCGGACCAGAAGTGAGAGAGGTGAACGCCGCAGCCGCTCTCGTGCGAATCGAGGCGGCTCCGGCGCGAACGCGCATAACGGAACCCTCGGAGCGAAGCAGGCGCTTCAGAGGGACTTGTGCGAGGTTCACGCGCTATCCGGAAGTTGGGCCGGCGGCTTCGCCACTCACGCTGGTATCGGTAGCGGTTCCGGTGGGCAGAGGGCGCGCGTGTGCACGGTTTGCGCGGCGTCGGTCGCGGAGGGCGGACCATTTTGCGAGCACGGCGTCATCCATGAGCGTCGGCGCGCGGCCACTTCACCGGGATGCCGACGCGCAGCCCGCACGCCCGTGGCGCATGTGCGCGGGGGTGATTGCTTCCGGGCGCCCGAAGTCGGCGGGGTCGGGTGGCCATAACGCGCTTCGCGCGCGCGATGCCGGCGCCGGTTCCGGCGTCAACTGCCGCGCTCCGTCGCGGCGACCGCCGGGGCGCGGGGGATGCGCGCGGCGCGGAGGCGCCCGCATACATGATGGAGAAGGCGCAGGCCGCGATGGCCGCCGCGAAGATGGCCGCGTGCGACCGGCGTTCAGATCGTCGCGCCGTTCCGATCCCTCAATACTTCAGAATGACGTCTATCGCTAACTGAAACTGGTTCTTTCGGGTCCCGTTATTATACGCCGCCACGTCGAAAGAGCGGTCGAATCTGAGTTCGGGGCGGAGGATAACGGTATCTCCCACCCAATGTCCCCACATTAGAGTTTCCTCCGCGTACCGTGTCTTGTAGCCGGTTCGCTGGCCCTTTATGTCGTCCAAAAAATCGCTACGAATCGAGAGGCAGTTCCTCGCCGAGACCTGTTTTTCAACGTAGTTAACCATGGCCCACTCCGGGGCAAGGCAGCGAACCTGTCCCATAGAACAGAATGCACCGTTCGTGCCCTTTTCGGGTTCTATCGGGCCGGAAATGCTGGGCACATCCCTTTCATACATGTACCAGGCCTCGGTCGCCATGTGCCACGACTGGCTGAACTTGTGGTACCACGTGTTGTCGAACATCTGCAGGTTGTTGTAGGCGTACCGACCGCCGTTGAGACCGTTCACACAGGGGTACACATTGTCGTTGCCGTTGTTGAACGTGTAGCTGGCGCAGGCCGTCGCGGACGGCTTCGCGTCCGGGGTCCAGGGAGCCACGTCATGACCTGCGGTGAGCCCCAACTGGACCAGCCAGTGGTCATTGAGCTTGACGGTACCCAGGATACCCGTGTCGGTAAACGGGTCAACCGAATACAACAATGAGTGGGTGTAAACGTAGTTATTCGGAGCCAATTGCGCTTCGATACCCGGAATCGAGATGAAGCGGCCGACGCGGATGTTGAGTCCCTCTGCAACCTGGGGGATATACAGGTCCACGTATTCCAGCACCGGATCAAACCCGTACTCGCGGTGGTCGCCGAGCAATTGCCCGCTGAGATAGCCCAGGCTGGTGGTGAACCGATAACTGGTGCCAAACAATCCGCTGAGATGGAATCCCCAATCGATGTGGTCGGTTTGAACCGAGTCGGGAAGGCGTTCCACGTAGAGTACCGCCTGGTCGAGCTCGACCCGATTCGCGTAGATGTCATAGGTGGCCGGATAATTCGAATTGTGTGAGGTGCTGAGGTTGAAGCTGCCTTCAAGCCAGCCGTAGACCTTGACTCTGCTTTGCTCCCAGGCTTGGCCATTCGAGCCGCCATAGAGAGCTTCCATGAGCGGAGGCACATTGGTATCCGGCGCGCCAATTTCGGGCGATCCGCCGTATGACCAGTCGGAGTTGGGGAAAGGTGGCGAGTTCAGGGGCGAGGGCAAGGTACGGTGGGGAGGTTGGGGGCCGCTGTCGCCGGCACCCTGCCAGTCTTTGGCATAGGCCTGAGAAAGTCTTTTCAGAAATCCTTTGTTCGGGCGCAGCGTGAGATTCAGGGTCAGATCCTCGCCAGAGTTCAGGTCCCCTTCCGCCACCGATGAATCGGCGAACCCACGCTTCGCCGCTTTGAACTGGTAATGGCCCGGATTGAGGTCATTCATCGTGAAAGATCCGTCCGCGGCGCTCACAAATGCCCGATCGGTGTTTTCCCGGGGGCTGTGGGCCACAATTTGAGCACCCGCGACTGGCGATCCGCCGGCGTCCTGAATCACGCCATGCACCCGTCCCTGCACCTGACCGGGAGCGCGAATGGCGAGCCAAAGGGTCAAGGCAACCACCCCAATCGGTCGTGCGCTAACGAAGGGGAAAGGGATCAATGCCGATTTTCTCACATTGTTGGCCACCTGCCGAAGCGATTCTGGTTGGTTTGTCGGACATCAGATAGGAGGCCTCAAGCTCGGCGGCGGCGCGCTCGTAGACTTTCCACTTGGGGTCCTTGGAGAGACTCTCATTGCTTCCCATATAACTTCCGGTTGGCCGGAGTCGGCCGACGAAGCACGCGATCGTACGCTACCGCGCCGCCCGGCGTCTTCAGCCCGTGCGCCCCGGCGCGCCGCCGGATCGCCGCGCCAGCCGCCGCCGGACGCGATGCGGGGCGAGGAGCAGCGCAGAGCCGCGCATGGCACGCGGGCTCCGAGATGAGCGTGCAGCGACGGTTGTCGGCCTTGCCGTCGCCGCCATTCCCCGCGTAGTCGCGCTTTGCCTTGCACCCCACTACCGATTGCCCGATCGATCGGTAGTACCGCGATACCCTGAGTTATGAAGCTCTCGTACCATTGGTTTTGCGGTGCTGGAGTAGCGATCATGGTCTCATGGCGGGAGATGGACGGCTGGACCCTGCGGTCGAGCGGCGCGCTTGGAAGCGATATCCTATCGAACAGGAAGTCACCTATCGGACCTTGGACCGAAGAATTGAACCGCCGGAGTCCGGCAGCGGGCTAACCGTCAACTTCAGCAGCCGGGGTGTTCTGTTCCGAACTGATCAGCCTCCGCGATCCGGAAAGCTCGTGGAGCTCTCGATCAGCTGGCCGGCCTTGTTGAGTGGCACATGCCTCCTGAAGTTCGTAGCCCAGGGGGCGTGTCGTGAGGATCGACGACCGCGGAGTAGCGGTCCGCATCGAGCAGTATGAATTCCGCACTCGGCGCAAAAGAGAATACCAGGGCAGTGCGGTGACGCCACTCGCGGCGCACTGACTCCGATCACAATCGCTTCGGCATCTCCGCCATTTCCCGCGGACCCGCTACGATCATCGGCCGGCCATGCGTGCGATCGCGCGTCACCGCGCCGCCAGCGTCTTGGGCGTGGGGCCCCGAGCGTACCGCCGGATCGGCGCGCCAGCAGCCGCCGGACGCGAGGCGGCCGAGGAGCGGCGCGGGCGCGTATGGTGCGCCGCTAACCCTTCCTTGCAGCCGTCGCGATGCCGCCCGCCCATTCCGCCGCCCGCGTTCCGTCGCTGCGACCGCCGGCGTGCGGATGGGGTGCGCGGCGCGGAGGGGCGCGCCAGGAACTTCGGCGCGCGGCCATTTTACCGGGACGCCGTCGCGCGGCCGGCACGCTGGTGGCGCGGTTACGCCGGGCGATAACCTCCGGACGGCCGAAGTCGGCGGGGTCGGGTTGCCATAACGCGCTTCTCGCCCCGATGGAGCCGCCCCGTCCCGTCGCCCGCCGCCCGTTGTCCGTCGCCGCGACCGAGAGGAGCAGGTACATCGCAGGCACCATACGAACACGTCTGGCGTATTCGGGTGCCGCCCGTCGCCTCCGGCGTGAATCCGCCCGACGAGCGCCCATCGGCGAGCGCCGCCACCGCGCACCGGCGCAGCGCACGGCCGCGGAGCCGCGCTCACTGAAACCGAACGTCGCGATTTCTGGGAGATCTCCGAAGAGCGCTACCAGACGCGGAGTTTGATCTTGACCTCGCAGCTGCCGGTTGCTCGCTGGCACGAGCAGATCGGCGACCCGACGGTGGCGGATGGCATCCTTGAACGGTTAGTTCACAACGCACCGAATCGAAATGCGCGGGGACTCGATGCGAAAGAATCGCGGCAAGACCGGAGGATAGCCAATAAGCTTAGGGTTGAAGGTTTATATTGGCAAATGATGATCGAAGCGGTCATACGGCAGCCACAGCCTCATGAGCACGATGCTGTCCGAGCCGTAGTGCAGATCGTCGTCGACGAGATTTATGGTGGCCTTTGGGCTCCGCCACCGCTTCCCGTTGATGAGGAGAACTGGGGCCTCTCTTGGGTCGCCATCGTGGACGCCAAGATCGTCGGAATGGTGCTGACACACGAAGAATGGATTAGTGACCTATGGGTGGTTCGCCAACATCGGGGACGCGGCGTGGGCCACCGACTGCTGGCGCAGGGTGAAGCTGAAATCGTCCGTCGCGGTCATAGAACGCTACGGCTTCGCGTTCTCCAATCGAATACAGCGGCGATCAACTTCTATAACCGGCAGGGCTGGCGAGTCGCTCGGGAGTTTCCACACGAGAAGTTTCCGGTTACGGTGTTGGAAATGGTCAAATCTGTCCGGCAAAGGAAAGCCTGACCAGAGCGAGGCGCGCGAATCGCGCTGCGCTGCGGCGCCGGCAAGCTTGAGCCGGGCACCCGTCTCACCGCCGCATCATCGCGCCCGCAGCCGCCGACGAGTCCGGCGCATTCGCGCCCCGTGCGGGAACGTCGCCTCCGCCGTGAATCCGCCCGCAGCGCGCCCATCGGCGAGCCCCGCCACCTCGCACCGGCGCAGCCCCCAGCCCAGAGGCATGGCTGGCGCCTCGCGC
>JBEKPZ010000382.1:0-10441 GCA_049520215.1 Bryobacteraceae bacterium | reverse complement strand
ATCACCACGCCGCGCGATCGCGCCAATGCGACCACAGCCATCAGGTAGCGACGGTGGCCCGGAAGGCCGAACTGAACGGCCACAAGTCCGGATCAGCGCATTTTGTCCCCAAACCGAAGATGCCCCTGTTATGCCCTTCCCTCCCCAACGAACTCCGTTGCGGCGCACTGCCCGATTGGATCCGTCCGAAGGGTCTGGTCTCCGTCTTCCTTCCAAGTTGCACCTTCGGGTAGCCTGGATTCAACTGGTCGTTCGTCACAGTCCCTGCCCTCACTCTGTTGCGCTTTGTTGGCGTAAGGCGCGGGCCGTTACCGGAGCTCTAGAACAACTTCATCTGCCTCAATTGCAAAGGCCAGGTGCGGAGTGAGAATGGCCCCCATTGAATCTCCTCGCTCAACCATAATTGCCCGTGACGCCGGGTCTAATTGCGTTTTTTCGCATGACAACTAGGACAAAGCACGGCTAGTCAGCCACGGTTCGCGGGATTGTGTGAGAGGTGTGCCACGTTCAGTAGCCGGTGGGGCCGACCGCATCGCTGGCACACGCTTCCGGCTGCTGCCAGGACGGTTAGCCGGAACTCCCGCCAACGCGCGTCGTAATACTTTCGGCACTCCCGGGCCGAATGGGTATAGGATTCTCGCGCGGGGTTCCTTTACTACCGCGAAGGGGGGGCTATAGGGTGCCGCTTCGCTTACTGGCGGTCTTTTGCTGGCACCTCCATCGGTACTTTTTGGTGCAGTCTCCCCTTCGCCGTCCCGCTTGCCTCGACGGCGCGCCGCAACTCTCTTGCTGCCGCCCACCACTACCGCTGCGCGGCCGCCATGCGGCGCCGTGTTGCAGCACTCCGGATACGCCTCTGCGGCAGCGCCTCTACCGGGCCGGTGGCTGTTCCCGCCGGCACGCGTTCGCCGATCCTGCTCCGGACCTGTGCGATGCGTTCCTGCAGAGCCGCTCTCCGACATTCGAAGCCTATCAGATCGGCTTCCAGTATTTCCCTATCCCAGGGCATGTCTTCTTCCGACGAGTTGTTCACCGCTGGACCGGTCCCAGCGATTGCGACCTGGCCCGCCCTCCACAAGCGGGTCCCCTGCCCTACTCTCGAAGCCGGCGGTGGTCGGCGCGCCCCGCCCCTTTCGGTTTACTGGCCCTAGCCTTTCCTTGCGCATGCCGCATAAATCGCACCAGCGAGGATCGCTGTCATAGATTCCGCAATGCTGGCATCGCGTGTATCCAGCGTACGTTTCCAAGGCAGCTCCCCCCCATCCAGATTACCCCAAATTGCTGTCAGGCGAAACATTCTTGGGCTTGTTGCGTTTTTGAGTTTGAGACCACCGAATCCGGAACCAGAGCGTGTAAAGTTAGGCTAGCTTGGGTAGAGGTGCGCCGTTTTTGGCTAGACTCCGCGAGGCGTGGCTGGCGGTCGAGCGGCTCTGCGCCACTGATGCGGTGCCCTGGTTGGCCAGCTCGAAAGATCGGTGGCTAATAGTGGAGAGCATCTCCGCCGGTCCGTTCGATGCGGCGTGCGATTCCCCAGTCGTGTCGTGGCTTCATGGTGTCGAGTATTCGCAGCACCACCAGCACCAGCAAGTCGCGGAGGACTTCCGGTTTGTCCGGAGGCTGGCAGTCGTTTGGCAAGCTACAGAATCGCGGGAAGGGCGTCCGTGCAAGCCAGGAGCAAATTCCTCGGTTGGAATTCCCTGCCCTGCTCTGGCATCGCCTCGGCCTAGAATAACGTAGACTGCTTGTCGCGGCTGACGAAATCCTCGAAGGATGGGAGTGGAGTTTCCGAGCGAAGTTGGCGACGTATCTTGGCATCAGCCATTTCCTGCAAGGTATGTGGTGGCAGTTTGCTCCATTGCGTTTTCATCTGTACTATCTCTTTGTCGAGCATAGCAGCGTATTCAGGGCGAGGTATCGAACCGATTCGTGTCTGTACCTCGTCTTCGCAGTACTGCTCATATTGCTGGTGGAGGGTGATCTGCTGCAGGTGTTGCTGTGCTTTTGCTTGCTCTTCGTGTTGTCTGTCGAGGCGTTTTGTAGTGGTCTCGAAGTGCGTTGGTGGCCGGACGTCCTCACGGAGCATGTATACGTAGAATCCTGGTGGATTCGTTATTGAGCGGTTCGCTTGAGCGATCAGCGAGTCGGCATATTCTAATTCGTCGAGTACCGGCTGATCAGTAGGAAGTGATTTGAGAAGGCGCCTAGCTTGATTCTCAGCGATACCGCGCGATGTGAGGGCTTGAAGGAGGTTGGGTTCTGCCTCAATTGTCAGTGTGGCGGCTGGAAGACCGGCACGAATCTTCTGATCGCGATAGAACTTGTGGCCGTGGACCGCAACCATCTTATATTCCCTGCCGTCTGCGGTGGGCTCAATTGAGTAGCTGGCGAGGTAGCCATGGTGCTGGAGTTCGCTGAGTGATGGATCAAGCTGGCGCTTGATTAGGGAGATGTGCTTGTGGCAGGTGATGTTCAGAATCTCGCAGAGATCTCCGTACTTCTTCTCAAAACGGCCTTCTGCCCGGGAAGCGTACAGCCAGAGCTGAAGTAAGGGAACCAGCACTTTGGCGATGTGGTTTCGGAGCTTGCGATAGGCATCGAAATCAACGGGTAAAAGGTAGTTTCCGTTTATGTTCTCCAGTTGCCAGTCGCTGAGCCAGACATAATTGCGGTCGGCAACGGTGCCATCCGGTAATTGCATGCCTAAGGCGATAACGCGGTCGAACACGTGAAAAGTATCAGAAGCCCACGCCTTACGTTTGGCAAAATAGACGACGCCTTTGGAACTGATGCCTGTGAGGGTCATGCGCTGGAGCCAATCATGGACATCCTGGTAGTTGTTGCCAGCGTCTTTGATTCCAAGTACGGTCAACATGCGGCTTGAGCTAAAGCCGACTGGATTTGATACGTGTCCGTCGCGGTGGCGGATATCAGCAATAATCTTTTGAAAGGCAAGATATTTGTCAAGGTCGGCCGTGGTGGGCAAGCCATACTTGGCCGAGGGCAAGATAGTAGCTTGGGCGTCGACCACCCGGCCGTTCACTTCTCGTCGAAAGCGGACTATTTTCTCGGTCTTGATGGCAGAGTTGCGGCATTTTGTTGGAGAGAAGAAGCCCAGCGTATTGAGATTCTTCTCGACTTTGATGAAGTCGGGGGGTGGTTGAGGGGCGCTGGGGGCAACAACAGATGTGACTGGCGTCGGCTTCGTCATGTCGTTCTTTAGAATAAGCGATTAGCGCTTAGGATACAAGATGTTGGTGTAGAAATCGTCTAGGACCTGTATATAGTTGTCTAGAAGACGCTCAGTGGCTGGAAGTGATAGATATGAAGGGGGTTATGGATGAGAGCCTTGCGACGAAGTACGGAGTATTTTATTTAAAGTACGGTTGGAGTTGTGGGGCGGTACGGAAGGACTTGTTCTGGGGTTCGGAAAGTGTTGATTGGAGGTACGGTAGTGCGATGGAAGCGGGGTTGCGGAGCCGGACTTGAACCGTACTCCAAATCAAGGCTGATCGATGTCGAAGAGCCGGGCTGCATGGAAATAAAGCACTTGCGGCTTGGATTGTTGGGAAGGATACCCGTACTTGGCATCAAATGAGACGCGAACGGCAACGATCCTCCGTACTTGAAAACAAAAGGAAAGGGCCAGGGGTCTTGCTTTGAGGTACGGATGCAAACGTCTGGCGGCTGGATGCTCCAACTCTACCGTACTTCAAAGCAACAGAGCTTCGTCGTGCGGATCGCGTGCCATAAACCTCTGGAGATGGCCTAGTCGCAAGTGGCGCCGGCACTTGACAAAGTAGATGTACAATTGTAAAAGAGTATATGCCCATTATCGCGGTGGCCAACCAGAAAGGTGGCGCAGGCAAGACCACTACCTGCTTGAATTTGGCTGGCGGCCTCGCAGAAACAGGTTACAGCGTGTTGGTCGTGGACGCAGACCCGCAAGCGAGTGCCCTGAATTGGCGTAACAATGCGGGCGAGGAGAATCTTCTTGGCTTTGACATAATTGCCTTGCCCAACTCCACGATTCATAAAGACTTACCGGCGATTGTCAGTCGTTCACAATACGAGGTAGTACTCGTGGATTGCCCGCCTGGAGGTGCCCTCAAGGGCTCTCGGACTGACGATATTACTCGATCCGCAATGTTAGCGGCCCACGTTGTGTTGATACCGGTCCAGCCGAGTCCGCTGGACTATCAGGCAGCCGCCACCATGCTTCCCCTTTTGCGCGATACAGCCCTCTACAAGCCAGAACTGAGAGTCTGGATTCTGGTGAACCGGCGATTGTCCGGGAACAACCGGCTCGGTCGCGATGCCAAATCCGCTGCGCAAGCGTTCTTCCAGACGGACGGTGTCGAGATAAAAATCCTTAAAACGGAGATTGGTGCCCGCGCAGCGCTCGCCGAAAGCGCCGGCGTGGGGAAGACTATCCTGACATACGCTAGCGGATCGCTAGCAGCTCTGGAATTTAGAAATTTGACCGAGGAGGTGATCGAATGCCTGGCGACCCCAAGCGAAGTGTCCTCAGTGACCTGAGGAAACCCCTCGCACAGCCAACAAGCAGTGTACCCGCAGGCCTAGAAGAACGCCTATTAGGAAGCGTCACGACGGCTGCGGCGCCTAGCGATAGCCACGTTTTGCCCTCGGTGGCAGGCACTCCGACCAAGCCTGAATCAGGAAAGGGGACCACCAGACAGCGCGTGCCGACCGTTCCAGTGACGTTCCATTTGCCGATCGAACTTCGAGACAAGATCAAGATAACAGCGCAGGCTAAGCAGAGGACAATGCTCGAGATCGCAGTGGAGGCGCTGCAGGACTATCTAGACCGAAATCAGGTTTCCGAAGCTGATCTTCGGAAGCTGCTAGGACTCAAATGACACTTGTACACCTTTACGCTTTTACAGGCGTCGCCAAAGGCTAGGCAAGCCAGCTCCGACAATGCCCGATCCTTGTCCGGCTTCACGTCTCGATCAACTCGCTGAATGCGTCAAAATCATTCTGCAGCGCAAACACCACAGCCCCGAACTTCTCCAAAAAGTCCTCGGTGCCGAAAAAGTCGATCGTCAGCCGGGCAGGGGAGAGGGTCACACCGGCCGGCAGCTTGCCAAAGCGCGTGCTCACCAGTTCCAGGGCGCGGCTGTCCGGGACGACCCGGACATGCTGAGCGCGGGCGGCGGCGACCAATTGGGTCAAGCGATCCTCCAGTCGCTGGCGGCGACGGAGTTCGAGTCCGCACGCCTGGCCCGTGCGCAGGTTTTCCAGCGCCAGCATGAGTTCCTGGCGGGGGCAGACAAGGGTATTGCCCGGCCCGTGGGAGGCTCCACAGTGCCGCAAGATGCGCCAGGCTACGGTCTTGGAAACGCCCAAGACATCCTGCAACGTTTGACGGTCGATCCAGGGGGAGGACAGCTTGTCCAGGACCTCGATGGCATCGCCAAGCCGATGAAAATAGGCGGGACGGGCTGGCATACTTCAAGCTACCACAACTCAGTATGTAGTGGAACGTTCGTTTCACATAGCCCGCAGAGCGGAACTATATGACTAACGATAAGATAAAGGTATCGATATCCAGACTTTCTGCTATGCTGGGACTTTCCCTATGGCGGACTCTACAGCCCTCGTCCCGGTCCCGCTGCCTCCTGGCTCCGCTTTAGCTCCCGCCGCCGCCCGCGCCCAGGAATACTTCCGCGCCGCCCAGGCCGAAAATACCCGCCGCGCCTACGCTTCCGACTGGAAACACTTTTCCGCCTGGTGCCGGGCCGCGGGGCAGGGAAGCCTCCCCGCCGCCCCCGAAACCGTGGTTCTCTATTTATCCACCCTCGCCGAGACCGTCAAGGTCAGCACGCTGACCAGGCGCATCTCCGCCATCTCCCAGGCGCACCAGGCGGCGGGTCTCGAAACCCCCACCGCCCACCTGATGGTGCGCAAACTGATGGCGGGTATCCGCCGCAGCAAGGGCACCGCCCAAACCGGCAAGCGTCCGCTGGCCGCCGCCGACCTGCGCGCGCTGTTTGCGCCCCTCGACTCCCGCCGGATTCTGGATGTGCGGGACCGGGCTCTGCTGCTGGTTGGCTTCGCCGGCGCCTTCCGCCGCTCCGAGCTGGTGGGCCTGGACGTCACCGACCTGGAGTTTAATACCGCGGGCCTGATCGTAAGTATCCGCCGTTCCAAGACCGACCAGGAAGGGCAGGGAAGGCGCGTGGGCCTTCCGTATGGGTCGACCCCGGCTACCTGCCCGGTGCGCGCCCTGGAGGCCTGGCTGGAGGTGCTGGGCGCCCATGACGGACCGGTGTTCCGCGCCATCAACCGGCATGGGCAACTCGCCGCCCGCCGCCTCACCGCCCAATCGGTGGCGCTGGTGATCAAACGCCTGGCCGCCCAGGCCGGCATGGAGGCGAGCGACTTGGCCGGCCACTCGCTACGGGCGGGATTAGCCACCGCCGCGGCCGCCGCCGGCGTCCCGGAACGCGCCATCATGGCGCAAACCGGCCACCGGTCGCTCGCCACCCTGCGCAAGTATATCCGCGAGGGGTCGCTATTCCTGGAGAATGCCGCCGCGAAAGTGGGGCTGTGAGCGGCAGATGTGTTTTGGTTGTTTCCGGGTGCATCTGGTATTGAGTAAACTGGAAGAGGTATGAGTTCGCAACTGGTCGGTCCCAACCGCGAAGCAGCCATTTGGGCGCGGCTGATGCAGGCGCAAGGCGAGACGCCGTCTCCGGCAGTCGCCGAGTATCTGCTGTCGATCGGGTTCGCGGAAAGCGACCGCGCACAAATGCAGCGCCTGGCCGAGCGGTCCGCGGCCGGCACGTTGACTGACGCGGAGCAAACCGAATTCGACAGCTATCTGCACGTCGGGAATCTGCTCGCGGTCCTGCAGTCCAAAGCCCGGGTCGCGCTGCGACGGGAACCGCCGGCCGGGCTGAGTTAAGTGAGCCCGGAGCTGGTCCGGCAGGTCTGGCGCCGCGCCCAAGGCCGCTGCGAATACTGCCGGCTCCCGGCTGCTGCTTATCCACTGCCCTTTCACGTCGATCACATCGTGGCGCAGCAGCATGGCGGTTCGGATCGTTCCGAAAACCTCGCCTTGGCCTGCCTGCACTGCAACCGGCACAAAGGTCCCAATATCGCCGGCCGCGATCCTGTGAGCGGGGAAATCGTGCGGTTGTTCGACCCGCGGCGGGACGCCTGGGCGGAGCATTTCGTATGGAGGGAAGCGGAATTGACCGCGCGCACGGCCATTGGCCAGGTCACCATTCAGGTGCTCGCCATCAATGCCCCGGACTTCCTCGCTGTCCGCGAGGCACTCCTCGCCGAGCGGGCCTTTCCACGATAGTTGAATTCGGGTATTGGGGATCTGCAAAACTCGCGTGACCTTAACCCGGTTTTCCGTTCCGTTGATCCCAAATACCCTGCTTTAACGCGCTTCGCGACGCGCGATGCTGACGGCCCGTTCCGCCGACCGCCGGCGGGCGAATGGGGATGCGCGGTGGCACGGAGCGGGCGCTGCAGCGAGGAGCGTAAGCGAACGGCCACTTCACCGGGATGCCGACGCGCAGCTTGCACGCCCGTGGCGCAGGTGCGGGGGGAGATAACGTCCGGCTGCCAGCTTGAGTGGCATAACGCGCTTCGCGCCGCGCTATGCCGTCAGCCCGTCCGGCGCCCGCCGCCCGTGGTGCGGCGCCGCGACCGCCCGTGGGCGGATGGGGATGCGCGCGGCGGGGAAGGCGCCGCAGCTTCCGGGTGGGCCACGAAACCGGGAACGTCGGCGGCCGGCAACTTCACCGGGATGCCGACGCGCAGCCTGAACGCCCGCGGCGGAGGTGCGCGGGAGATAACTACCGGATGGCCGAAGTCGGTGGGGTCGGGTGGCCATAACGCGCTTCGCGAATCCCGATGCCGCCGCCCGTTCCGGCGCCCTCCGCCCGCGGTCCGTCGCCGCGACCGCCGGCGTGCGGATGGGGATGCGCGGCGGGCGGAAGGCGCGTCATCTTCGTGCGCGTGATCCAGGAACGTGCGCGCGGCCAGGTCGCCGGGATGCCGACGCGCAGCCCGCACGCTCGCGCGACGTGAAAATGCTGCGCGGTGTGATCCGGTTTCACGCTAGATCAGAACATCCTGCGCGATTACCGGCGCTTCAAGAGCGGCCATTAACGTGCAATACTACGAAATCTCACATGTCCCCTCGTCTTCCGTTAGCCGGCCTATTCATTTGCTCGCTCGCGGCTGCGCAGACTGTGTCTTTCGGCGTTGTCGGCGGCGCCAGCCTGACCCCGGATTTCGAGAGCCGTTTCTCCGCCGGAGCACCCCCGGGGCCGCCCATCGTCCTAACCGATTACTCTGCTCCGGAGCGCTACATTGCCGGCGGAATGCTCGAACTCCAACTCCCGAAAGACTGGTCTATCGAGGTCGACGCGCTGTTTCATCCGCTGCGCTTCGAGGAAAACCATTACGCGAACGGCACATTGCACAACTTCCAGCCGTTGCCGGTGGTCACCTGGGAGTTTCCGGCGCTTGCCAAATACCGATTTCGTTGGCGGTCATGGAGGCCATTTCTCGAAGCCGGACCCTCGTTTCGAACCGCGGGAAACCTGAACGGGACGAATCCTTCGCATTACGGAATAGCAGTGGGAGCGGGCGCCGAAACTCGTCTGGGAAGATTCCGCATCGCGCCCGAGGTCCGCTATATCCGGTGGGCGGAGGACACCTCATCTGAACCCCTCTCTCGCCCGGATCAAGTGGAATTGTTGACATCCCTCAGCACCGGGACATTCGAAGGCGGCCGCCGCGCGTTCGGTACGCGCGTTTCGGTGGGCGTGGTTGCGGGCGCGACAGTGACTCCGGATTTGCGGACTTCCAGTCAGCCCTTCCCTTTCACCGGTTCCTTCTCTTCCAATCCCGCAGCATTCCTACTGGGCGCGATGGTCGAGGTCGAGGTCGCGCGAGGTGTTTTTATCGAAGGCGATGCGATTCACCAGCCGATCACTGTCACTTTCCACGGCGCCGAAATCCAAAGCATCGACACGTGGAGTTTTCCGTTGGTCGGCAAATATAAATTTTCAACGCACGGCATGAAACCGTTCCTTGAGGCCGGCCCGGCGTTTCGTGGCGCGAAGGCACTCATTGGCTCCTCGCCGTACGGCGTCACTGCGGGAGCGGGGATCGAAACGCATTTGTGGCGGATGGCCATCGCTCCCTCAGTGCGGTATACGCATTGGGGCCCGATCTCGGGCTCTTCTTACAGTTTTGTGCCATTCCAAAATCAGGTGGCGGTGCTCGCCGGATTTTCCTTCTAGAACCCTTCCCCAACTTCAAAACGGTGAAGTAGAGCAGCGCGGCTCTGTCCCTTATGAAACACTGCCGCTATGCGGCGACTGACAACCCGTTGAGAGCAAGTTCTTTATGGAGCGTCAGTCCCCACAGTACGCCGGCAGCGGCGAGGTGCGCAACTCCCGATGCCGCCGCCCCGTCCCGCCGCCCGCCGCCCGCGGTCCGTCGCCGCGACCGCGAGCGTGCGGAGGGGCGGCAAGCGTGATAATGACCCTATGAGTGCACCCGCGAATCTGAAGGTTGTCCTGGTGACAGGAGCTTCGTCCGGAATCGGACAAGCCGCCGCCCGCCATCTCGCCGCGCGAGGTTGGCGCGTGTTCGGCACCAGCCGCCACCAAACCATGGGTTTCGAGGGCGTTGACATGCTCCGGATGGACGCAGATGACGATGACTCCGTCATCCGTGTGGTCGCCGCCATTGTGGAGAAAACCGGCCGTCTCGACGCGGTCGTGAACAACGCCGGCTGGGCCTTGATGGGACCTATCGAAGACACGCCGATCGCGGAAGCGCGCGCACAGATGGAAACCAACTTCTTCGGCGTGCTCCGCGTGTGCCGCGCCGCCCTACCCGTCATGCGCGAACAACGCTTCGGTTACATCGTCAACATCAGCTCTCTCGCCGGCATCTTCGGCATGCCGTTCTCGGGCATTTACTGCGCCGGCAAATTCGCGGTCGAAGGGCTGAGCGAGAGCTTGCGGCTTGAAACCCGGGGCTTCGGAGTGCGCGTGGTCCTAATCGAACCTGGCGACACGCGCAGCCAGCTCCCGTTGCACCGCCACACGGTCCAACCAATCCGGCACGCGAGCGCCTACCAGGAAACCTTCGACCGTTTCCAAGCCAAGCAGGCGCAAGACGAGGCCAGAGCGCCCCTGCCGGATGCGGTCGCAGTGCTGGTAGAGCGCATCCTGCGCGATCCACGCCCGGCCATGCGCTACAGTGTCGGCATGTGGAATCAGCGGATGGTGCTACCCTTGAAACGCTTGTTGCCGTACAGTTGGTTCGAGCGGATTTTGGGAGTGGCTCTCGGTGTGTAATGAGAGCCGCTCCGCCACCGCTTTTCCTGTGGTGGCTGAGATCTCCAGGAAAGCAGGGGGGACAAAAGGGACACGTTTCCGGG
>JBEKPZ010000381.1:0-9940 GCA_049520215.1 Bryobacteraceae bacterium | reverse complement strand
AACGGGAGCGAGTTCGGCTTTACGCCGACGCAAAACTACAGCTATCGCTCGGGCGCGCATCATCCTGGAATCGGCACGATCGTAATCCTGCTTTCCTCCGCTGGTCCTCCGCTGCTCCAGCGGCATGTATTCGCTGGAGGTCCGACCTCCGCGATCTTTTCCGAAAATCGTAAAATCCTTCGCTGCTTTACGCATTACGGGTGAGGGATGCCAAGCGTAGCATCCCCAAACCGAAAAGCAAAAGGAGATCTAATATGACGACAAGTTTGAAATCGGCCGGACGAATCGCCGGCATGTTCCTCAGCGTCGTGTTGCTGTGTGGGGTGTGCTTCGCGCAGCCCGCCCTGACGCTCTCGGCAGCGGGCGGGCCGCCTACCACCAACCTTACCGTTTCCGGCACTGGCTTCCCGGCGTCTACCGCGGTGGACATTTATTTCGACACTAATAACCTGGCGCTGGCCGTTACGGACGGCACGGGGTCGTTTTCCGGAATCAAAATCCAGGTGCCGGCTTCAGCGCTGCCAGGGACGAACTGGGTCACCGCGGCTGTGCCGATTGTGACTGGCGAGGCCGCACAAGCACCCTTCAAGGTGCGAACTAACTGGGCACAGTTCCACTTCGCGGCTAGCCACACCGGACTGAACCCGTACGAAAATGTTCTCAGCCGCACTACGGCTCCGGATCTTGGACTGCGTTGGAGCTACAGCACCGGGGGCAATGTGTACTCTTCCCCGGTGGTGGCCAATGGGGTGGTCTACGTCGGCTCGAACGACAACAATGTCTATGCCCTGAACGCCAGTACCGGCGCCGAGCTGTGGCAATTCACCACCGGGGGCACGGTGTCCTCTATCCCAGCCGTAGTCAACGGGGTGGTCTACGTCGGCTCGGACGACAACAATGTCTATGCCCTGAACGCCACCACAGGCGTCGAACTGTGGGAGTTCATCACCGGCGGTCTCATAGGGTCATCCCCGGCGGTGGCCAATGGCGGAGTCTATGTCGGTTCGTTTGACCACAATGTCTATGCCCTGGACGCGTTCTCAGGCGCCATGCTGTGGCAGTTCACCACCGGGAGTCTCGTCAGCTCTTCCCCGGCGGTGGCCAATGGGGTAGTCTACGTCGGTTCGCTAGACGACAATGTCTATGCCCTGAGTCAAAGCTCAGGCGCCAAACTGTGGCAATTCACGACCGGAGGTACCGTGGGGTCTTCCCCGGCGGTGGCCAATGGGGCAGTCTACATCGGTGCGGCTGACAATGTCTATGCCCTGAACGCCACCACAGGCTTCGAGCTGTGGCAATTCACAACCGGGGATCAAGTGATCTCTGCCCCGGCCGTGGCCAATGGGGTGGTCTACGTCGGTTCGATAGACGACAACATCTATGCCTTGAACGCCAGCACAGGCGCCAAGCGGTGGCAATTCGCGACCGGGGCCGCGGTGGGCTCTTCACCGGCGGTAGCGAATGGGGTGGTCTACATCGGTGGGTCCGACGGCAATGTCTATGGCTTGAACGCCAGCACAGGCGCCGAGCTGTGGCAATTCACTACTGGGAACGCCGTGACTTCACCAGCGGTGGCCAATGGGGTGGTGTACGTCGGTTCGGCCGACTACAATGTTTACGCATTCAGCGACACAACCAATCCCGCGCAGGAACCCGCGCGGCCCGACCCGGCGACACTGCGGCCCAGTCTTGGCCTGGGCAAGTAGGGAGGCCCCCTTGCGAGCCCGACCGCTGGAGCAGCGGAGGACCAGCGGAGGAAAAGGCACGGAATACCGCCTTCCCAAATGCGGCAATGTTTTCTCAAACCCATAGCTATTTTCCACGGCGATGTAATGCCGAATTGGCCCCGCCCGCCAGTCCAGGAAAGAAGTGTTGGCACGTCATAAGATTCAATGAGTTGGAGGAATTCCGTGCCTTTCCTCCGCTGGTCCTCCGCTGCTCCGTCTAAGGCATCTGCGGACTGAGCAAAAGATGCGAGCCTAAGAATCGAGCAGACCGCTCGGTTCGTCCGTTTTTGGGCCGGTTGAAGGCTACCAAATCCTGACGTGGACCGAAGCAGGCATACATCGAAACGCTGCGATGGGCCGGCGCTTTCCCCACGACCAGACTCGTGGTAAACTCTCTGGGAATCGGAAGCTTTTTTGTGGGCACGACTGGTACCGCCCCGCAAAGACCGCCGGAGGACTCCATCGAAGGCAAACAGGCTGCCTGGGGCTCATTACGGAAGGTTGGCTTCCGCCTCCTCTGCTGTTACGTAGTTCTTTTCGGCATGTTTTGCCTGAACGCGGCAGGCATCATGACGGTCTATTTTCTAAGTGGTCGGTGGGTGGCATCGCCGCTAGACCGGTGGTGGGGATTTCAGGTATCTTTGGTCGCACGATACGTCTTCCATCTGAAGAATTTCAAGTTCCAGGCGATTAGCTCCGGCGATTCCCTCTCCGACTACTTGCAGTTCTTCACTTATGCCCTGATCGCACTACTCGTTGCGCTTGTCTGGACCCTGATCCGCCGTAGAGCGGCGAACTACTCGAAGCTGAGCCAGTGGCTGAGACTTTATGCGCAACTTGCTCTCGGGGTAACGATGATGGGGTACGGACTCGATAAAGTGGTGCCGCTACAATTTCGGGAGCTTACGGCCAGCAGGCTGGCCAGCAGCGTTGGTGACCTGACACCCTTCTCAATGTTGTGGTTGTTTATGGCCACTTCCAAGCCGTACACGATATTCAGCGGTGTTCTCGAAACGCTCGCCGGCGTTATGCTGATAACCCCAAAGCTAAGGTCAACAGGGGCACTGCTGGCGGTCGCCGTGATGACGAACGTCTTCGCCCTGAATGTCTTTTACGACGTGCCGGTCAAGTCATTTTCTCTGCAACTGCTGCTTCTCGCAATTTATTTGGCATCGCCCGAATTCCCGCGGCTCGTCAAAATGCTGGTTTTGAATCGAACGGTACCACACCGCAGCGAAAGCCCACTCTCCAGTAACACGAGGGTGGTGAAGTCGGCTCAACTGGCTCAGGCGGGACTGGCAGCCTGTTTCTTCGCTTTGTGCCTGATCGGAGCAACGCGCCTCTATGCAACTCGCCAAGCCGAGGCTCGAGGTGTTCCGCTTTTCGGGGTGTGGGAGGTTGACGAGTTCAAACTGTCCGGGAACGTTGACAGGAAAGCTCGTTCTCGACTTCCAGGGCACTGGCAAGACCTTCTTTTTCCAGATAGGGAGTACGCTCACAACCGCAAGCGGCTCGTATGTTAGTGTGAAGAACGCTGTTAGTAATCTAGCCGCAGGCAGGGTGTTTTGGCAGGTCGGTACCTCTGCGACTCTCGGGACAACCACTCGGTTCAGCGGGAGTATTATGGCGCGCGATAGCATCACTCTGGACACCACGGTAAAACTATGCGGTCGAGCCTTGGCGCTAACTGGCGCGGTGACGCTGGACGCCGACAGAATCGTCCGTGCCTGTTCCTCCTGCTTCCTGAGTCCAGCGGACGAGGAAGACAGCGGTTCACTTACGCCTTAGCCCCCCCCAGGGATCGAGATGAAGCCGGTGCCGCAGGCACGGGCAAGGCCCGGTTGTCGAACAGACTTTCGAATTCCTGCCGGATAGTTCCCCGCGGCGCCTTGCCTCCCAGAGAAGCGGCTGTTCCATGGCGACGTGGAGATGCTGCTGTTAATCTTGGCGTCGAAGAACATCATTCCCGCGTAGTGGACACACCCTGCTGCCTGCAGCAGACGAGATCCGGGCGCAAAGGCTTGTCGCCCGGTTCCATTACCGATGTCACCGAGCAGGTGAGAGCGGCGATGGAAGATTGACGACGGGCTGGGGTCAGCCAAAAAGGCTGCGGAACGGTGTCCGGCCTGCCCGTAAGTCAATCTTCGCGGATCTCTCGATCGATAGGCGATGCGTTGCTCTCGCGGCCCCCCTACGACACAGCCTTCCGGGTCTGACCATACACGGTCAGATGACCTTATGCGGTCAAAACCTGAGGCGCCCCAGAAGATGGCGTCGGCCCTGTGGGCGTTTGGCTGATCGGCGGTAGAATTGCACCGCTACGCGTCGGGAGTAAATTATGACACGAAGTCTTCTCAGTGCAGGTCTTCTGGCGGCGACGCTGCTCACGGGCGGTTGCGCAACCAAGAAATACGTGCAGAACACAACGGCGCCGATCCGGGCCAAGGTCGATCAGGTCGGCAACCAGACTACCAAGAACGGCCAGCAGATCCAGCAGACCGGCACCGAGTTGACGGCCAGCATCAACGGGGTGGACGAGAAGGCCCAGAACGGCATCAGCGCTGCGAAGGAACAGGCTTTGACGGCCCAGAACAGCGCGCAAGGCGCCATGACCAAGGCCGGCGAGGCGTCGGATCTGGCAAACAAGGACTCCGAAGAGATCAAGAGTCTGCGGCAGGTGGTTGCCAATCTGGACGATTACAAGCAGGTCGGCGATTTGACGATCCCGTTCGGCTTCAACAAGGACGCGCTTACACCGAAGGACCGCGAGGATCTCGACACCTTGGTGGCGAATGCCTCCAAGAACAAGCGTTACTTCATCGCCGTGGAAGGTTTCACGGACCGCACCGGCTCGCGCCAGTATAACGAAGTGCTCAGCCGCAAACGGGCCGACGGCGTGACCGAATACCTGGTGGCCAAGCATGACATTCCCATTTACCGCATCCACATGATCGGACTTGGCCAGGAGAAGCCCGTAGACGACGGCCACACTCGCGCTGCGCGCGCCAAGAACCGCCGCGTGGAAATCAAGATTTTCAGCGCCGATGAGACTAGTTCTCTGTCGCAGGTACAGCCGCAATCGTCGCCACTACAGGCACAAACTGAACGATCCCAGCAATAGCGTCGCCGGGCCGCGGAATGGCGTCGTTCAACGTCGGGTGGGTCCCTTTCGGGGCCCGCCTTTTTTGTTGCACGGGCGCGCCTTCTGAGGCGGGGCATTGTGCGCAGCGCGCGCTACCAGATGTGCAGGGCTAAAATGTCGTCCGGGCAGCCTGCTCGAAAAAGGCGATCACGACGCAAATTACCAGCGCCGCCAAAGACTAGTCCCCAGGGCACGATGTGCGGCGATATCGGCCTCTGTTCCGCTTCGCCCAAGGCGTGCAATCTGGTTGTGCTGCCAGTGACTCTTCCGGTTGCTAAACCGGCTGGTGCGCCATGCAAAACTGGTCGAACACTTCCGTGAGGACGCGGGCGATTTCCGCGGGCTCGCGGTGTTCGATCTCGCTACGGTGCAGCATGTAAACCGGCTTTCCATCCTGGAATAGCGCCATTGACGGCGAGGAATGGGGGTAATTGGACATCCGGGCGCGCAAGTGAGCCACCGCGGCTTCGTCGCCGCCGGCAAAAACGGTGGCCACCTTGGTAGGACGCACCGCATGTTGCAGAGCGAGCCCTACTGCCGGCCGAGCCCTGCCGGCGGCGCAGCCGCAAACGGAATTCACGAAGTCCCGGTGCGGCGACCTCGGTTAGCATTGGCGGTTCGTTAAGGTTGGCGGCGCGAGCGGCGGGAGGATTGAGGACACCTTTGCTCAGATATCGTCGGGCAGCGGCTCAACAAACTCGACGCCGGCCCGTTCGAGTAGGCCGTCCGCCAATCCAAGTAGAGCGAGGGCTTTCTCACTGGGTACCGGCAGCGCCTCCGCCCAGGCCACCACTTCGGACGGCTCATTCCGCAAAGCCTGCGCTCGCGCGATATCGTGCAATGCCGTAACCCTTGGGTCCCCACCGCTCCATCCTCGTTCTCGCGATTTGCCGGGAAGCAGGCGGATCTCACCGGCTGTCTGCAATGCGCTTTTCACCAAGCCGGCCTCGGCCTGGTCCTTGGCGATTAAATAGAACAGCATGTCCTTGCTGTAAGCCTCGTAGCTGACTGACCCCTCGGGAGGATCAGGCATGCCGCGCGCCACCGCTAAAGCCTTTTCAAAGGTCGCGGCGCTCGCCATCTTTTCGTCTGACTGAGCCTCTGCTTTGGCAATGCCCGAAAGTCGCCAGCCACGAAAATAAGCCATGCTCTGGACCGCTGTTGAGGTGCCTCCCGGGGCGTGCGCCGTGCTATCCGAATCCTTGATCGACTCTGCACTTCGGATGGCATTCTGGAAAGTTGCCTTCGCGGCGGCTGGGTCGCCTCTGGAAGCTTGGACCCTCCCAACTCGCGCCAGCGCCGTCGCCTTCCAGAATTCGCTGTCCTCGCCTCGAATCGCCTGTACTGTTTGAAGAGCTTCTTTCACATATCCAAGCTTCGCCTGCGATCCGGCAATTCTAGCCAGCACGACGTTTCGGGGCACATCAAAAGGAATCATTCCAGCGGTTTCGACCGCCTCGTTGAACTGCCCCAGCGCCGCCCGAGCCTGCGCGATGTTACCCAGCGTCCCTCTCAGCGACGGGTCACCGCCAACCAGCGTCAGTGCTTGCCGGAACGAGTTCCGGGAGGCTGCTCTGTCGCCGGATTTCTCTTGCGCCATGGCGACGGCCACGAGCGCTAGCACCTTCATTTGGGCCGTCTGTTTGTGTCGCTCCTCGAACGTCCCCAACCCTCCCCTGAGCATCCGCAATCTCAGCCAGAAGGCGGCCCTTGGCAGCCTCGTCGGCAATGAGGTGGGCGAACTGAAGTGCGCCTGCACGGTTCCCCTCCCGCACCCGAGCCAGCCCGGATTCGAGAAAGATGTCCTGCCTCCTATCCTCGGGCAGGCGCGCGGTCGCCTCGATAACAGGCTCCGTGGTTCCCTTAGTCGCGCGGACAATCACAACAGCGCGAACCATGGCATCTCTTACGTCTCCCTGGCTCGCGGCTTTGATGATTTCCAGGCTGCCCGCAAAGTCTCCGGCTTTAGCCTCCGCCTGAGCGATCGCGCCAAGTGCTTTCTCTCGCTTCTCGGGCCCGTAAAGCGGATCGTAATAAGCGGTTCGGCCCATGGCCTCCTGAGGCCTGGGGGGATCGTCAGGAATGGTTCCGGCGGCACGTGCAGCCTGATGAAGAATCGCAATGGCTTTGGGTATCTCGCTCGATTTGCCTTGCGGCTGGGCGCTGCCGGTGAAAGCCAGCATCAGCCCGAGACCGACGTAAAACGATGTCCGCACTGGTCGCCCCTTCCGGCTCCTAAAGAATCTCAGGTAACATCGAAGACGTCTTGGCGCTCCTCCCGAGCGCCGTGAGCAGGCTTTTGCCTCTTGACAGAAACTTATCCAATGGATGTCCCTATTTGACCATATCGGGACCAGTGTAGTCGACTGCTGGAGCAGCGGAGGAGCAGCGGAGGAAAGACTTGGAATTCCGCGTTCCCATTCCACGCGATGCCACGGCAAGCGGTGCATGTGGCCTGTGGCGGCGTAGCGATACGCAATCCTCTGCGCATCGGTCCTTGGGCGACACGGAAGATCCTTGCTGCTTTGGGCGGCCTGGAAATCGCGGCGAAGACGGCGGCGCGGGGCCAGGGCATCCACATACCGATGCGCAATCCTTTGCGCATCGGTCCTGGGCGACGCAAGATCCTACTGCTCGCCGACCTGCCATTCCAAGTGGGAGAGGTACTCAGAGGGCACGCCACCTGGCGACACGCAATCCTCTGCGCATCGGTCCTCGGGACACGCAAGATCGCCTGTCGTCCCTCCACGCTCACTTCCTCCTGCGTGCAGCAGGCGAGCAGGAGAAAAACGGCCCTCGATCATCCCGCTCGTCGACTAGCGAAGGAGCTTGCCGGGGACTGTAGACGAGGCCGACCGCTGGAGCAGCGGAGGACCAGCGGAGGAAAGGCAGGGAATTCCACTTTCGCAACTGCCGGCGATGGCGCTGGAAGCGACACGCGTAATCTGCGCGGCGTAATGCCGAATTCGCCCCCAACTCGTTGAATCTTCTGACGTGCCAACACTTCTTTCCTGGACTGGCGGGCGGGGCCAATTCGGCATTACATCGCCGTGGAAAATAGCTATGGTTTGAGAAAACCTTGCCGCATTTGGGAAGGCGGTATTCCGTGCCTTTTCCTCCGCTGCTCCAGCGGTCACTTTGGTGTCCCAAACTGAGCCGCCGAATATCTTGAACCGCCCGTTCCCGCGACATCAGGGTGGTCCCCATCAATGCGCCGCGGACCGGCCCCCCCCAAAAACTTTTCTTCGGCCGCTGAGCAAAAAAGGCCCTCGTTTTCCGCATATCCAGGTGTGGGGAAAACAGACTGAAAGAGGGACCAAAACGATGATTCTAAGAACGACTGAAAAACTGAGCCGATTCATGCAGGCTCTGCGATACTTGCGCCCCGGGACCGGTAGCCTGTGCCGGGGGCTGATCGGCGTGGCGGCGGCCGCCACGCTGTTTGGGCAAACTCCGGTAGCGACGATCACCACGCTCTCCGAGGGCTATGCCAACGGGTGCGCGCTCGGCCAGGGCGGAGTGCTCTACTGCGCTGACGGCAGTGGCGTGTTCTCGCTGACTCCGCCAGCATCGCCGGGCGGGCCTTGGACGGACAACAGGCTTTTTACTTTCAATCCCCCGGTCGATGGCGGCGCCAATGCGGTAGTCATCGGCAGCGGTGGGGTGCTTTACAGCAACACCACATTCGGCGGGCCCGAGAATATCGGTATAGTGTTCTCGTTGACGCCCCCAGCCTCGCCGGGCGGGTCCTGGACCGAAAACGTGCTGTACAATTCTGGGATTGGCGGGTTAGTCATCGGCCACGGCGGGGTGCTCTATGGCGTCTGGCCTGGGCTGGATGGCATTGAGGGGCTAAATGGCACCGTGCTCTCGCTTACGCCGCCGGTCTCTCCTGGGAACCTCTGGACCGAGAATGTGCTCTATTCCTTTGCGGGCGGCAGCGACGGAATTGGTCCCAGCATGCTAGTGATGGGTGCCGGCGACGTGCTGTATGGCATCACCACGTACGGCGGAAGTAACAGTTTGGGTACGGTGTTCTCCGTGACACCGCCGGAATCCGCCGGAGGCGCCTGGACTGAAAAGGTGATCTACGCCATGCCCGCCTCTTCCCACAACGACGGCAATCCCACAGGGATAGCACTTGGCAGCGGAGGCGTAATCTACGGCGTGACCGCCACTGGCGGAGCTGCTAACTATGGCACCGCATTCTCCTTGACGCCGCCGGCCACCCCAGGCGATCCTTGGACCCCGAGCGTGATCCACGAATTCCCATCTGGCACCGGCGAAGATGTTTACTCTCCCGACGATGTGATGGTGGCCCCTAACGGCATGCTTATCGGCGCTGCCGCGAGCGGGGGCGCCGGCGCGGGTGGCGTGTTCTTGTTGACGCCTCCGGCGTCTCCCGGCGGCGCTTGGAGCGAAGTGGCTGCTCATTTTCCCCACAACGGCAGCGAGGGAAGGATTCCCTCGTTCGCAGTGCTCGGCCAGGACGTGATCTACGGCAGTACCGTATCGGGTGGCAGCACGGACGGAGGCACGGTGTTTTCTCTGGTGCCCTAATCTTCACCCAGCGGTAGGACACTGCAGGGTCCAGCCGGCATGGAAGACATCGACTGATCAATTCGCGAGGCCGACCGCTGGAGCAGCGGAGGACCAGCGAGGGAAAGGCAGGGAATTCCAACTTTCGCAACTCCTGGCGATGGCGCTGGAAGCGACACGCGTAATCTGCGCGGCGTAATGCCGAATTCGCCTCCCAACTCGTTGGATCTTCTGACGCGCCAACACCTCTTTCCTGGACTGGCGGGCGGAGCCAATTCGGCATTACACCGCCGTGGAAAATAATTATGGTTTGAGAAAACAGTGCCGCATTTGCGCGCCGCTGTGCAACTGGGGCGCGGATCATCCTTGGTGGTGGTATACGGCCGATGGTCCGCTGTAGGCGGACACGGACTTGCCCTACTTGCCATCGAACGTCGCCATCCAGATATCAGCCTCCGTTGTCGCCACGCTGAAGTAAATGGTGCGGTCGTCGCGGCTGACCGAAAACCCGCGCGGCGAGATATCGTATGGC
>JBEKPZ010000380.1:0-11445 GCA_049520215.1 Bryobacteraceae bacterium | reverse complement strand
CTCCAGGGTGAAGCTCATGAACACGGCGTCCATGCTGTCTGCCGGATACGGTAAGTCAGTCGCGTCTCCCGTCCGCAGTTCCACGCGATCCGCGACCCCTTCGTGCCCGGCCAGGGTTCCCGCAACCGCCATCATCCCATCGGAGAGATCGATCCCATGGACCATCCCGGAAGGTCCCACGGCGTGAGCCAGCCAGACCAGCGCGTGCCCGGTCCCAAATCCGATTTCGAGAACCGTCTCGCCCGCCGCCGGCGCGAGCATTCGCAAACCGGCCTCGCGCACGGGTCCTTCGGTGTGCTCCGACAGAAGATCGTAAACCTTGCTGATTTTGTCATAGAGTGCCTTGGTCTCCGCTCGGGACAACGTCATGATGCCACTATAGCCGTTCCGATACCGCGCTACACCCAGAACCCGCCTCACGTACTAAACTAGAGAAACCGTGGGTACTCTGATCGAAACCGGCCTCCCGGCCAAAACCAAAGCCGCACGCGCCGCGCTCGACGCCTGGACGCGCGAGATCGTCCAGTGGCACTTCAATCCCGAAACCGGCTGCCCGTTCTGGCTGGACTACGCCGCCAAGCTCGACTGGGATCCCCGCACCGAAATCGGCGGCTACGACGACCTGGACCGCTTCGGCTTCTTCCAGGACGAGTGGCTGCGCGGCGGGCCCGTTCGCCGCTGGGTGCCCAAAGCCTACGCCGGCCGGCCCGTCTACGTCTTCGAGACCGGCGGCAGCACCGGCGTGCCGAAGTCGCGCATCTCGATCGACGATTTCCGCATCGACTACGAAGCCTTCAGCGCCACCCTGCCGGACGACGCATTCCCCCCAGGCTCCGACTGGCTCATGCTTGGTCCCAGCGGCCCGCGCCGCCTGCGCCTGGCCGTCGAGCACCTGGCGCAATTCCGCGGCGGTATCTGCTTCATGACCGATCTCGATCCGCGCTGGGTCATCAAGCTGCTGAAGCGCGGAAAAATCGAAGAGGCGGAGGCTTACAAACAGCACGTCGTAGAGCAAGGCCTCACGCTGCTGCGCGCGCACGACAATATCCGCTCGATGTTCACCACGCCCAAACTGCTCGAAGCCCTCTCGGAAAAGGTGTCGCTCAAAAAAATGGGCATCCGCGGCGTATTCTGCGGCGGCACCGAGATGACTCCGCAGTTCCATCGCTTCGCCGTCGAGGAATTGCTGGATGGCGTCTACTTCGCGCCCACCTACGGCAACACGCTCATGGGACTGGCGGTTCACAAACCACGCCTCGCCGAAGACAACTACGACATCATTTATTACCCGCCCGCGCCGCGCGCCATGATCGAAGTAGTCGACCCGGACAATCCGGCCCGCGTGGTCGGCTACGGCGAGACCGGCCGCGTGCGCCTCACCACCCTGACCCGCGAGTTCTTCATGCCCCGCTTTTTGGAGCGAGACGAGGCGGAGCGGGAACCGTCATATACAGAGTACCCGTGGGACGGCGTGCGCAACGTGCGACCGTTTTCCAGGTTCCAGAAGTCCGTGGTCGAGGGCGTTTACTGATGCAGCAAACCATGCCGCCGGTGGTCCACATCCCGCTGTTGCGGCGCGGCCGGCCATACCGCAGCCTCGATACCGTGCGCACACCCCACTACCGCACCGGCAACCCCTTCGTCGAAATCAGCCAGGCGAACGTAGGACTGATCCGCCGCGATCTGCTCGATCAAGAAATGCCGCGCGCGCTTCTGGCGGGCTTCACCACTCAGGAACTGTTCGGCATGTGCGCCCGCGCCGCCGATCTGTTCGCGGCGTCCCCGCTCCCGCTCGGCGACACCACCCAATCGCCCGAAGATTACGTCCGCCAGGTTTCCGCCACCACCGGCCTGCCGCACGTGATGGTGCGCCGCAACATGCACAAGATCCGCACCGTGCTGGCGGAGATGGAAGCGGTGGTCAACGGCCTCACGCGCAACCTTGATTTGCGCGTGCTCGATACGGGCCACGCCGAAGGTTTGAGCTACTTCCCGCGCGGCGAGTCGCTCGGCGTGGTGCTGCCCAGCAACTCTCCGGGCGTGCATTCGCTGTGGGCGCCGGCCTGCGCGTTGAAAACGCCGCTGGTGCTGAAGCCCGGCGCAGCCGAGCCCTGGACGCCGTACCGCATCATCCAGGCGCTGATCCACGCGGGTGCCCCGCCGGAAGCGTTCGGCTACTACCCGGCCGATCACGCGGGCGCAGCCGAGATCCTGCGCCGCTGCGGCCGCGGCATGGTGTTCGGCGACGTAACCTCCACGCGGCCCTGGCAGGGCGACCCGCGCATCGAGGTGCACGGCCCGGGCTACAGCAAAATCGTGATCGGCGAAGATTGCGCGGCCGAATGGGAGCTGTACCTCGACGTGATGGTCTCCTCCATCCTCGAAAACTCCGGGCGCTCCTGCATCAATGCGTCCGGCGTGTGGGCGCCGCCGTCGCACGCCGCGCAGATCGCCGAGGCGCTCGCCGCGCGTCTGGCCGCCGTCGTGCCGCGCGATGAAGCCGACGATCAGGCGCAGATCGCGCCCTTCGCCAATCGAGCGCTGGCCGAGCGCATTTCGCAGACCATCGATGGCGAACTCGATGGCGACTCGGCGCGCGAAGTCACTGCGTCGTTGCGCCAAGGTCCCCGTCTGGCGAACTTTCAAGGCTGCGCGTACCTGCTGCCCACCATTGTGTTGTGCGATTCGCCGGCCCATCCGCTGGCCAACCGCGAATTCCTCTTCCCCTTTGCCAGCGTTGTGCCGGTCAGCCAGCATGCCATCCCGCGCGCCCTCGGCCCAAGCCTGGTCGTCACCGCCATCACCCACGACCGTAAGCTGATCGCGCGCTTGCTCGCTTCTCCCGAAGTGGGCCGCCTGAACCTAGGCGCGATCCCCACGCAACGCATCAGTTGGGATCAGCCCCACGAAGGCAATCTGTTCGACCACCTCTACGCCCGCCGCGCGTTTCAGCGCGAAGACAGCGGGACTGAGAGTCCCGCGCAGGCTGAGAGCCTGCCCCACAAGCGATGAAGATCCTGGCCCTCACCGCCGGCGCCGCGCAAATGTACTGCGGAAGCTGCATCCGCGACAACGCCCTGGCCGCCGAGTTGAAAAGCCAGGGACACGACATCATCCTGCTTCCCATCTACACCCCAACCCTCACCGACGAGACCAACGTGGCCGCGCACAAAGTGTTCTTCGGCGGCATCAGCGTGTATCTCGAACAGCACTCCGGCCTTTTCCGTAACACGCCGTGGCTGCTCGACCGCCTCTGGGATTCCGAGTGGGCGCTGAAGCTCGCCGCGCGCCGCTCCATTCCAGTGAATCCTCACCTGCTGGGCGAAATGACCGTCTCCATGCTGCGCGGTGAAGACGGGCGCCAGAGCAAGGAGATCCACAAACTCGCGGCCTGGCTGCGCAGCGAGCCGCCCCCCGACATCGTAACGCTGCCGAATTCGCTGCTGATCGGCCTCGCCCAGCCTATCCGCGAAGCCGTCGGCCGCCCCATCTGCTGCACGCTGCAGGGCGAAGACCTGTTCCTCAGCCAGCTCCCGGAACCCTACCGCGCACAATCGCTCGATCTGATCCGCGCCAACATCGAACACGTGGATGGCTTCGCCGCGATCAGCGAGTACTATGCCGGTCCCATGTGCCGCTACCTCGGCATCCCCGAGCGCAAGATGCACGTGGTGCCGCTGGGCGTCAATCTGAAAGGATACGACGCATCGCTGAAGCTTCACACCAATTGCTTCACCGTGGGATACTTCGCGCGCGTCGCGCCCGAGAAGGGCCTGCACCTGCTCGCCGATGCCTACGTGAAGCTGCGGCGCGAGACCGATTTCGGCGGTACCGCCCTGGAAGTCGCCGGATATCTGGCGCCGGAGCACCGCGCCTATCTGCACGGCATCGAGCGGCGTATCAAAACGGCGGGTCTCGACCACGAATTCCGCTATCGTGGCGTGCTCGACCGCCCTCACAAAATCGATTTCTTACGCAACCTCGACGTGCTGTCGGTCCCTGCCACTTACGACGAGCCGAAAGGCTTGTTCCTGCTGGAAGCCATGGCCAACGGCGTGCCCGTGGTCGAGCCCCGCCGCGGCGGCCTGACGGAGATCGTGGAGAAGACCGGCGGCGGTATTCTGGTCGAACCGGACGACACGGCCAGTCTGTCCCAGGGCATCTTCTCGCTCTGGAAGGACCCCGCTCTCCTGGAACGGCTGGGGAAGTGCGGCGTGGCAGGCGTCCGCGAGCATTACAGCGCCGCGCGTATGGCCGCGCGCGCTCTCGATGTTTACAAAACGATCGCCGCGCAGCGGGATGGCGCGTAGAGCGCGGAGCCTTGCGCCGGCATACGGTATAATTCTCCACATTAGCCAAAACCTGGAAAGTAATGTAATGGGACCGGCTGGCGAGATCACGCGTTTGATTTCCGACTGGCAGCGTGGCGCTCCAGGCGCGGAAAGCGCCCTGTTTGACGCCCTCTATAAAAAGCTGCACAGCCTTGCGTTGCAATGCCTGCAAGGCGAGCGCCGCGACCAGGCCCCGGGCGCCACCTCCCTGGTCCATGAGGCGTACTTGCGCTTCCGTCAAGCGCAAGACCTGGAAATCGTGAACAGCAGCCACCTGCTGGCCCTCGCCGCCCGCGTCATGCGCCGCATCGTCGTGGACCGCGCCCGCGCCCGCCGTAGCGAGAAGCGCGGCGGCGATGCCGTCCCGATCGAGATCTCCGATGCCTTGGTCTCGCGGGATTCGGACGCGGACCAGATCCTGGCCGTGGATTTCGCCCTCCGCGACCTTGCCCATCATTCCCCCCGCAAAGCCCAACTCGTGGAACTTCGCTACTTCGCCGGATTCAGTGAGGAAGAATCGGCTGCCTGCCTGGGAATCTCGGTGCGCACCGTGCGCCGCGATTGGCAGGTCGCCAGAACCCGCCTGCGGATCGCCATCGATGGAACCCCAGCCGCCTGACCGCATTCAGCTTGCGGACGACGTCTTCGCGGCGGCTCTGGACTTGCCGCCAACCGACAGAACCGCGTTCGTGCGGGAGCGCTGTGCCGACGATCCCACGCTGACAGACACCGTGCTCCATCTGCTCGAACAGCACGAGCGCCTGGGAGATTTCCTGGAAGCTCCTGCGTTCGCGCCTAGCCAGCCGCTGCCCGGAGAGTTCCGGCCCGGTGAACTCCTCAACAACGGACGCTTTCGCCTGATCGAACTGGTGGGCCGCGGCGGCATGGGCGAAGTCTACCGCGCCGAAGACACCGAGCTTGCCGACATCGTCGCGTTGAAGGTCCTGCGTTCCCGCTTTCGCGGAGAGGAACACATCGACGCGCGTTTCCGCGGCGAAATCCGTCTGGCGCGCAAGATCTCCCATCCGAACGTCTGCCATATCTTCGACCTCTTCGTGGAGCCCTGCGGCGCCGATGAAGTCTTGTACTTCACCATGGAGTTTCTGGAGGGCGAGACGCTGGCCCGCGCCGTCTCCAAGGGCCCCATGGAGCCTCAATCGGCGCTGGCGCTGGCCCGTCAGATCGCCGCCGGTTTGGATGCCGTCCACCACGCCGGCATTATTCATCGCGATCTGAAGCCCGCCAATATCCTGCTCGTTCCTGGCAAGGACGGCGGCCGGCGCGCAGTCCTTACCGATTTCGGGCTGGCCAAGGTCTTTGACGGGCTGACGCCTTCCGGCCACACGCTGCCCGGCCAAATCGCGGGAACGCCGGAATACATGGCCCCGGAACAATTCCTGGGCGCCGCTTTGACCCCCGCCACCGACGTGTTCTCTTTCGGTTTGATTATTTACGAGATGTTGTCCGGCGCCCGCCAGCCATCCGGGGACAATGTCGTGCGCCTGGCGATGCGGCGCATTTCGGAGCCGCCTGAGCCGCTCTCCCGCACCGTGCCCGCCATGCCCGCGGCATGGGATGCGGTGCTCGCCCGCGCTCTGGCGCCCGATCCGGCAAGCCGCTACGCGTCGGCCGCGGACATGGTCCGGGCGCTTGATGACTGCGTGGCCCCCGTCCCTCCTACCCTTCCCGCCCCGCGTCCCGCCCCTCCGCAGCCCCCTCTCCTGCGGCGTGTCTCGCGCCGTACCTGGATCGTCTCGGGAGCCGCTGCCGCCGGTGTGGCCTCTTTGGGCGCGTTCTTGCGCTATATAGAGTGGCCGCCAACTCTTCCGGCGAAACCGCTTGTCATGCTGACCACCACCACACAGTCGATCGATTCCCTCGACGGCCCGACCGCGGCCGGCGCCATCGATCTGCTGCTAGCCGACCAACTCCAGCAATCCGCCCGCATCCGCATCCTGCCCAAAGACCGTGTGCAAGCGGCATGGCATCTCATCGCCGGGGCGGCCGTACCTATGCCCCCCAGGCTGGCGCCCGTACAAGCCAGAGACATCGCCATGCGCGAGGGCGCGCAGTTCGTCTTGTTCAGCAACCTCAGCCGTGTGGCCGACGAGCAGGTGCTGGAAGTCCGCCTGCAGTTGATGGGCAACGAGCCCGCGTACGCGCGGCGGTCTACGACAGCGCTTCGTGGGTGCGCCGGACGGCCGGCGAATCGGCGGGCGACGTCGAAACGCGCAGCCGCCATCCCGAGGAGTTGACCACTTCTTCCTGGCAGGCGCTGCAGGAGTATACAAAGGGCGATGACGCGTGGAAGGCGTCGAAGAGCGATGAGGCGATCCTGCATTTGAAGACCGCATTGGATCTGGACCCCAAGTTCGCGCGCGCGGCATCCCGTCTGGCCGACATTCTGACCGCGCAGTCCCGTCCCGACGAGGGACTGCCCTATCACGCCCTCGCAGCCGAAATCGTCCGCGAGAGGAATCTGACGGATCGTGAGTCGCTGACAATCAGAGGCCTGTCCGCACTGGATACGGGACAAAACGCAACCGCGGAGCAGACCTTCGACCGCTATGCCATCGAATATCCGGATGATGGCCTCGCGCTATTTTACAAAGCGACTGCCATCGACCGGCAGGGACGTGCCGACGAAGCGCTTCAACTGACACAGGCCGCCATAGCCCTTGCCCCGCGTTCGTATAGCATCCTGATGCAGCGCGCGATTTTCTTGCTCAACGCTGGGCGCCTCGACGAGGCGCAGGCCCAGTGTGACCGGGCCGCGAACCTCGATCAAAGGGATTGGACCGACCAATTGCGGGGCGGCCTGGCTCTGGGTCGATTAGACTTGGCTGGGGTTTCGCGGAGTATCGAAAGAATGCGTTCTAAAGGGTCGCTCGCATATCAAAGCCGGGCGTACGGCTTCGAGGCATGTCTCCGCGCGGAGCAAGGCAGATGGGACGTGGCGGAACAGTTGATTCGCGACGGCTTGGCATTCGACTCCAGGATGGGCCTTGGCTCCCAGCCGCAGTTCACCAAGAACCGCCTATTAGTGCAGTTATTTCTACGGCGGCGCCGGACTGCCGAAGCCGTCCGGCTGTGCGTCGCGATGCTTGCCTCCAAGCCGGGATATGAGAAAACCATGGCGATTGGGTGCCTGCTCGCGCAGGCGGGCGAGCCAGGCCGCGCGGAGAAATGCCTGATCCGGGGTTTGCCGAATTGGCCGATCTACGGTCACTGGATCCAGCGGCTGAAAGGCGAACTGGAGATGGCGAAGGGAAGCGCGCGCCAGGCATTGCAACTGATGCAATCGGCCCCGCCGTCGCGTATCTCGAATGAATGGCCCGAGCACATCGTTCGTGCTGCCCTGGCCGCAACGGATACAATGGTCGCTCGCCACTATGTGAGCGCCCTCGTGAGAAATCCTGGGCGCTATTGGTTTCAAGCGGATATGATCGGCCCGGGTTTTATCGCCTTTGCGCTTGCAAACGGCGGATCGGTCCAGATGGAGGAAGCTGATCTTAAGGCAGCGGGATCATTACGGCAGTGTATCGCCAAATTCAACTAAGGAACGGAAAGGACGACTATGGCACTTTCACACGGAGAAGCGATGGCGCTTTACATGTTGCTCTCATCGCGATCGAACCTGCGGTACGAACTGGACGCGTCGGCGCCTTACGCGAGCGGCGCGGCGTTGTATACCCAGCTCGCCTACCTGCTAACCACGGAACGAAACTGGATGAACGCGGACTACACCACGCCGATAGCCAACTTGCTCGATCAGCAGGCGATCGGGCAGTACCTGTGGGACGCCAAGACGGGCCTCGTTACCACCAGCGTGGGGAACATAATCTCCGCTTTGGGGATGGACAATTTGTACGACCCAAATGGCCCCTGTCCCAAGAATCAGACCAATCCGGTGTTTAACGATGAGACCCACGTTTACAACGCGTTGATCCTCATCCCGGCGCCGCTATCGCAATCGTACAGGCCGTCCCGTCCCCAGAACATGCTGGACCTCGGGTCAGCCAAGGACTCTGGCGGGGAATGAGTATCGACCGGCGTGACTTCCTGTTTCTTGCCGGGGCAGCGGGGGCAGGCCGCTCGCACGCAAGCGCGCCGCCTCCCTGCGTCGGCAATGACTTTCCGCAATTTCCTCCGGGTGCGTTTCGTTTTGACTCAGTACCCGACTTCCAGTTGGGTCAATTTCATCCGAACCCACCTAAGAGGCCTCTGTGGTCGAAGCTGTCCGACCCCGAAAAAGGGAGCCTTGCTAAAGAACTAAAGCGCGCCTACACCAGGATGATGAACCGGCCGTCCGCGAACCGCAAGAGCTACCTGTTTCAGGCATGGACGCACGCCTGGTATTGTGGCGGTAACGATCCGTTCTTCGGCGATATCCACAATACCTGGGCGTTCCTGCTTTGGCACCGCGCCTTCCTCTATCTTCACGAGCGTCTGATTCAAGCTGAATTGGGGGACCCTGATTTCCGGCTCCCGGTTTGGGACTGGGAGACAGATCCAAACGTACCTTGGGTTTACAACTCGCTGCCGTGGGTCAAGCACATTCATTGTGACTGTCCTCGCAAACAGAATTACATCTGCCCCGTTACCCAGGGTCAGATAGCCGCCTGGTTTGGCGGCAGTTGTTTCGATTCGGTAGTGGGGGGACTCACTTATCCCGGTACCGCATTTGGCAGCCTGCATCAATGTGTTCACAAACAGCTCGGCGGCTGCATGGGAGATTTTGTTAGCGCTGCGTTGGACCCCGTTTTCTATGCGCATCATGCAAATGTCGATCGCTTCTTGGACGCTTGGCAGACTCAAAATCCCGGGTCGTACACAAAGTGGCCGACCTCGTGTTTTTACTTCTACGACCGGGGGCGCCCGGTGCGTGTTCACGTGCAGGACCTGCACCGTACTCTTAGTCTCGGCTACGAGTACGACCTTCCGTGCATACCCAAGTCCGAGGCGGTCCAAGCGGCGATTGTTGATGGGCTGGTAAGGCTCGACGACTGTGCCACCCAGCGCCTATCCAAGCTGCTGCGGCTGAACTTGGGGTCCGGTCTTGCTGGGCCGGCCACTGAACGGGTCCCTTCACTTGCTGTCCAGTTTCGAGCCAGCGTCCCAACTGAGCACGGCAGATACTACATCTTTGGCATGCAGGGAACGCAAGACCGAAGCAGTTGGTCGGTCGCAATGGATCCCTGTGCCGGCCTCATAGGGATGCACAGGTCGCCGGCGGAGGCGGTCATAGCCGCCGACCTGGATCTCGACGGTCGGCTACTCCTCGATGCGCTTAGACAGGGCATACAACTGGTCTATGGCCAGAGCTCGAAACCGGGGGATCCGGTCTGCAACGGTGCGCCTATAGCCAACCCGAAGCCCTTCACACCGGAATCGTTCGAGATCAGAGTCGCCACTGTAGGTTCGTAAGGCGAATCCTAAACACATCCACAACCGCATGCGACAATGGTCCAGGGCTCCGTCGGAGCCACCCGCACCACGCGCGCCGCCTATGTTGGACGTCTCCCAGATCGCCAAAACTTACCCAACCCCCCGCGGGCCGCTCTCCATCCTCTCCGGCGTTTCCTTCCGCCTCGATCGCGGCGACGCGGCCGCCATCATGGGCCCTTCAGGCGCGGGCAAGAGCACGCTCCTTTACATCCTCGGCGGCCTGGAACAGCCCACCTCCGGTACGGTGGTGCTCGACGGACGCGATCCCTACGCACTATCCGAAAAAAAGCTAGCCGCTTTCCGCAACCAGTCGATCGGCTTCATCTTTCAGGATCACTGCCTCCTGCCGCAGTGCTCCGTGCTCGAAAACGTCCTGGTGCCAACGCTGGTGTCCGCTCCCTCACGGTCGCGGCTCGGTACCTCGCGGGTCGGCACCGAGCAGCGCGCCCGCGATCTCCTCGCGCAGGTCGGACTGAGCGACCGCCTCGACCATCGCCCCGCCGAGCTTTCCGGCGGCGAGAAGCAGCGCGTAGCCCTGGCCCGCGCCCTCATCTGCAAGCCCCTGCTGCTGCTGTGCGACGAGCCCACCGGCAACCTCGACCAGGCATCCGCCGACGTGGTGGCCTCCCTGCTGCTCGAATTGCACCAGCGCCAGGAAACCATCCTTATTGTAGTGACCCACAGCGCGGAACTGGCCGCCCGCTTCCCCTTGCGGTACGAATTGCGAAATGCGAACCTCCATCCTGTTGGCGCGTAACCTGGCGTGGTATTGGCGCACAAACCTGGCCGTGCTGCTGGGCGTCGCCACGGCGGCGGGCGTTTTGGGCGGCGCGCTGCTGGTGGGCGATTCGGTGCGCGCCAGCCTGCGCGACCTGGTGCTGACGCGCCTCGGCAATACCGATTACGTCGTCTCCCGCAACGGTTTCTTCCGCGAGAATCTGGCTGCGGCATTCGGCGACGCCACCCCAATCATCTCAATCGAAGGCATGGTCTCCCACCCAGCCAGCGGGCGTCGCGCATACGCCGTCCAGATCTACGGAGTAGACCAGCGTTTCGGCCCAGCGCCCGAAAGCCAGCAGATCCTGCTTAGCGCGGCGCTCGGCGGCGAACTGGCCGTCAAGCCCGGTGACGCGCTGCTGGCCCGCGTGGAGAAGCCTTCCGCAATCCCGCTCGAATCGCTGCATGGCCGGAAAGACGACGCCGGCAAGACGATCCGGCTCACCATCGGGGCGACCGCGCCGCGCGAGTTCTCGCTTGAACCGCAACAGGGTGACGTCCGCGCCGCATACGTGCCGCTCGCCCGGCTGCAGAAGGAACTGGGTGAGATCGGCAGGGTCAACACGATTTTGGTGGGACCGCTCCCTGACGGTCGCGGCTCGGTAACAAGTGGTCGCAGCACTGTAACGCTCGAAGACCTTGGAATTAAAATACGCCAATTGCCGAACGCCCTCGCCCTTGAGACCGACACCACCCTCGTCCCCGATGCCCTGGCCGAGCGCGCCACCGCCACGGCCAAGTCTCTCGGATTGACCACAGAACCGGTTCTCACCTACCTCGCCAACACGATCCGCGCCAATGGCCGCGAAATCCCTTACTCCGTTGTGACGGCGCTTGGAACCAAGGACGGCATCACCCTCAATCAATGGGCCGCGCACGACCTCAACGC
>JBEKPZ010000379.1:0-6712 GCA_049520215.1 Bryobacteraceae bacterium | reverse complement strand
ACCAGTCCGGCCAGCGGCGTGAAACTATCGTGAGCGCTGTTCACAGCGCCGTCGCTGGACGCCGTGCTGACCACCGAAAACAGCGCGGACCCGGCGACTCCGAAACGGACCTCTTTGCCTTCCATGTTGCCGCCGTTGATCCCGAGGCGGCTGAGCGCGGGATTGCCCTGCTGCTCACTGGCCGTCGCTATGAGGCTGCCACCGGCGAAGAGCAGGAACATGACGGCAAACAGCGTCCAGCCCTGGCGGCGATCGTTCACCGCCTGCCCGAAGGTGTATGTGAAGGCCGCCGGGATGGCCAGGACCAGGAGCATCTCCAGCAGGTTCGCGACGGGCGACGGGTTTTCGAACGGATGCGCCGAGTTGGCGTTGAAGAAGCCGCCGCCATCCGAGCTGAGCAGCTTGATGGGCTCCTGGGAAGCGACCGGCCCGAGCGCAATCGTCTGCCGGGCGCCTTCCAGCGTGGCGATCTGCCGGTAGGGATGGAATGTTTGTAGCACGCCTAGCGAGCAGAGAGTCAGCGCGGCGGGCAGCGAGAGCGGCAGCAGGACGTAGAGGACCGCGCGCGTCAGGTCCACCCAGAAATTGCCCAGCCGGGCGGACCGCTCGCGGACGAAACCGCGGATGAGCGCCATGGCCACGGCCATCCCCGCGGCGGCCGAGGTGAAGCTTTGGACGGCGACTCCCACCATTTGCGCCAGGTAACTGAGCGTGGTTTCGCCGGAATACGCTTGCCAGCTTGTGTTCGAGAGGAAGCTGACGGCGGTGTTGAAGGCCAGGTCCGGCGTGAGGGGCGTGCCGCCGGCGGGATGGCCCGGCAGGTAGCGCTCGCATCGCAGCAGGACGTAGAAGAGCACGAAATTCGCGAGGCCGAACGCCAGGAAGCACCCGGCGTACGTTCTCCAGGTCTGCTCTTTTTCCGGGTGCACGCCGCCCAGGCGGTAGATGAGGCGCTCCAGGGGCAGCAGGGGCTTCGAGAGGAAGGTGCGCTTTCCCTCGAAAACGCTCGCCATGTACGAGCCTAGCGGCTTCGTGATCGCCAGCAGCAGGCCTAGGAAGACCAAGAGCTGGCAGAGGCTGGTCCAGGTCAAGGGTGGCACACGGGGCCGGGTGGCGGCAGATGATACTCCACGGGTTAGTATGGCAGATTTGGGGTTAGAAAGCTGTAAGGAAGGGGTCAGGGGTGTGTAAAACGCGGGGGGCAAGGCGGCCTGAGAGGCCGCCGCAGGCCACGGGCCTGCCCCACGAAATCTCTGCATTCGCTAGCACCCCTTCGCGCGTAATACTGGTTGTGAGTAGTAATTTCATGAACGGCGTGCCCATCATCCTCTTTTCACTTGCGATCCTCCCGGCCATCGCCGACGAGCCGTCCGTCGACCAGATCATGGCGCGCGTGGCCGAAAATCAGGCCCGCGCCCAGGACATGCGGCGCGCGTACGTCTACAATCAGAAGGTCCTGGCGCGCTTCCATCGCAGCAGCGGCAAGCTGACGCGCGAGGAAAAGCTGGAATACCTGGTCACCCCCACTCCCGGCGGCATGGACAAGAAACTGACGCACTTCGAGGGCAAGGTCGACCGCAGCGGCCGGTTCATCACCTATGACGAGCCCGGCAAGGAAATCAAGGATCTGGATATCGATGGCGATCTCATGCGGGACATGGTCAACGACATGACCGGCGACAAGGAGTCCAAGGACGGGCTCGCCCACGATATGTTCCCCCTCACCGCCAAGGAGCAGGCCAAGTATATCTTCACCATGGAGGACAAAGAAGCCTATCGCGGCCGGCAGATTTACCGCGTCAGCTTTCGTCCCAAGCCGCACGTGGAGGACGCCGAGTGGAAAGGCGAAGCGCTGATCGACGCTGCGGAATGCCAGCCCGTGATGGTCACCACCAAATTCGCCATCCGTATTCCGATGGCCGTGAAGGTGCTGCTGGGCACGGATATCAAGGGCCTCGGCTTCACGGTGACCTATGAAAAGTTCGATGACGGGCTATGGTTCCCGGTCAGCTATGGCGGCGAATTCCATATCCGGGCCGTGTTCTTCTATGCGCGGAACATGTCGATCTCGATGGTGAACAGCGGCTTCACGCGCGCGAAGGTCTCGACCAAGATCGCGTACGATATGAGTGAGAAGTGACTGTACTCGAAATGCCGCGGCGGACACCGGCGCCAGCGGCGGCGTCCGGATTCGATTTCGCCAGCCTGGTGCGGCAGCATCAGGCTATGGTCTTCAGTATCGCCTGGCACCTGCTGCGCGACCGGGCGGTGGCCGAAGAACTGGCGCAGGATGTGTTTTTGTCGTTGCACCAGCACCTGGGGGAGATGGAATCGCCCGAGCACGTGCTCTATTGGCTGCGCCGGGTGACCAGCAATCGTGCGCTCGATGAAGCGCGCCGCCGCCAGCGCCGGCCCATGGTGAGCCTGGAAAGTGCGCCTGAGCCAGTAGCGGTGACGCCCGCGGGCGATCCGCTGCTGGACACGTCGCTCCGGAAATTGGTGGCCGCGCTGCCCGAAAAGGCACGCGCCATTGTGGTGTTGCGCTACCAGGAGGATCTGGACCCGGCGGAAATCGCCAGGGTCCTGGGCATCCCGGTAGGCACGGTGAAGAGTCAATTGCAGCGGGCGCTGGCGCTGTTGCGCGAGAAATTGTCCCGCGTGGCGGGACAGGCTTCCGACCTGTCCCTTGGGAAGGAATAGGAATTTATGGCACCTTTGGAAGACGAACTTAAGGAGGCATTGCGGCGCCGCGAGCCTTCGCCGGATTTCACCGAGCGGGTGCTGGCGCGGGTTGCCGCCGCGCCGGTGCGCCGCGTGTCCCAGCCGTGGGTGCGCTGGGTGGCCGCTATGGCCGCCACGTTGTTGCTGGCCGCGGGTGGCCTGGAGTATCGCAATTATCGGGGTGAGCGCGCCAGAGACCAGGTCCTACTGGCCGTGCGCATAGCCGGCAGCAAGCTCAACAAGGCGCAGAAGAAAGTGCAAATGCTGACACATCGGAGTATTTCATGAAAGCGGCGGGATTGTTGATTGCATCGCTGCTGCTTGCGGGCGCCGCCCCGGCCCAGCAGGTGAAGTGGAATTTCGACAAACTGGCGGCGCGGGCCAGTGACACCGTGGACGTCTCGCTGGATGGGTCTCTGCTGCGATTTGCAACCAAGTTTCTGTCCGACGACGACAAGGACCAGGCCAAGGTCAAAAAAGTGGTCGGAGGCCTGAAAGGCATCTATGTCAAGAGCTTCGAGTTCAAGAAGCCGGGAGAATACTCGGCGGCCGATGTGGAGTCCTTTCGCGCGCCTTTACACGCTCCGGACTGGCAACGTGTGGTAGGCACGCACAGCAACGAAGACGGCGAAACCGTAGAAGTTTACATCAAGAACGATACCAAGGGTATAGGCGGTCTGGCCATCATCGCATTCGAACCCAAGAAACTGACGTTGGTCAACATCGTGGGCGCCATCGACCTGGATAGCTTGAGCGAACTCGGCGGGTTCTCCGGCATCCCGGAAGTGGAAGTGGACAAGAAGAAGTAACCACAGATGGACCCGGGCACGCAGATAACGCGGCGCAGGGAACCCAGAGCGGCCCTCCGCCGTCACTTCCTTGTAGGCCGATGGTAGCGGGTCGATATGCGTAGCATCGCCTGGGAGGGCGGCCAGAGCCGGCTGAAAGCCGGCTGCAGGCAAGATTGCCCGCCCTCCAATTGCACTGTGGTCCATGGCTTTCCACGGTAGAATAGTAAGCGTGCCGCGTATCGCTGTCCCGGTGGTGTTCGCAATAGCCGCCGCTTTGCACGCCCAGACTGCGTTCTTCCCGCTGAAGGACATTAAGCCCGGTCTGCGCGGCATCGGCAAGACGGTCTTTTCCGGCAACCGCATCGACGAATTCCAGGTGGAAGTGCTGGGCGTACTGGAGAATATCGGCCCCAAGCAGAACCTGATCCTGGCGCGGCTATCCGGCGGCCCCCTGGCCGAGACCGGCGTGCTCCAGGGCATGAGCGGCAGCCCGGTCTATATCGATGGCAGGCTGGCTGGCGCGGTGGCCCTGGCGTTCCCCTTTGCCAAGGAAGCCATCACCGGCATCCGGCCCATCGAGGAGATGGTGCGCGTTACCGAGGCCGGCCGCACGCCGCCGCCCGGTCGTCTAGTTGCCCGCAACGACGTGTCGCTGGCAGCCCTATTCGCCGCTAAGGACCTTACGCGCCTCCTGCCCGGCCGCCTCGAACCGGCCACCGGCGGCGCCAAACTGCTGGACATCGCCACCCCTGTTTCCTTCGCCGGATTCACCCGCGCCACGCTCGATTCCTTTGCGCCGCAGCTTCGCGCGCTGGGCCTGGAACCTACGCAGGGCCTTTCCGCGGGAGGCCCTTCCAGCCCGCACATGGGCGATCCCTCCACGCTCAAGCCCGGCTCCATGATCAGCGTGCAGTTGATGACTGGCGACCTCAGCATCGGCGCCGACGGCACTGTCACTTACATCGACGGCAACAAGATTTACGCCTTCGGGCATCGGTTCCTGGCGGTCGGCTCGACGGCCCTGCCCTTCACCCGCTCCGAGGTGCTGGCGCTGCTGCCGGTGATGTCGTCGTCCTTCAAGATCTCCGCGCCGAAAGAGACCATGGGCGCCATCCTCCAGGATCGCAACACCGCGGTCGCCGGCGAACTGGGACACACCGCCGCGATGGCGCCCGTTTCCATATCCGTTTCGCGGGGCGGCAAGCGCATGGACAATTACCAGATGGAAATGGTCCAAGACCGTTTCCTCTCGCCGCTGCTGGTGCAGATGGCCGTGTTCAACACCATCGACGCCACTGAGCGCACCATGGGCGCTTCCAGCTTCCGCGTTACCGGCGAGATCGAGTTTCAGGGCTCCGCCGCGCCGCTTAAGGTCAATAACATGTACGCCGCCGATACCGGCTCGGCCATGATCGCATCGCTTTCCACCGCCATCCCGCTGGCCTATGTGCTGCAGAGCGGATTCGACGCGTTGGAGGTGAAGAAGATCGCCCTCGACATCGAATCCTTCGACGCCAAGATGCAGTTTCAAATCGATAGCGTCTCGGTGGGACGGCGCGAAGTCCGGCCTGGCGGGAAGGTCGAACTCACCACTACGTTGGTGGGTGAGAACGGCGCCGAATTGGCCCGTACTATCGTTTACCAGGTCCCGCTGGGCATCACCCCCGGACCGCTTTACTTCACCGTGGCCGATGGCATGACCACCAATCTCACCGAATTTCGCCAGATCATCGGGGCACAGCCGAGATCCATCTCGCAACTGATTTCGACCGTCAACAGCTTGCGCGCCAACACCAAGGCCTATGTGCGCGTGTGGCGTCCGGAGCCCGCCTATCAGTTGGAAGGCGCCGACTTCCCCGACCCGCCGCCTTCGGTCGCGATGATCCTGGCCGGGTCGCAAGGTGCCCAAGGCAGCTTCAGCCAGACGCGCAATTCCAAGGTGGCGGAATTGGAAATCGGAGCCGGCGACAGTGTCATCAATGGATCTAAGACGATTCAGGTGGAGGTGAAGGAGTGATCCGGATGCTGAGTGGGCGAGGGGGCGAGGGAGCGAGCGGGCGAGCCGTGTTGGCAGGATTGCTCATGGCATCGGGCGCCTTTGCCTCCGCCACCACCGCCTGGGAGATGACCAGCTACGCGGATTTCATCCGCGGCCAGTTTCAAGGCATCTCGCTCAGCCGCGACGGCCGCCTGATGCTGGCGCCCAAGGTCGATACGCTGTTCTCTTCCGGACAAGCGGTGGTCTGGAGCGTGGCCGAAGGCGCTAACGGCGTCATCTACGTGGCCACCGGCCATCGTGGGCGCGTCTATCAGGTCGATCCCTCCGGCGCCAGTTCCCTGCTCTGGACTGCCGAACAGCCCGAGGTTTTTGCCATCGCCACTGATCGCAACGGCATCCTGTATGCCGGCACCTCTCCGGACGGCAAGGTCTATCGCATCGAAAAAGGCAAGGCCACCGAGTACTTCGCGCCCAAAACGCGCTACATCTGGTCGCTGGCCGCCGCCCCCGATGGCGCGCTGTATGTCGGCACCGGCGATCAGGGCAAGATCTACCGGGTTACATCCGCCGGCTCGGGCGAGTTGTACTACGACACGGGCCAATCGCATGTCACCGGCCTGGCCATGGATATACAAGGCCGCCTGCTGGCGGGCACCGAGCCGAATGGCATTCTCTATCGCGTATCTGCCAAGGACAAGGCCTTCGTGCTGTACGACGCGAGCCTGCCCGAGATCCGCGCCATCATTCCCCAGCCGGATGGAACCGTGTACGCAGCCGCGCTGGGCGGCTCCCTGGCCAAGCGCGCGCAGGCCGCCACGCAGGCCGCTCAGTCCGGATTGGGCGCAGTCAACGTACAAGGCGCGCCGCAAACCGTTACCGTCGAAGCGCAGAACACTCAGCCCGGCGCCGAAATCAAAGCGCAGAGCGACCCCACCAAGCTGACCCAAACCGCGCCCATGCCGCAGGTGTCCACGCAGTTCACGCCCGCCCAGGATCTTGCCGGCGTGGAACGCTCGGCCATTTACCGGATCAACCCGGACAACACCGTCGAAACCCTTTGGAGCTCGAAGGAAGAAAACGTATACGATCTTCTGGCGCTGCCCAACCAGCTCCTGTTTTCGACCGACAGCAGCGGCCGAATTTACGGCCTGTCGCACGACCGCAAGATCACGCTGGTGTTGCAGACCAACGAAGGCGAGGC
>JBEKPZ010000378.1:0-9708 GCA_049520215.1 Bryobacteraceae bacterium | reverse complement strand
CGAAGTTGTTCGACTTCGCGGTATACTATCTGACGGCGCGCCGGGGGCAACTGGCGGAGTTCGCTCAGCCGCTCGCGGACAGTTTGTTGTTTGTCCGGCGGAAGCTGGCTGAAAGATTGGTATCGCCGGCGGAGCGCCTGCTGTTCTTCCGGCCGCATGTGGTTGTACCGCCAGATGCGCTGGCGGATCAGCCGCGCGCGGGCAGGCGGCAGCATGGCGAGCTCTCGTTCGCGCTCCGCGGGGGACATCCGGTTCCAGCGGTCGATGGGATTCGCCGGTGGCGGTTGGGATCTGGCCGGCGCGGCGGCCGACACTGCCATCAGGATGGCTAATCCAAACCCGAGAAGTAGGGAGCGTCCAAAATCACATGGCATCGGGATGCCCGCTTTCCGCGGAGTCCGCCGTGCTCAACTGGCGCAATAAATCCAGATCGTCCAGCGTGCTTTCCACCTGATTCGCACCCACGACTTCATGCTGCGGCGCAGGGGCCGGGACGATGCAGCAGCAAGCCGGCTATGAGCAGCAGGCCGGCCGCAGCCGTCAGGGGCAACACCTGGCGGAGGGGCATGGGGCGAAATGGGCGCGTGAGGCGCTCCCACCAGGAGAGCTGCACGCCCTCGTCGATCCGGCGATAGAGGCGCCGGTCGAAATCGGGCGAGACCGGGGGCGCCTCCCAGGCGTCCAGAGCCTTCCACACCGAGGTCTGGCCGGCGGCCACAGGCCGGCAGGTGGCACAACCGGCCAAGTGTCGTTCGAGCGCGCTGGCGGTTTCTCGATCGAGTTCGCCAGCGGCATAGGCCACCAGGATTTCAGGGCGGCGGTCTTCGATTGGGCAATTCATGTTGCTTCCATGTGCGCCAAACGGGCGCGCAGCGCTTCATAGGCCCGGAACAGCAATGACTTCACGGCCGAATCCGAGCAGCCCAAGACTTTCGCGATCTGCGTGTACTCCATCTCTTCATACTTGTGCATCAGCACGGCCGCCCGCTGCTTTTCCGGCAATGCCGCTACCGCCTGCCGGATCTCCTCCCGTTTGACTTCATGCACCATTTCCTGTTCCACGGAAGGCCGCCGATCGGAAATCTGCCGGGCAGGGAGATCCGCCGGCCCATCATCCAGACGCTCCTGCCCCCGCGCGTGCCTTTCGTCGCGCAGCCAGTTCAATGCCAGATGCGTGGCGATGCGGAACAGCCATGTCTTGAACTTGGCCGTGGGTGCGTAGCTGGACCGGGAACGATACACGCGCAGGAAAACCTCCTGCGCCAACTCCTCGGCGATGGCCTGTTCCTGCACTAACCGGTAGACGAAATGAATCACTGAGGCGCGATGCTTTTCGAGTAGGACGCCAAAGCTGGCGCCGTCTCCTTCCTTGACGCGGAGCATGAGCTCGGCATCGTAGTCCAGGGTGGCTGCAGCGGCTACCCCCATATCAGTTGTAACCCCAGGTGGCGTGTAAGGTTGCGCGTTCCTGTGCAAAAGTTACTCCCCCTTGAGCGTACGTTCCATCAATCTCCGGATGGCTTCTCGCGGAGGTAGCCCGAAGTTCAACATTTCAAACATCTGGGCCGAGATGGGCATTTCGACTGCGTGCCGGCGCGCCAGGTCGACTGTGGCATGGGTGGTCTTGATGCCTTCCGCCACCATCTTCATGGAGCTGACGATCTCCTCCAGTTTACGGCCGCGTGCAAGTTCCAGGCCGACCGTGCGGTTGCGGCTCAGCTCTCCCGTGCATGTCAGAACCAAATCGCCCAAGCCTGCCAGGCCCGCGAGCGTTTGGGGTCGTGCGCCTAGGGCTATGGCGAGGCGGGTCATCTCGGCCAACCCGCGCGTGATCAAGGCGGCCTGCGTATTGCTACCCAGCCCCAAGCCGTGGCACACGCCCGCGCCAATAGCCACCACGTTCTTCACGGCGCCGCCGATTTCGACTCCCGCCGGGTCGGGGCTGGTGTAGAGACGAAAGGTGGGTCCGGAGAAGCTGGCTTGCACAGTGGCGGCCAAGGACTGGTCGGTGGAGGCCACTACCAGGGCCGTGGGATCGCCACGGGCGACCTCGCGCGCGAAGGTGGGTCCGGAGATGACTGCCACGCGCGGCTCGAAGCTGCCGGACACACATTCGCGGATCGTCTCGGAAGCGCGCAGCAGCGTCCCGTTCTCGAGACCCTTGGTGGCGCTGACAAAAACCATGGAAGGGTCCAGGCACGTTAGCATCCGGCCGTAAATCGGACGCACCAGGTGCGAGGGCATGACGCTGAGTACGATGGCGGCGCCGGCGAGCGCGGCGGGGAACTCAGTTTCCACCGTCACGTTGGCGGGGAGACTGAACCCGGGCAGGTATAGATCGTTGACGCGCGTGGTGCGCATCCGTTCGGCGAGGTCTTTCTCGTAGACCCAAAGCCGAATGCTCGGGAAGCGGGCCGCCAGCACGATGGCTAGCGCGGTGCCCCAACTTCCTGCGCCCACGATGGCGAGGTCGTTCACTTGGGGCCTCCCGCTCACTTGCGGCTCCCGAATGAGAAGACCGACTCGGTTCCGGCGCGCAGCCGCGCGATGTTGTCACGGTGCCGATAGACGATCAGCGCCCCGCTCAGGATGGCGGCCGCGACGACGATGGCCGGTGGATGCGCGATCAGCCACACGGCCAGTGGAAAAGTCCCCGCGCCGACGATGGAGCCGAGCGAGATGTGCCGGGTCCAGGCGACCATAACCACGAAGACCACCAGCACGGCGGCCAGCGGTAGGGGCGCGGCGCAGAGCCAGGCGCCGACGAATGCGGCCATAGCTTTGCCGCCGCGGAAGCGTAGGAACACCGGGTAAGAATGTCCAACCATGACGGCCAGCGCGGCGGCGCTCATCCACTCGGCATTCCCGCCGGTGAGCCGGCCTTCCAGCCACACGGCCAGGTAGCCTTTGCCCATATCCAGCAGCAGCGTGGCCACGCCCGCGGCGCGGCCGGTGGTGCGCAGGACGTTGGTGGCCCCGAGTTGGTGGCCCCGATGTTGCCGCTGCCGGAGGCGCGCACGTCGCGCCCGGTGGTGAACTTCACCAGCAGATATCCGAAGGGGATGTCACCCAGCAGGTAGGCGATTACGAGTCCTAGAGCGGCGGTCATGATGGAGTCGGAGGTTAATCGCCGGTGGGAACGATGCTCGCGTTTTCGACCATCAGGATCACGGTGCGCTCCCGAGCACGCGTCCGATGGACGATTCCTTTCGGAACGACAAATCCCTGGCGCGGGGATAGATCGACCGTGCGGTCTTCCAGATCAATCGACAGACAGCCTTCCACTACGTAAAAGAACTCGTCGTCCTGGTCGTGCTTGTGCCAATGATATTCTCCCTCAATGACACCCATACGCACCACCGAGCCGTTCACCCGGCACAGAGTCTGGTTGTACCACTTATGCGGGGCGGCATCGGCAATCGCCTTTGTGTCGATCACTTCCAGGGGCGGGCAAAGAATGTCGAGTCGCGTATCGTAGGGGAACGAAGGGGCTGCCATCAGGCTCTCCTTGCCCCATGATACCGCTGCCACCGCAGCTTTAAAGCGGAAACTCCGCGAGTTTCGTGTAGACGGAGCCGGCCGGACCCAGGCGGCTCTCGTAAAGAAAGAAACGGTCCGCGTTGAAGCCGCCGAAATCGAGCGATGGCAGCGCGGCGATGGCCTCGCGCAGTTCTTGCAGGGGCACCGGTTGCTTGATGCGCGCCAGCGTCAGGTGCGGACTAAAGGGGCGGCCTTCCGGCACAAGACCCAGCGGTTCGAGGGCGCGATCGGTTTCCGAGGCCAGGGTCACCAGATCCGGCGCGGCCTCAACGCCCGCCCAGAAGACGCGCGGGGAGTGCGGGTTGGGAAAGAAACCCAGGTTGCGGATGCGAATCGGAATGGGCGGATGGCTGGGGATTCCACCGAGAGCGGCGCGCAGATCCGGCAGGCGCTCGGCGGGCCATTCGCCGATGAAGCGGGTAGTGATGTGCAGATTCGCGGGCGGGCTCCACTTGAGGTGCGCCGCCGGGCGGAGCCGATCCAGCAGCGCGTCGAGGGCGCGGACCACTTCGGAGGAAAGGTCCAAACCGGTGAACAATCGCAGCCGCGCTCCTATTTTGCAGCCCGGCTGGCGCGCGATCGCGAGGCCCGGCGCGCCCCCGGCACCTTCCCGATCCGGGGGTCGCTGGCGACGATCAGCTCGCAGGCGCGCAGGGCCGCCTCCTCGAAATCCGGCGCTTCGGACGGGAGGACTTGCCAGCCGGTTACCTTGTTGCCGAATACCTGAATGGATCGCATGTTCGGGAACTCGCGTCGCAGACTTTCGTGGTGCTCTTTTGTGGTGCACAGCCACACTCCGTTATCGGTATCGCCGGGTTTGTCGCGCAAGATGAGGACAATCTGCGGCCCAACGTAGACCGCGAGACAGCCGAACATGGAGCGGGTCGCGGGCGACAGCGGCGCGAGCGCATCGAGCACGAACGCGTGCTGGACCGGCTTGCGCGGCCTCACGGCGAAGGGATTGTCGTCCACCGGGAGCGCGGACGTCTTACGACGGCGTGGTGCTACGCTTGCCACGTGAAGCATTATACCGGAAAATAAAAGGTCGCCAGATTATGGCAAGAGAATACAGCATGGTCCCCCGGGCCGTCCCCCGCGTGGAGACGCCCTACCGCAGAATCGTAACGGATCTGCCGGTCCCCGAGTCGCTGCCCATCCTGGAGCGCCTGCACGCCTGCGAGCCCATCGCCATGCGCGGGCAGCCGCCCATTGTATGGCACCGCGCCGAAGGCTTCCAGGTTTCCGACGCCTGGGGCAACCAGTGGGTGGACTGGTCCTCCGGCGTCCTGATCGCCAACGCCGGCCACGGCCGGCAGGAGGTCGTGGACGCCATCGTCGCGCAAGCTTCCGCGCACCTGCTGACGAACTATTGCTTCCCCAGCGAGATTCGCACGCGGCTGGTCGAGAAGCTGGTCTCCATTCTTCCCGAGCCGCTGAAGAAGGTCTTCCTGCTCACCACCGGCTCGGAGGCTGTGGAGTGCGCCATCAAGCTGTGCCGCACGCACGGCGTGAAATCGGGCGGCCGCTCCAAGAACGTGATCGTGTCCTTCGGCGAGGCTTTCCACGGCCGCACGCTCGGCGCGCAGCAGGCGGGCGGCATTCCCGCCTTGAAGGAGTGGATTGTGAACCTGGATGCGGGCTTCGTGCAGGCGCCCTTTCCCGATGGCTACCGCACACCCGATACGTCCTTCGGTCTGTTCGAGCGCAGCGTGCGCGAAAATTCCATCGAGCCGCAGAACGTCGCGGGCGTGATCCTGGAGACTTACCAGGGCGGCAGCGCGGCTTTCGCGCCCGCGGCCTACATGCGCGATCTGCGGTCGTGGTGCAACGGCCACAAAGCCTTGCTGGTGTGCGACGAAGTGCAGGCCGGCTTCGGCCGCACCGGCACGCTGTGGGGCTTCGAGCACTACGGCATCGTGCCGGATCTGGCGCTGTTTGGAAAGGGCATCTCCAGCTCGCTGCCGCTGGCCGCGGTCGCCGGCAGCCCAAGCATCATGGACCTGCAACCCGCCGGCAGCATGACATCCACTCACACCGGAAATCCCGTGTGTTGTGCGGCGGCCCTCGCCTCCATCGATTTGATCCTGCGTGAGGATCTCGCCGGGAACTCCCGCCGCATGGGCGGCCTGCTGCACCAGAAGCTCTGCGCGCTGGCCTCGCGGACTCCCCAGATCGGGCGGGTGGAGGGCAAAGGCCTGGTCGTCGGCGTTGCCTGTGTCGTCCCCGGCACGAAAGAGCCGGACGCCGGCCTGGCGGGGGACGTGGTCCGTCGCGCAGTCGAAAAGGGGGTGCTGATGTTCAGCCCGGTGGGCCACGGCGGCGCCACCATCAAGATCTGCCCGCCGCTGACGATCACCGAAGCCGCCATCCTCGATAGTTTCGCCGCGTTCGAAGAGGCCTTCGCCGAAGCCGTGGGCGCGCAGGCTGGGGCGGCCTGATGTCCGGCCCGCAAATCCTGATCGTGGGCGGCGGCATGATCACGCACGATCAGCTTTTGCCTTCGCTCTACCACATCCAGCGCCAGGGCCGCCTCGGCCCGATCGCCGTGTGCGCGTCGCGCTTCGGTACCGTGCGGGATTTGGCGCGCGCGGAAACGCTGCTGCGCGCGTTCCCCGGCCAGTCCTTCCGCGCCTGGCCGGATCGCGACGGCCCTCCTCAACCGGAGCTCTACCGCGAAGCCATCGCCGCGCTTCCGCCGCGCCAGATCGTCGTAGTGGCCGTGCCCGACCAGCTTCATTACGGAGTGGCGATGGCCGCGCTCGCGCGCGATCAGCACGTGCTGTGCGTTAAGCCGCTGGTGCTCGAATACCGCCACGCCGCCGCCATCGAGCGCGAGGCCCGCGCCCGCGCCCTGTTGGTCGCCGTCGAATATCACAAGCGCTTCGACGACCGCAGCCTGATGGCGCGCCGCGAATATCGCGCGGGCAGGTTCGGCGAGTTCCGCCTGGGCGCCGCACGGCTGTTCGAGAAATGGTATTACCGCCACTCCAATTTCCAGAACTGGATGACCACCGCGCACTCGGACGCCTTCACCTACATCGGCTGTCACTATGTGGACCTGGTCCACTTCATCACCGGACTGCTGCCGGTCGCGGTGAGCGTGTACGGCGTGCGCGACCGCTTCCCCAACGGCAACGAAGGCTTCCTGTGGACCGACGCGCGCGTTGTCTGGAGCAATGGCGCATGCCTGAACGTGCAGAATGGCCTCGGCTTTCCCGACGATGCGCCCGGCACGAACACGCAGGGCCTGACGCTCTACTGCGGCGGAGAGGACCAGGGCGCGCTGCTGGAACACTCGGATCAGTACCGCGGCCTGAAGCACAGTTACACGCGCAGGCCGGATTCGCCCGGCGCGACCGTCTACGCCGAGCCCAGTCCCGATTACTTCCAGTATGTGGACTTAGGCGTTGAAGGACTGACGCCGGTAGGTTACGGGTATCGCTCGGTCGATTACATCGTGTCGAGCATGATTCGGCTGGAGTCCGCGCCGGACGAGCGCCGCTGCGAGTTGCTCGACGAGTTCGATCGCGCCGGTATCATGGCGACGCCGCGCAACAGCAGCTTCAACGAGCGAGTGATCGAAGCCGGCCGGCGGTCGATTTTGGAGGGCGGCGTGCCGGTTGATATCAAGGCCGTCGGGGCGGCCTGAGAGGCCGGGCCCAGAGGGCACCCCGGCTGACAGCCTGCCCCACGTAGGACAATCGAAGTATGGCACGCATCGAGGGAATCGCAGATAAGCAGGCTGACGTGTTCACGCGCTCGTTTTATGCAGCCGTGCGGCGGAAGATCGGGCACGTGCCGGATCCGCTGCGGATCACCGCGCATCAGCCGCGGTTGCTGGCGGCCCTGGGCGGCATGGAGTTGGCACAGGAGGCCATGCGGACGGTCGATCCGGTGGTGAAGGCGCTAGTGGGGATCAAGGCGGCTATGCTGATCGGGTGCCCGTTTTGAATCGACATCGGCTCTGCGGTCGGCAGAAAAGCGGGCGTTTCCGAGGCCAAGCTGATGGGGCTTGTGGATTTTGAAGGCAGCGCCGAGTTCACCGAAGTCGAGAAGCTGGCGTTGCGTTACGCAGTGGCCATGACGGCTACACCGGTGGAACTGGCGGACGATTTATTCGACGCGATGCGGGCGCGCTTCAACGAGCGGCAGTTAGTGGAGCTGACCTCGGCGATCGCGTGGGAGAATTACCGGGCGCGCTTCGATCACGCTTTCGGGTGTGGGGCGGAAGGGTTTTCGGAAGGGGCGTTTTGTCCGCTGCCAAAGTGACCTTTACTTCACCGCGAAATAGACGAGGGCCACGATGATGAGGGTGAACGCCAGCCCAACACCGACCAGCATGAGGAGTTCGCGAGGCAGGGATTTGGCCGCGTTCGGGTCGGGCTGGCGCAGCCTGGCCAGTAAAGCCACCGGCATTTCGGGCTCTTGGCTGGTGGGCTCGGGAGCCTGCCGTAGATCCTCCAGCGTGCCGCCGTCAGGGTCTCCGTAGCACTGGATGCGGCGTTCCACGATTTGACGCCACCGGGCGACGTCGAAGCGGAGGCGCTTGGAAAGCAGCGGCGGAAGAGACTGATGGATCTCCTCGGGGGAGAAGGCTTGCAGCGGCTCGACCACCCAGAAGCCCAGGCTATCAGCCAGTCGGCACCCGAGATGCACCAAGGTGAGCAGGTCCACCGCGGCGTTGCTCTGCGGATCGTGATGGCGGGCGGCGACGATTTGGAAATCCGGCGGCAGGTTCCAATGCTCGGCCAATACGCGGCCGGCCTCGCAATGATTCATGCCCAGTTCCTGGTGCTCGAGATCCAGCAGCTCCAGCGCATTCCGTTCGGCGTGACGCAGCAGTTCGGCGTACTCTTTCGGATAGGCGAGCAACAAGCCCAGACGGCCGACATCGTGCAGCAAGCCAGCGGTATAGGCGCGGTCTTCGAAGGCGGAGCAGGAGTGCGCGAGTTCCTCGGTGAGCAGGGCGCAGGCCAACATGTGCCGCCAGCAGCGCGCTAGTTCCTCGATATGCAGCACGCCCTTCATGTGATTGGACGTGGCGACGGTCATGCAAAGCGAACGGATGCGGCGCAGGCCCAGCACGACCATGGCCGACTGGAGGCTGTCGATTTTAGAGCGGAAACCGAATAGCGGGGAGTTGGCGACCTGCAGGATTTGGACGGAGAAAGCGGGATCGCTGGAAATGAGCGCGACGAGTTCCCGGATCTCGACATCTTCGCGCGCAAGCAGATCCAGCAATCGCAGCACGATTGGCGGAAAGGCTGGAATCCTGGCCAGCAGCCCTTTCCGGTCTTGCTGCTTCAGTTCCCCGGAACTTTGGCTCACGTAGTGCTTATCGGCCGGTTTGGAGAACATTAGCCACCGCGATCAAGGTTGTGGTTACGTTTAGATATGCCGGAGTTTACCGATCTGCTGCGCCGCAACCGGAACTATCGCTTCACCTGGCTGGGCCAGGTGGTGAGCGAGACGGGCGACTACTTCAACAACATCGCGGTGTTCAGCCTGGCGATGGCGGCGACCAGGTCGGGCCTGGTGGTGAGCGGGGTGATGCTGGCGCGCGCGATCCCGGCGGTGCTGGCCGGACCGGTGGCGGGGGTGGCGCTCGACCGCTTCGACCGGCGGCGGATCATGCTGGCCAGCGATTTGATCCGGGCGGTGGTGGCGCTGGCCTTCATCGCCGCCGTGCGGCATCCTTCCGCATGGCTGCTTTATACGCTGAGCGGGCTGCTGATGTTCGTTTCGCCGTTCTTCACCAGCGGGCGCGCGGCGATTTTGCCGGCGATCGCCAGCCAGGCCGAGCTGCACACGGCCAACTCGCTCACCCAGACCACCCAGTGGGCTACGCTCACGGCGGGCACCATGCTGGCGGGGTTCGCGGTGGCGCGGCTGGGGTTTGCCTGGGCGTTCGCGCTCAACTCGCTGTCGTTCGTCTTCTCGGCATTTGCGGTGTGGCAGTTGCGTGCGCCGGGCGGCTTCGTGGCGGAGCGCGGGCGGAACAGCGCGGGGGGGCTGGTGCGGCCTTGGCGCGAATACGTCGAGGGGCTGGAATACATCCGCGCCACGCCGCTGGTGTTCTGGATCGGCATGGTGTCGGTGGGTTGGGCGACGGGAGGAGGCGCGGCGCAGATCCTGTTTACGCTGTTCGGCGAGCAGGTGTTCAGGCGC
>JBEKPZ010000377.1:0-10688 GCA_049520215.1 Bryobacteraceae bacterium | reverse complement strand
GGGCGGACCCCTGGGGTCCGCCCCACCAGCACCGGCAAGTTCATGCCCAGTACGTTTCGTCGTCCGCCAAATTCTGCTGCAGGAAATCGGGATTGATTTCCAGCCCCAGGCCCGGCCCGGTGGGCACCTGGAGCAGCCCCTTGCGCACCTCGGGCGGACTGCCTGCGGCCATCTTCTCAATGTAGTGATTGGGCCGTCCGAGCTGGCTTTCCGAACGATAGAAGTTCTGAATGGACGCGCCGAAATGGGCGTTGGCAAACGTCAGCACCAGCGAGCCGACGTTGTGCAGCGCCACCGGCGTGCGGAAGAGGGCCGCGTAGTCGGCGATCTTCCGGGTCCCGCTGAATCCGCCGGCGAATGCCAGATCCGGATGGATGATATCCACCGCCTGGTTGTCGACGAATGGTTTGAAGCCGCGCACCATTTCCAGCTTCTCCCCGGTGAGCAGCGGCACGCGCGTGGAGCGGCGCAGCGCCATCCAGGCTTCGGAAAATGGCGGGTTCAGCGCATCCTCAATGAACAGGGGGTTCATCGGCTCCACGGCCTTGGCCACGGCGATGGCGCTGGGCGTATCCAGCTCGTTGTGGCAATGCACCGCGATGTCGATGTCGTCGCCCACCGCCTCGCGGCAATTGCCGTAACCGCGCGCCACGTTGCGAAGTTGCGCGGTGGTCAGGGTGGGAGCAAAGCGCGCCACCGGCACTCCCAACACGCCATCGATGTTGTTCTTGAAGGCGGTGAAGCCTTCCGGCATTTCTTTGATGCGCTGTGCCCAATCCCGGCAAGACGCCTTGTCCAGCATATCGAGGCCGATGCCGTGCGAGTACATCGGAATGGCGTCGCGAAACGGGCCGCCCAACAGCGTATGCACCGGCGCGCCGATGATTCTCCCTGCCAAGTCCCAGAGCGCGATATCGATGCCGCTGATGGTGGGGATGTGCGCCATGTAGGTGTGCATCAGCGAGGTCATGTTCTGGAAGTGAACCTCGATGGCCAGGGGATCCTTGCCGATCAGCAGCGCCTTCATCGTTTCGATGCGGGCCCGCGCCATCGGTCCGGTAGCGCCCGCCTCACCGTAGCCTGCCAGCCCCGCGTCGGTATCCACCCGGATCAGGCAGTTGCCGGCGATGTTCTTGATCGCCATGGCGCGGATGCCCGTAATCTTGACGCGGTTCAGGTGGGGCGCCGCCAGCGCCCGGTGGCGGCTGAACAGGCCGGCCGAAGGCAGCGCCACGGCCAGGCGCAGCAGTTGACGGCGGGATAGGGTTCTCATGGAACGGACGTCCTCCCCTTGCGGTAAGCCAGATTGCCCAAATGGGCCGCGCGTGCGGCAGCCACCGCCGATCTCACATCCGCATTCGGAGTCTTCCGGCTGCGCACGCAATCGAGGAAGTTCTTCATGTGGTCCACCGTTCCGTCTCCCAGCGAACGCATGGCCATCACCGGCTCCGGGTACTGTGTTTTCTCAAAAGGCACCACCCGCTCCGGATACACCGCAAAGCCATCCCGGTTGATCTTCATCATCGCGTTGCTGCCGCGGAAGACGATGTTGCCGCCTTCCAGCGAGCCCACCAGGGAGCCGTTGTAGACTACGTTGAATCCCGGATACTCATAGGCGGCGTTGATGGTGTCGGGACATTCGAAGGCCGCGAGCGCGTTCCGGCCGCCCATTGCCTGCGCCGATTTCGGCGAGTCCTGACCCATGTACCACTGGATCACATCGCCGTAGTGGCTGTACAAATCCGTCAGGTGACCGCCGCCGAAATCCCAGAACCAGCGCCATTCGAGGAAGCGCAGCGGATCGAATGGCTGCTCCGGCGCCGAGCCCAGGAACCGCTTCCAATCCAGCTTTTGTGTTTCTACGGGCGAAGCGCCGCGCGGCCGGCTCAGGTAATCCTGATACCACGACGCCAGAATCAGCGTGATCTTGCCCAGTTTGCCGCTCGCGACCACCTCGCGGCCGGCCTGAAAATGCTCCCAACTCCGTTGTTGATAGCCCACCTGCACCACCTGCCGCGAACCGCTGACGGCTTTCTCCAGGCGCTCGCCTTCTGCGATGGTGTGGCTGACGGGCTTCTCGACATAGACATCCTTGCCGGACTGGATCGCGTCCAGCGTCATGGCAACGTGCCAGTGGTCCGGCGACCCGATGATCACGGCATCCACGTCCTTGCGGTCGAGCACCTCACGGTAATCGACATAGTCCGCGCGGGCCGCGGGCGCAAGCTTTTCCTGCGCAGCCAGACGGCGGGGTTCGTATACGTCGCAGAGCGCCACGATCTCGGCCCCCGCTTTGCCCGCCAGTCCCAGCAGATAGGAACAGCGGCCCCCGGTGCCCAGTCCGGCGATGCGCACGCGTTCATTGGCTCCCAGGATTCGACTGGTCGATAGCGCCGTCAAGATGGCGGAGTTGCGCAGGAAGCCGCGGCGGTTGTCGTGCATGGACGATGGTCTCCTAAGGCAGCATGTTAACGCCTTTGTGGGGCAGCTTGGCAAGCTGCGGCCGATTGTCAATCGGCCAACTGCCGCACACGCTGCCAGACAGCGGCGGTACCCAACCGCCGCGCACGCGCATTGCAATTGCGGCGTCGCGTGGAGTAGCATTTTAAGCGGCATGAGAAACCGCGCCACCATCCTGGCTCTCGCCGCCATCTTTTCTTCGATTGCGCCCGCTATGGCGCAACCCGCCTCTGGGCCGTACGCGCCCACTACGGAATCGCTCCGCAAGCACAAGGTCCCCCTGTGGTTTGAAGACGCCAAGTTCGGCATCTTCGTACACTGGGGAGTCTTCGCCGTGCCCGCTTATCACGAATGGTACGTCGAGTTCATCAGTCCGAAAGCCGGCTTTGGTTTTCTGTTTGGCGGTCCGCCATATAACGCTGCGCGTGGCAACCTGCCTGAAGATCTGTACAGAGCGCGGGTCCGCGAAGCGGGCGCCCGATACGTGGTGCTCACCGCGAAACATGGCGACGAGTTTGCGCTTTGGCCTACAAAGTTTACGCCCCGCAACGCCATGGACATGGGACCGCATCGCGACCTGGCGGGCGACCTGGCAAGGTCGGTACGCCAGGCCGGCTTGAAGATGGGCTTTTACCACAAGGCTTGTATGTTGCCTGAAACCAATAACTTACGTGGAGTCAATCGACGTAACCGGCATAAACGACAGCATTCCGATACCGCATTGCACGCCATTGCACTTGGGACCTCGCACAATCCCACAGCCACGCCGCCGCACCGCACGCCCAGTAAAACCCCGTCCACCCACTACGCATCGCCGCCGCCCTTATTTGACAGGACTTGTACCGGTGTACCGCCCTTTTGGGGGGTAGCCAAAGCCGCCTCAACATCTGATCGGACGTAGCCACGCCTGGGCCGCTTGTCCGGGGTGAAGTGCCTGGACTGTCGGGGAGCAATCTTCATCGGTTTCAGCAACGCCTCCATCTTCTCTTTTGTGAGGCCGGTCTCAGCGTAGAAGCCCCAGATCCGGCATGGCATCGCCAGCAGCGCTGGCAACATCTCGCCGCTCAACATGCCGTAGCCATCGCCGATCAGCGAGATCATATCCCGTACCAGTTGCAATCGGTCTTCCGCCTCGGCCTGTAGACGGTATGCCTCTTCCAGCGAGATTGGCTTTCGTTCAAGGCGCTTCGTTCCCTTGATGTATGCAATTGCTTGTTCGAGTTCGAGCCGACGCTTCGGGCAAAAAAACTCGCAAACAACGACGACCGGCTTCCAAATTTCGTTTTCCCGGCCATTCAAGAAATCGATGTTGCGATACTTTTGGATAGCGGCTGTAATCTCAGGTTCATGTTTGCCTGTGGTCACGGCGCAAGCATTTCCAATTTCCTTCGCACGCTCCTTAAATGGTGTTTCGTTGTGGGATACCCTTGGCGTGGCCGGTTGCATCCATACTATGATGCAGCACCGATCATTCAGAGTTCCGCCAAGTTCCCGGCCAACCAACGCAAACACTTTTGGACAATACGGAGATCGCCTGATCGTGCCCTTACCGGATCGCACGGAGATCATGGCCTCACGGCGTGTTCCGCTCAGAATAGCCGACCGCAAATTGTCGTTGTCACGTTTAATCAATTTCTCGGCCTGATCGATCATCTTCGTCGGATGAATAGCCTCAATGTCTGTCAGCATCGCCGACAATGTAATGTTCTCGTCGATTTGGCCATCCTTCGTAATCAGCCGCAGAATCTCGAAAAGTACAGTCTTCGCAATACCGCCGTGCGCAGCACAAAACTCCAAGTACCCGAATGATTCGAACAACAAATAATAATATGTCGCCAAAACCCAAAGTGCAATCGGGAAGGTATAGAACTCCTGCGGAAAGACGATGTAATCGTTAATCAACTCTTCAATTTGATCTACGATTGAACTGTCGCTTTGCTCTTCGCCTGGGGTTTCGACGTTTGGCACAATTACTTACCCTGGTCGATGCTAACAACATTATCATCGTGTTGGTCCTGTGGCGCTAGGTCGTCCCTTGCGGGTGCGCCGTCCTCTGACTCGTCTGGCATCCCTCGGTCCCTCTCAGGTGCATTCTAACCCCACCTTGGCCACGGGACGAATACAAGGCTCCACCTAGCCTCTGCACCACAAGCACTTAGCAGTCACTTGACAGATTTAATGCGGCTGCGGTATTCTCGTCGTACATGGCATCCCCTCACCTAGCCAACGTCCAACATTTTGACCGGTCAAAATCGCCGAAGCACGAAGAGGACCGGCTCAAGGCCAGCCTCGAACAGCTTTTGCAGAACGATGCGCAATACCGGGACAGCACAATCGAAACCACCATCGCTTGTGCGCTCAATATCAAAGCCGCCCACGACGAGTTCAACGTTCGCCCCAAGGACTTTCATATTAAGTACGAGTTCGACCGTCGCTCCCGTGGCACGCTTCGTGAGGTTCGTGCGAAGTGCTGGCAGGAATTCCGGCAGCAATCCTTTCATGCTTCCGACATCAGCTACCATCTCGCCATCGCAAACAATCCGCACCTGACAAAGAAGTCGAACTGGCCGCACCTTCCCGCCGGGTTCTCCGTGCTGTATCCTATTGCCAGACTAACGCAAGACGATGGTCCTGCCGAGTTCAAGCGGCGGCTTAGAACGCAAATTTGCGCACGGACCACTAGAAGCGAAGCAAACGATTTGCTGGCATACGCTCTCGGGAAACCTACACGAGAACAACGGCTCAATAAACAAGCTCGACAACGACGCAACCTGAAAGCGGCCCCACAGGAAATAGAAGAACTCGAACATTACATTGTTAACGAACGGCGCTGGAGACAATCCCTCTACCCGGTTGCATACATCGACGCAGAGGCCACAATCCTCACCAAGTACCTCCAGGCGCTCAATCAGCAATATGCAGATGGAGCGATTGATAAGCGAACATTGTATTGCCGGGTCACCGCAGTCTGCGCATCTAACAGGGCGGCACGGTATGCGATCTTTAGTTCGTGTTCTACAGCCGGTATCAGCGAGAAAGTAACGAACATAAGCGATGCAACGGACGAACTCAAACAGGCAATGATCGAAAGCGCAACGTTGGCAGAGATCAGCGATTACACACACTTAGATGTATCGGGAGAAGAAATGCGGGACACCGAAGAGACTTTACGCCAGTTTTCCAAACAACATTGTCAGTTGGAAACGAAGATGATGCGAGATCAGATGGCCTCGCAGATTGCAGAGATTGTCAACGCAGATTGCAGAGATCGTCAACTCGGACGCCGCCACGAGTGCCAGAGCGCAGCAATCAGGCAAGCAATTGTTTCTTCGCCGCCCGGTCCTAATCTCGCCGCCGGGAGCCGCCACGCTGAATCCTTACCCGGTCCCTCTTGACGCCACCCACGAGCCTCTTCATTTCTTCGTGCTGCAACCCGGAATCTACTACACCAATCCCGCAGAATCCCAACCTGAACGACGCCAACGACGGCACCACACTCGGAACCGCTTGCCATCAGCATCAAGATCCCAGACCACGTTGGTGGCAATCTCAACATTACCGCCATCGACGTAATACTTCTTCGGCCTTTTGGGAACGTCGTCAACTCCCTCCGTCTGGCCGTCATCGGTGGCACTGTCGAACGGATCGCCGGGGATGGCTTCTTTTCCCGGTTCCTCTTCGGTGCTGGTCTCGGTCACTTCGTCAGTGGTCTCGCCCGCATCATCGATTTTGACCTTCTTTCACGGAGATCGGATCACCATCGAAATCGGAGTCGGCAAAGAGCCGGGTGGCCGCTCCGGTGTAGTCCAGGATATTGAAATAGAGCTTTCCGTAATCGTCACGGACCCTGGTTCCACGCCCAATGATTTGCTTGAATTCGGTCATGCTGCCGATGTTCCTGACGATGGCGACGTTCTTGCAGGTTGGGACATCAACGCCAGTCGTAAGCATTTGACTGGTGGTGACAATAACGGGCGAGATTGTCTCCACGTCTTTGAACCGCCCGAGATGGCCCTTACCGATGTCGCCTTCGTCGGACACGATCCGGCAAACGTAGTCCGGGTGCTTTTTCATGAGATCCGGGTTGCACTTGCTCAACGCCGCTCTCATATTTTCAGCGTGCTCGAACCCCTCTTCCCAAAAGGTCCGGCAGGGCTGCATAGTGGTCTCATGGGCGTAACTGTTACCGATGAGAATGTAATCGCAAAGAACGATCAGTGGCGTGAGCGGATCGCTGAACACGAGCGCAGCGGGATGTCCGTACGGAGGTTCTGCAAGGAACGGGGGATCGGGGACCATCTGTTTTTCTACTGGCGTAAGCGGTTGCGGAACCAGCAGCAGCCGCTGCGGTTCGCCTTGGTAGAGAAAGAGGCGGCGCGGCAGGCGCCCGCGACAGAGGCGGCGCTGGAACTGGTGCTGGGGACTGGTGAGCGGCTGCGCATCGGCACGGGCGTCGATGCCTCTACGTTACACACCGTGCTGGAAGCGTTGCGCGCATGATCCACCTGGCGGCCAGCGTGCGGGTGTATCTGTGTCTGACGGCCTGCGACATGCGCAAGAGTTTTGACGGGTTGCATGCCTTGGTACGGGAGCACCTGGAGTTGGACGCATTCGCCGGACACCTGTTTGTGTTCGCCAGCCGGCGGCGCGATCGGGTCAAGATCCTGTATTGGGACCGCGATGGATTCGCGTTGTGGAGCAACCAACCGTCTTCATACTACACCTCCTTCAGTTCCAGGCCGACAACTTGGATGCCTGCCTGCATACCTGCCGCTCGGTCCACCAAGCGGTCCCACCGGCTGCAATGCTTCGCCGGCGTGTTCGGCCCCGGAGGCTCGTAGAGCTGCCATCCGTGGTCGTTATAGAAATGCGCTCTAATGAGCCCAGACTCCGCCCAACGGTCGACCGTCTGCTCATGCACACCGAGGCGATCCGCCATCTCCCGCTTGTTCAGCATTCCGCGCTCGCGAAGTCGATCATAGCGTGAGCGCAGGCCGTAGGTGTGCATCAGATAGGCTACGTGCTTCGGCGAGAAACGATCAGATGCCCGGCCCGGTCGCGCGGATGCGCCCGGACGAAGCCCTCGCTCGTTGAGTATAGCCGCGATCTCGGAGTAAACGTGATGGTCGAGGAGTTGATCTACCAGGTGCACGACCTCTGGCCGCGTCTTAATCTGCTGCGCAGATGATTTGGGGTTTCGCGTCGTCAGCGTTTCGGTCCTCCCGCCCTTAAACCGGACGTGGATCTTTGTAATTCCTTCGGCCGGGATCTTGATCAGCGTTGCGTCTTCGATGATATAGGCGAGGAGTCGTTTGCGTTCACGGTTTGCCGTGTCCGGATCGTCCCAGAGCTTGTGGAAGTCCGTCGTCATAGTTGCCAACCTCTGTCGGACGGCCTCGTCGAGAACGACATGATCTTGCTGTCGCGACCGCTCTCGTTCCGCCCGAATTGCAGCCAGTGCACGTAACTTCTCGTTCCATTCCCGTTCCAGGGTGTCGGCAACCAGGCGGTTGCTGGGATCGACTAGCATGAATCGGCGTTGCGCAAGATCCGCTTCGATCTGGGCGCGCTCAATCGCCCGGCAGCGTAGCTGGTCGGCCTCTATGTACCGTGCCTCGACCTCCCGTCTGATCTCGATGGCCAACTCGACAGCCGCGGGGGTCATCTCTTCGGCCACGAGCGATCCGATGGCCTCGTCAACTGGGGCTCCTGCGATCGATTGGCAGTTCAGCTCCCCACGCGCAGTGTGTCCACGGTCGCAGACATACCAGGCTTCCTGCCTACCTCGCCGCGCGGCATATCGGACACGGAAGTGCCTTCCGCACCGACCGCATACTGCGCGTCCTTGCAGTAGCGCCGCACCCTCCCGTGGCGGCGAGGCTCGCGCCAGTTCGTATGCCCGACCGTTGTTCCCGAGGATTTTGAGATTCTCTTGGAACCGCTCCCAACTGATGTAGCTGGGATGAGCATTCGGTATGCAAGCGAGCCAGTCACCGGACTCCCGCTTCCTCTGGACCTGCTTTTTGCCATCGAGAGCCCGCCGGTATTGTCGGCGCCCGTACGCGTAGGCGCCAGCATATCGTGGATTGTTCAGCATGCGCGTCGCCGTCCACGCGGTCAGCGGCCGGAAGACGACCGTGTCGCCGACACGGAGTCGAGACGGACAGAGAACGCCTTCCTTCCGAAACACCTTCACCACCTGGCTTGCCGAGCCAACGCGCGAGAACGTTTCGAAGAAGTAGGCGATCGTTTCCCGGATTTGTGTGTCGGGATCGAGCGCGACACTGCCAGCCTCGTCGTAGACGAAGCCCGTGGGCAGGGGACAGCGATACTCCCCACGTCGTGCCTTGTTGAGGATTCCGCCTCGCAAGCGGGCTTTGAGAACGTGAAGTTCGGCCTCGCTCATGGCTCCCTTTAGGCCGAGCAGGAGCCGGTCGTTGAAGCTCGCCGGATCGTAGACGCCATCCTCGTCGAGAATCAATGTGTCGGCCAGCGCGCAGATCTCCAGCAGACGGTGCCAGTCGGCATTGTTTCTCGCCAGGCGCGAAACCTCAAGCCCCATGACGATGCCGGCATGGCCCATACCCACATCAGTGACGAGTCGCTGGAATCCTTCACGCCAAGCGGCCGACGCGCCCGATTCGCCCTGATCGTTGTCGATGACGATGATCTGATCGTCGCGCCAACCAAGTGCGACAGCGCGGCTACGCAACGCGTATTGGCGTTTGGTGCTCTCGATGTTCTCGATGACCTGCCGCATAGAGGACTGGCGGACGTACAGGTACGCACCCCGTTCGAGATGATGAGGCCGGACTTTGAGCGATTCATTCATGGCGTTGCTCCGTAATGATCGGCTTGAATGACAATGGCGGCAAAAATGTGAACGACGGCTCGGTGCTCTTCTGGTATCGTCCAGTTCGGCGGCCGGGACCCAACCGCCCGCTGCGGCGTACGCATGGTGGCCAGAGCCCGAGCCCATCCGCACATGCCCCGCCGGAGAAAGAGCAGCAGCCCGGCACGAGCTTCGGGCGGTAGCGTGTTGCCGAGAACCGCGCCGCGCAGAGCTTCATACTGCGCCACGAGCATGGATGACTCCGCGAATTGTCCCTGGTGCTGCTCATTGTGGAGTTTTTTTTCCAGCGACCGCACGCTCGATCGTCCTGGGGTGGATATTGAGATCGAACTTTTCCCGAACCAGCTTCGCGAGTTCGCGCGCTCGCACAGGCTCGCCCGCAACAAGTTGGTGTTGGACGAATGCCAGTGCCCGGCCCCGAAGCTTATGCGGACCGCGCGGACCGCGCTTCTGTGGCGCCAGCCCGGCAACGCCGGCCTTGTCGAAGCTGCCCTTGGTTTGGTAGTAGGTTGGCCTCGATACGCCGTACTCCTCGGCGGCGGCGCTGACCGACGCGTTTTCGACCGAGACACGGCGCAGCATCTCGTACTTAACCTGAACGATGTCGTGCGGATCGAAGAACTCGTTCTCTTGAAACTTGGCATCCCGAACGTCCTCGGGATCTGGGTTTAACGTGCCCTCTTCGCGGAGGGCTTCGACTTTCAGGGGGTTGCTTCTGTTCTTCATGGGCATGGATCACCACAAATGTGTATTTATAATGTTGCCGCTACTGTAAGGATTTGTCAAGTGATTAAACGTAGCCATATGTCGCGTTTAAGCTCATAAACAAGCATGACAAAGTCATTTATGCCGACGGCCCATGCGGCATCTTTATCCTGACACTAGCGGCGAAGTTAACTTTACACCGCCCACCTGACTTCTCCGGCAACGCGTGCTTGCGAGTCTGGTCTACCAACCGCGCAAGTTCCAGCAGATCGGCCACACGGAAGAGCGCACGACCCTTGCCGAGCACGACCTCCGGATCGGGAGCCTCGAGATCCGTCCATTGCGGCGGGACAGAGCAGACCGCAATCTCATCGATCCTGAGCAACAAGCGTCTTCCGTAGCGGTTGTATCGCTCGCCCACACAAGACAGTTCTTTGCCGCTAAGAGGATGGAACGGATGCGTAATGCGCACAAGGCGCACTCCTGCGCCTGAAACGCCTGCATTCGATGTTGAGGTACAAACGGTTGGAGGAGGGCACCTACGCTAGGCCGCTGGGCGATGGCGCCGCGGAGCGCCGGCGGGAGATCACGGTACAAGAATTAGGGGCTCTGCTGAGCGGCATCGACCTGCAGCAAGCGGTCCGGCGCAAGCGTTACCGGCGATGCTAAT
>JBEKPZ010000376.1:0-12189 GCA_049520215.1 Bryobacteraceae bacterium | reverse complement strand
CGGCCCCATGTTCCGAGAGCCAATTGCCGTCGCCGCGGGCGAGTTGCGCGATGCGGATGGCTTCGTCTTCGCGGATCTGCTGCCTTCAATGGAGGGCGGGCTTTAGCCCGCGTGGGGCTTCAGCCCCGCTAGCCACCCAATGCCGCGCATCGTTTCCATGATCTCGAGCGCCACCGAAATTGTGCATGCGCTGGGCGCGCTGCCGTGGCTGGTGGGCCGCTCGCACGAATGCGATTATCCCGAGGAAGCACGCGCGCTGCCCGTGTGTACGGCGCCGCGCTTCGCCGTCGATGGCGACAGCCGCGAAATCGACCGCCTGGTCAGGCAGAGCATGGCGGAATCGATCTCCGTTTACGAGGTGTTCGACGATGTGCTGGAGCGCTTGCAGCCCACGCACATCCTGACGCAGATCCATTGCGAGGTCTGCGCGGTGAGCCTGCGCGATGTGGAGCGTTCGGTGGCTGCGCGTCTGGCCAGCCGGCCAGTGATCGTTTCGCTGCAGCCCAGTTCGCTGCCGGAGGTGTGGGAAGATATCCGGCGGGTGGCGCGGTCGCTCGACATGGAAGCGCGCGGCGAGCAACTGGTGGCGCAGTTGCAGGCGCGCATGCAAGCGATTGCGGATGCCGTCCGTGCCGCCCGGCCGCGCCCGCGACTCGCCTGCATCGAATGGATCGAGCCGTTGATGGCTACCGCCAACTGGATGCCCGAACTGGTCGAGATGGCCGGTGCGGAGAGCGTGGCGTGGCAGGCTTGGGACGATCTGGCGGCTGCCGATCCGGACATCATCCTGGCGATGCCGTGTGGCTTCGACCTGGAACGTACGGTGAGCGAAATGCACTGGCTCACGGGCCGCGCCGGCTGGGCTGAACTGCGGGCTGTGCGCAACGGGCGCGTTTTCGTGGCGGACGGCAATCAATACTTCAATCGCCCTGGACCGCGTTTAGTCGAATCGCTGGAGATTCTGGCCGGGATCGTACACCCGGAAATCTTCGCGCCGCGTCATGCCCGCAGCGCCGCGACGGCCTTCCCCTTGCCATCCTTGGTGACATAGAAGGGGCGCTTCTCGACATCGTACGCCGTGTCCGGCGCGATACCCAGCGCGGTGTAGATGGTGGCGTGCAGATCCTCGATGGTCACCGGATTCTCCACGATGCGGCAGGGGCGCTCGTCCGCGGTGCGTCCGTACAGCTTGCCTTTGGGTGCACCGCCGCCGAACATCAGCACCGAGCAGGCTTCCGTGAAATGCCGGTGCATGCCGTAGTGCTGCGGCTCGGTCATGATGTCCGGCTGCTTCACCTGGGCCTTCACTTCCGCGCCGGGTTTGCCCTCGGTCATCATGTCGCGGCCGAATTCGCTGGCCAGCACCACCAGGGTACGGTCCAGTAATCCGCGCGCTTCCAGGTCGAGAATCAACTGCGCCACCGGCGCGTCGATCGTTTCCTTCATGCCGATGGCGCGCTTGTGCCCGTTTTCGTGAGTGTCCCAGTAACGGAAGGGAATGTATTCCGTGGTCACCTCGATGAAGCGCGCACCGGACTCCATCAGGCGGCGCGCCAGCAGGCAACCCAGCCCGAAGCGTCCGGTGTTGTAAACATCGTAGCTGGCCTTGGGCTCCAGGCTCAGGTCGAAAGCTTTGGCGGCGGGCGAACTCAACAGGCGGTGCGCGTTGTCGAGCGACCGCAGCAGGCTCTGGCGTTGGAAGTCGCTGCCATATTGGCCCATCGGACTGGCGGCCACCAGTTTCTTGTATTCCTCGTAGCGGTTGGTGAAGCGGGCCGGGCCGACGTGCTCGGAAGGCCGCACGCGCGACACCGCATCGTGGGGATCGGCGATCAGGAAAGGCGCATGTTCGCTGCCCAGGAAGCCGGCGGTATGAAACGCCTTCACCGCGTCGCTTTCGCCGCCGATTTCCAGATTCTGGCCAATATCGATGAACGCGGGGATATCAGGATTCCGTGGCCCGAGCGTGCGTGAGATAATCGCGCCCATGTGCGGCGCGGCCACCGACTGCGGAGGCGCATATCCGGTGTGCCAATGAAACTGATGGCGCGCATGCAGGATGAAGCCCAGATCGCCGACGCGGTGGGAGCGGATCAACGTCCCTCGATCCATGATTTTGGCGATACGCTCCAGGCCCGCGGAGATCTTGATATTATCGACCGCGGTGTCGATCGCGGGAAAGGTGCTGAGCACGCGCTTCGACTCCATGCCCGGTTCAAACGGCGTGTACTGCTTCGGGTCAAAGGTCTCGGTCTGAGCCATGCCCCCGGCCATCCAGAGCAGGATGAGGCTGTTGGCCCGCGGCGCGATTTTCGTGGCGCTTGCCAGCAGGCGCGCTTCGGAGCCCGCCAGCGCGGCGAGGGCGGCCGATCCTGAGGCGCGCAGAAAGCCGCGGCGGGAAAGATCGTCATGCATAGCAGCCTCCATCTTACTACCGGCTAGGTTTGGGCCCCTGCCGTTTGCGCCCAGGGGCGCGGTGGGCGCTCGCGGAGGCCAACCGCCAAGCCCGCCCGAGCAAATCCTGCAGCGCATCGGGATCGACTCGCGACAGGCGAACCAGCACCCACGGGTATTTCAAATAATGATCGGTGATGTAGTACGTATCCGGCTCAGCCGCCATCATCTCTTGACGCTCCTCGAACGTCGTACCCACAACTAGCGAATCTCCATCTTCACGCAAACGCGCCATCAGCTTGCCGCCGACCTTCAGTGCAGGGGTGCCGTACGACGTGCTTTCCTCTACCCTTCCGATCGATGACGCAATCTTGAGCACATCTTCGAACGTGATCATTTCCCATCGACCGAAAATGCCAGCAGTACATTCCCCTGCATCTCTCCGAACTGCCCATAACCGGAGTTCACGTACAACGTCCCGCCCACAACCGTCGGCCCCGGGCCGTCGAGTGAGCCGCCCTTAGCCTTCACTCCGTTCACCGACTGATATTCCACGGCGGTGTCCACGTCCCAGACGATGCGGCCATCGGTGGTTGCGTAGGCCCGCAAGTGGCCGTCCAACGATCCCGAGAAGACCACGCCCGGGATCACCGTAACAGCCGCCGACTGCGCGGGGCTGCAATACGGCTGGCCGCATCCGGGCGGCGGCGTGGACCACACGCGCTCTCCCGTTGCTAGTTTCAGCGCGAACATCCCGCCACCTTCCTTGACATTCTTTGTGGCGTAGTGATCGGAGACGGCCACGTAGACATTCTGGCCGTCCGACGCGTTGCCCCATTGCACTCCGCCGAGCGGGCCGCCCTTGCCCACGCGCACGCTCCACAACACCTCGCCCTGCTCATCCGGATCGAGCGCATGCACCATGCCGGACTTCTGCCCGGCCACCAGCGCGCGCTTGCCGTTGGGCAGATCCACCAGGTTCGGCGAGCAGCCAAAATCGAAGTCGGGACCCGTTGTTTCCGGGCAATTGTCGCCAGCGGGACAGCCGACGAGGTATGCATCACCCGCGGTCATCTGGCGCGACCAAAGCAGTTTCCCGGTATCCATATCGAATGCCAGGAACGCATCGCTGGTGCTAGCGGGCGGATCCGAGTAGGCATCGCCGGTGGTCACATAGACGGCGTGCCTCTTGGGATCGATAGTGGGCGACGACCACACGCCCGCGCCCGACGGTCCCCAAAGCTGCGTGCCTTGTTTGCTCTTGCGCGTCGGATGGGGCTCTTCCGCGATGGTGTAGCTCTTCCAGATCTGCTTGCCAGTAGCCGCATCCAGCGCCGTTACTGCGCCTCGGAATTTGCAGCATTCATATTTCGGGCCGGGGCCGGTGACCTCCTCGTACGAGGAATCCGGCACATACAGCCGGCCGTCGTAGAGCGCCGGAGCGCCGGTGATCATAGCGGCGGGATGCTCATCCACGTGTACCTTCCACAGCAGCACGCCAGTGGCGGCATCCACCGCATAGGCTTGCGCATGTTGATCGCCGAAATATGCCACCCACATCGCGCCCACCGGCCCGATGCTGATGGCGCTGCGCACCGCCCGGTCGGCTTTGAACGTCCAGTAGATGCAGCCGGTCGCGGCATCCAGCGAATAGACCTTGCCCGAGTCACTGCCGGCGAAGATGCGCCCGCCCACCACGGTGGGCTGTGCATTTGCCTTGCCCGCGCCGGGGAAGCCAAAGGCCCACTTCAGCTTCAACAGCGGAACCTGGTCCGCGCGCAGGCCTGCCATGGCCGCCGGTTGCATGCGGCGGTTCGCTGAATCCACACCCCAGCCGTTCCAATAAGGGCCGGCGAACGGCTTGTCGAAAGCCGGCGCCGGTTCGGCGCATGCGCCCTGCTTGGGCGCTTCCTCGGCGCCGAAGGACTTGCCCCCAGTGACGAACTGGGCCACCGCGCGCGCCTCCGCGGGCGTCAGCGCCTTGCCCTGTTCGGCCATCTTGCCATTGGTCAACGTGGCCAGGACGCGTTCGGGTGTGAACAGGCTCAAGGCCAGAAGTTGCGGCGCGCGCCCCACCCCTTTGTCGTGACACTGCGCGCAATGCTTCTGGTAGACCGTCTCGCCGGCGCCGCCATTTTGGGCGAAGGCCGCCGCGCAACTCGCTAGTACAAGTATTGACACTCGGGATGCAGCAATAAACTCCACTCCAAAGCCGCTGGCGCAAGTTTGCCGCCCGCAAAATAGTTCCTTACGATGCGCGCCTCCTGCGAGTTCGGTTTGCGCGCGAAAAGTTGCAAATATAGCCGGCGGCCCGCCTCATCGACGCCGGCCAATGCTGGCGGCGCGGGCACCGGCGGCGCTCCCGAGACACGCACCAGCCGCTCCCGGTCGGGCTCCGCCCCGAAAATGAAGAAACGTACGGCGCCCTCGATATCGTCGGGCAGGGAGCGATCATCGAGGGCCACGCGGCCACGCATCCGTACGTAGCCGAGGCCGTCAATCGGAAGCACCAGGCGCGTGCCCGGCAGCATGGTGACCGCCTCCCCGACGGGTTCCTTGTTGGAGGTCAGCCGCTGCCGTGCGAGGGTGGCCGGCGCCAGATCGGCAAGGTCCTGCACACCTTGCGGACCGAAGAGTTCCACATGGACCCAGCCCGCCACGGTGCGCGTGGGATCGTAGGAACCGGCATCCTGCTCCAGCAGCCACAATTGCTTCAGGCCGGAGATGTCGATATCGAAATCCGCCGCGCCTTTGCGCAGCCTGCCGCTGTCGAACAGGTTCTCCGGAGCAGCCGGCAGTTGACCCAGCAATCGCAGCGCGCCCCGCCGCAGTATGTTCTCCAGGCTGGCGCCGTTCGCCAGTTCCAGCGCCTGGAACGTGGTCGGACGATTGTCGCGCGTGGTGAAGACCTGGTCGCGAATGGGCCGGCCCATCGCCAGGGCGAGTGGCGACGCCTTGAATTGCCAGTCGCGCGTCGGAGTGGCTGCCTTGCCTTTCTCGACCAAACGCCATTCCCCGGTGATGGCCGACACGGTATCGGCGAATTGCTCGGCGGAGAGCCGCCGCACCTGGGGTCCACGAAACACGTACGGCTTCTCGGGTTGCTCGGGGCTGACCGCCGCCGGCAGTTGATACGCCTTCGAAGTCATCAGCAGCCGCAGCAGGTATTTCAAATCGCTCGCGTGCGCCGTGAAGTCGAACGCCAGCCAGTCGAGCAGGTCCGCATTCCATGGCTCGCCATCCATTTCGTCCACGGGTTCCACCAATCCGCGCCCGAATAGTTTCTGCCAGTAGCGATTGACGATGGTGCGAGCCACGCGGCCGTTGCGCGGGTCGGTGAAGAATCGCGCGGCGGCAGCGTGCCGTTCGGCGAGCGGGGCATCCTCCGGCACCGCGCCCAACTCGGGATAGAGCAGTTGCGGCCCCGTGTAGGCGCCCGTCTTGACGTCGCAACGCACCAACTCCAGACGGCTCTGGGGTGCGAACAGCGCCGCCATGCCATACGACTCGCGCAGCTTGTAGCGGTTGATGAAACTGTCGTGGCAGGAGGCGCACTTCAGATTGATCCCCAGGAAAATCTGCGCGGTGTTTTGCGCTGCCTGCATGTAAGGCGTCTGGCTGGCGTTGATATCGCCGCGCCAGTTGACGCCGATCAGGAAACCGTCCGGGTGGCTCGTCTCCACCGGATTCACCAGCGCGGCAATCATCTTGTCGTACGGCAGGTTGCGTGCGAGCGCGCCGAGCAGCCAATCGGTGATGGACTTGCGCTCGCCCGCGTACTCGCCGCCCTGATCGTTGCGCAGCAGGTCGTTCCACCAACTGATCCACTGTTCCGCGTAGGGCTGCGCATCGCCGAGCAACATATCGATCAGGCGCGCCCGTTTGTCGGGGTCGCGGTTATCCGCGAAGGCTTCCAGTTGCGGCGGCGTGGGCGGTAATCCCCACAGGTCGAAATAGGCGCGCCGGACGAATCGCGCATCCGATGCGGGGGCCGGGAAGGTGATTGCATGCTTGGCGAAGTATGCCGCGATGAAACGATCGACGGGATGCGGTTCGCTGCCTGAGGGCAGATCGGGTTGGCTCGGTGCGATCGGCGCGAGCCAGCCCGAAGGGATCGGCGCAGTCTCCGGCCACACCGCGCCCGCGTCGATCCAGACGCGCAAAGTGGCGATTTGAGCCGCCGTCAGCGGCTCGCCGGAAGCCGGCATGATGGCGCCGCGCTGCCCGGAGACTTTCTCGATCAGCAGACTGGCGCCGCTCGCGCCAGGCACTATCGCCGGACCGCTCGCGCCGCCGGCGAGCATCAATTCGCGGCTGGTGAGCGAAAGTCCCGCAGCGGGCTTTGTGCCGCTATGGCAGGGAGCACAACGCGCCGCCAGGATGGGATGGACTTCTGTGGCGAAGTCCACCGCCTGAGCCAGACACGGCAATGCGAGCAAAGTTGCCGCGCGGATAGTCCGGGGAAGATGCATGTGATGAGTGCTGGTCCACAATTATATAGCGGCGCGGGGTGGATTTTCAGATGAGGCCTATTTCCTGTCAGCGCAAAATGATAATGTCCTATTTGCGCAAAGTAGAAATGTCCTGTTGACGCCGTCCAGGCTGGGGAGGTGGAACAAGGACTACTACTGATGACACAAGCCGAACGGGACTGCCTGGTGGCCCTGAAGAAGGCGAAGAAGAAATTGATCACGCAGAAGCAGGCGGCCGAGGAGCTGGGGGTCACCGAAAGACACGTGCGGAGTTGCAAGGCGTCATAAAAAGCTTCGAGGCGTCTGGCCCCAGTGCGGGCACGCCATTGGTTAGGCCCACAGGCCGCGTCGACCTGTCGGCCGATTGTGACATACGTCGTGTTGTCGTTATCGACGGCGCCGAAGCCGTGATCCCGAACCCGATCAGGCGTGAACGGACCCTGGGGTTCGTGACCGCGGCGGCGTTGCTGATGCGGATGGATGATTACGAGAATGTCGCCAAGAATCCGATGGCGGATCCGCGTGATATAAATAAGGATCTCGAGGGAAAGCTCTGGTAACAAACCTGCGGCGATACCGTTGTCGGGTGTTAGAATGCCTGGCATTACAGTCCGTGAAACGATGCGAGCAGTCGTGAATTCTACACTCAGCCCGGCCAATACCGGTCTAATCGACACGGTTGGGTTCCTCGTGTACCGCGAATGGCTAACTGCGTGGCCTGCTGATGAAGCCCCGCCGTCGATGGATTGCTTGCAGCGCGGCGCGCGATTCGAGTTGCCTTATAAGAACCGGGCGATGAGTTTCGCGTGTACTACATGTGGCCACCAGCACTACCTTTCCGATTACCTTGGCATATGCGAAGTCGCCGACGACTTCGGTCGCGAGTCAACCGCATCAAATCTCAGGAACATTCTTGAGACGTTTATGCTATTCGACCTGATAAGGAAGTTCCGTGGCGAGGCGGAGGAGGTTGCCAGGACGCTGTTCATAAGGACGGCCCCCTTCTGTTGCGCGCCCAAATTGGGCAGACTGGTGCAGCCAATTCGCGCGTTGATCACACACCTCAGAGGCGCCGGGTTGACGTTGCACGTCGTCGGTATCGAGAAGAACGGGATGATGGATCTGTTTAATGAATTCAGGGATGCACTTCCCGGGGCCGGGGACTCTTTCTGCCATCGGTGCGTTCTCTCGTCGAAGAGATCTCGGGTAACGAGATGCCGCAGGGCTATCGCAATCGCGTCTCGTACGGAACGAAGGTGGCCGTCCGGCTCGGCCCTGATCATGTGATTGTGCTCAATGTTCCGACGGGAGACTTCTTGCTTGATCCCACTGTCGGAGATCTTCTGGGCTTCGAGCAATCAGCCCGTGTGTTGTCAAAGCTCTTGAGTTATCGCTACGAGAGTGCCGTGGTGCCGTTAGTGCTAATCAACTCTCTCGTGTCGATAGCACAGAGACCATCCGGTTCAATCCTTGAGACGTTCGCCATTGGCCTCATGGGAGGCGCCCATTGACAGGCGGAACACTACACGGTTCTCAGTGGACGATTTATCGAGCCGTTTCTTGGGTCAGGCTCTGTGTTTTTCGCGGTTGCATCTGAAGCTGCATTACTTGGGGACCTCAACGATGGTCTCATCGAGGTTTACGAGCAGGTCGCCCATCACAGTGCGAGAATCGAAGAAGCGCTGGCGGCCCTGACGGGTCGACAGGCAAACGTACTACGCGGTTAGGGAGTGGCAGCCGACGGCACCGGTGGAGCGGGCGACCCGCTTCATATACCTAAACAGAACTTGTTTTGGAGGACTCCACAGAACCAATAGGAGCGGGCAGTTTAACGTGCCGTTCGGGGGAGGCGACCGAACGCCAGAGCCCGTCTACCGGGACCACCTCCTTCGGAGCGCCGCGCGGGCTTTGCGACGGAAGGACATTCGATTGGCCGCCGGCGATTTCCAGCCCCTAGTCCAGCGTGCGGGGCCGGGCGACGTTGTGTTCTGCGACCCCACGTAGCGCTCGGCGGGGCGGGGTCGAGTCGACCGCTACGGACCGGTAGTTTCTCCTGGGACGACCAAAACGTCTTGCCCGCGCGGTCACTGCCGCCTTCGCTCGCGGAGCGGTCTGTATCGTAATGAACGTAGACGATCCCGATGTGGCGTCCCTGTACAGCCGTGCGACGGTTGTGCATGTGGCCAAGGCGAAGTGCATAGGAAACCGCCCGAAAAATGACGGGCGACATCGTGAGATCATTGCAGGTCTCGATCCGCACGAGCGTAACGAACTCTGGCTCAGCGTTAGGGTGCCAGGAGCTATTCCTGCGGCCGCTGGGGCTCCATTGGCGCTCTCTGGTGCGGCGTAGCGCAAGGAACGGCGGGCAATGCGACCCGCCGGGCGTTCAACGCCGCGCACCAATGGAATGCTCGCAAGGGTCTCTGCCGTGTAGCCTGCTATGAACTCCGCAATGGCATCCGCCGCGGCCACAATGTCTTCAAGGAGAAGCCCGTCAGGCCTCATAAAGCAGCCGCGCTTGCGGAATGATTTCTGTCCGGAGCGGCTCTCGCAAAGCGCGTTTGGAAACCAGATCCACCTTGCGGCGCAGAAGCTCGCTCAACTCGCGCTCGGCTGCGAAATGGCGCAACAGGCTGACATTCGCTCCAGGCAGAAACTCGACCAAAAGGTCGATGTCGCTATCCGGCCCCGTCTCCCCGCGCGCCGCCGATCCGAAGGGATAGCTCCTTGCTTTGATAACGGCGGCACAGTTCCGTGATCTCGGCCTCGTGCAGGCGAACAGGCGCGGGAGAGGGCTTCGCATCAGCTCCCGGTTTACAGCACCTCTTCCGACCAGTTTTCCAGAACCTGCTTCACTTTCGCCGTGAACTGGTCGGCCAGCGCGCCGTCGATCAGCCGGTGATCGAAGCTCAGCGACAGGTACATGACGGAGCGGATGGCAATGGCATCGTCGACCACCACCGGCGTTTTCTCCACCGCTCCCACGCCCAGGATGGCCACCTGCGGCTGGTTGATGATGGGGGTCGCGATGACGCTGCCGAAGCCGCCGAAATTGGTGATGGAGAATGTCCCGCCCTGGACTTCGTCGGGTTTGAGCTGCCGCGAACGGGCGCGTGTCGCCAGATCCACGATGGAGCGCTGCAAGCCCAACACGTTCTTCTCATCCGCCTGACGAATCACCGGCACGATCAGCCCGTTTTCGAGTGCCACCGCGATGCCAATGTTGACCTCATTGTGATGGATGATGTTGTTGCCCTCGATAGCGGCGTTCAGCAGCGGATAGGTGCGCAGACCGACTACGGTGGCGCGCACCACGAACGGCAGGTAGGTGAGCGACAGGCCGTAGTTCGACTGGAAATCGGCCTTGTGGCGATCGCGCATGCGGGCCACTTTGGTCATGTCCACCTTATGTATGGTGGTGACGTGCGCCGAGGTGCGGCGGCTGGCGACCATGTGTTCGGCGATGCGGATGCGCATGGTGCTCATCGGCTCGATGCGCGTTTTAGCTTGTGTGGCGGCCGGCAGCGGAGCCGGCGCTTCGACGGGAGGCGGTGGTAGTGGCGCGGCTGCGACTGGTGGTGGCGGTGGAGGAGGCGCGGGCGCTTGCTGCGCTTGCTGGCGAGCGATGTGCCCTTCCATGTCCTGTTTCGTGATGCGGCCGCCCGCTCCGGTGCCCTTCACCTTGCTCAGGTCGATGGAATATTCCCGCGCCATGCGGCGCACCAGCGGTGAGAGGGGACCGGCAGGTTCGGCGGGTTCTTCAGCGGGTTCTTCAACAGGCGGCGGAGGGGGAGGGCCGACGTGGACGTCGGCCGCAGGACTGGAGTCCCGCCCTACCGGCTCAGCAACAGGTTGGGTGGGAGCAGCAGCAGCCCCGCCGCCTTCGTCGATGCGGGCCACCACGGTGGCGATTCCGACTGTCTTTCCCTCCTCGACCAGAACTTCGGACAGCGTTCCGGCGGCCGGCGACGGGATTTCCGTATCTACCTTGTCGGTCGAAATCTCAAACAGCGGCTCGTCCCGCTCCACATGGTCGCCGGGCTTCTTCAGCCACTTGGTCAGCGTCCCTTCCACGATGCTCTCGCCCATCTGGGGCATCACTACGTCTGTCATTTCGAATCCTCTCTATGTCACGTTCAAATACGCGGCCAAAGTGCGCGGCCAGGCTCTCGGCAACCTCGGCCCACGAAGCGCCACAGCCCAACTGCGCCATGGAAGTCACCGGCTTGGTGAGGCCGCAAGGAACAATGTACTCAAAATAGCGCAGGTCGGTGGAGACGTTGAGCGCGAAACCGTGCGAGGTGACCCATCGGCTGATGTGCACGCCGATCGCGCCGATTTTGGCCCCGTCCACCCAAACGCCCGTACATTTCGGAATGCGGCCCGCCTGGATGCCGAAATCCGCGAGCGTATCGATTAAGGTCTGTTCGATGGCCCGGACGTACGCGCCCACGTCGCGCTTCCACTCGCGCAGGTCTCGCGCAGGTCCAGGATGGGATAGCCGACGATCTGCCCCGGCCCGTGATAGGTGACGTCGCCGCCGCGGTCGGTGAGATGGAAAGCGATGCCGGCGCGGGTCAGGATCTCCTCGCCGGCCAGGAGGTTCTCCATGTGACCGTTGCGTCCCATGGTGATGGTGTGGGGGTGCTCCAGCAGGAGGAGTTGGTCGGGGATGGCGCCGGCCTGGCGCTCAGCCACCAGCCGCTGCTGCCAATCGAACGCGGCACCGTACTCGATGAGCCCCGGTTCGCGCCATTCGCACTTAAGCATTGATGGCCAGACCGTAGACGGCGTTGAAGCCTTCGCCCATCATTTCGGAAAGGGTGGGGTGCGGATGGATGGTGTGCATGATGGTCTCCACCGTGGCTTCCGATTCCATGGCCGCTACCGATTCGGCGATCAGTTCGAAGGCTTCCGGGCCGATGATGTGCACGCCCAGGATTTCGCCGAACTTCTCGTCGGCCACCACCTTGATGAATCCGCCGTGGCTATCGAGGATGCTGGCGCGGCTATTGCCGGCGAACGGGAACTTGCCGATCTTCACCTGATAACCTTGCGCGCGGGCCTGGGCTTCCGTCAGTCCCACGCTGCCGATACCCGGCTCGGTGTAGGTGCAGCCGGGGATGCGGTTGCGATTGATGGGCGTGGCCGGTTTGCCCGCGGCATGCGCCACCGCGATCATGCCCTCCATGGTCGCCACGTGCGCCAGTTGCGGCGTGCCCGCCACTACGTCGCCGATGGCGTACACGCCTGGCTCGCCGGTCTGCTGATATGGATCGACTTTGATAAAGCCGCGGTCCAGTTCCACGCGCGTGTTTTCCAG
>JBEKPZ010000375.1:0-6860 GCA_049520215.1 Bryobacteraceae bacterium | reverse complement strand
ACCGACATTTGGTCTTTGGGCGTGTCGCTGTATGAAGCCGTTACACTGGACGTGCCGTATTCTGGCGCGAGTGAGGAAGCCTACATCACGGCGGTAAGCATGCGGCTGCCCCTGGCGGCCAGCGCAAGAAACTCTGCGGTCCCGCGGGATCTGGAAACGGTCCTGATGAAGTGTCTGGAACGGGATCCTGAGCGGCGCTATGGTTCTGCCGCTGAGTTGAGAGACGACCTGCAACGCTTCCTGCGGGACGAGCCTGTCCTGGCCCGGCGCCCTGGGCCGGTGATCAAGCTCGCGCGAGCCGGAAGGCGGCATCGCGCGGCTCTAGTCGCTGCGATGCTCTCTGCGGCCGTGCTGTTGTCCCTGGTCGTTGTTTTCGTCCGTTGGCAGAGGCTGCGCAGCGAGGATGCGCGGATTCGGTGGATTCTCCAGCAACTAATTGCCACTCGTTCAGATCCCGAAAAGTTAGATCCGAGTTGGGATCGTTTGCTCGAGAGACTGCGATCCGAGCTACGTGGCAATCCTACCGGCGACCTGGCGATCTTGGCAAACCGGGCGGCGAATCGAATAGAGATCACGCTCCCGTCTATTGGCCTTTTGTCCGACCCTCCCGATATCTGGTTTGGAGCCAGTCAAGTTATGTCGCTCGGCGGTGCGTTCCTGTTCCTCGCCGACCTGGAGGGCAGCTTGGATGGCGGTCCGTGGATACCCATTGGTTCAGTGATTGTCAAGAAGGCCGGCTTCACAATGCAGGGCATCAGAGTGACGCAGTATTTTCCCGCCCTGAGCCCGGCATTCCATCGCATAGAAGTCCGTGCGACCTGCCGGCTGCTCAATGCAGCGGCCTTTTCAGGGCAACAGCTGAAGGAAATATTTAACAATCCTGTCCCGAGAGCCAATTCCGTTTGCGCATGCGGCGCCACTAAGAATCCCTGGCCCGCTCTTCGGAATCCCGACAAATGGTTATCCACGGAAACTCGCGCGGTTGGCGTCTTTCCGACTACCTTGTTTCCGAAGGAGTATCCGGAAGACTTTCCGCACAAGGTCTTTCAGATTCCGGAAAAATCAATTGACTCGTATTTTCACCCAAGTCGGGTGCGAATTTTGCGGCTCAACCTGCCCCAGAGTCCGTTTTCGGCGATTCGCTTCATCTGGCCTGCGAAGGATAAGAAAACCTATTGCCTCGCCAGCTCTGAGGCTCCTTCGGATGGCGTCTTCGGAATCGAGCTGTTTGGGCCTATGGACAAGGAACATTTACCGGTACCGTTGGCGGCCGATGCTAGGCTGTACGAAGACGGGCTGGCGGAACCTGTGCTCTCGTTTCCGCTCGGCTTCGGGGCAGCCAGGCTGGGCGACGGTTGGTACCAGCCCAATTGGGAGTCCGAGGCGGACGACAATTGGGCCAGGTTACGCTTTCCTGCTGGACACGTAGCGAGATCCCTGGATGTTACTAGGCGCTCGGACGGCAAAGGTATCGCTGGTCATCTTACTCTAACGCCCTCCCGTTCCGTCGCACTCGCAACCAGAGACTTCGATTCATACTACGCGCGACCCTTATCCATACCGGTCCAGATTGAGATTCAGACCGTCACCGCTGAGGCGGTGGACGTCAAGAGTTGCCAGCCGCGGCCGTGATGCCCTCCACCGAACTCGCCCGCAGCGCCTTCAGCTTATCCCGAATCTGCGCCGCCTTCTCGAACTCGAACTTGCGCGCGGCCTTGGGCGAGTCGGAAGGTGCGGCGTCATGCTCTCGATCTCGTCGTCGGATTCGAGCGGCACCGTCACGCCGGCGCCGCCGGCATCGCGGGCATCTCCATGTTCCAGTCACAAGGTCCAAAAATAAACTGTGGACCCGCACCTTGCACTAGCGACAACACTTACTAACGGCGAATCTCCCAGGCATGGCTGCTTCCAGGTCCGCGCCAGCTATGATTAAATCAGGTGGGGCTCCGACGCACCCAGTCGCTCTTTGATAACCGAATATTCTTTCCCTCGGACGTCTTGGGGCGCCGGCCGGTTGCGCGCCCCACAACAAGGCCCATGGAGCGCAATTCCATCAGTTTGCGCCGGCGCTGTGCGTGTTTTACTTGGGGACCCAGAAAGAGGCGCCTGCCTTACGGAAGGACAGCGCATCGCTGAATCGCAACACCAGCAATCGAGGCGGACGAACGCAGAATTGATAGCGAAGCTACAGCGGACGCCTCATGCGAGTCAGATTCCAGGCTGACGCCGGCCTCGACGGACGCGTAATCCGCGGATTGCAACCTGCTTCGGGAAGCGTTCCCCATCCCCAGCGACGCTGGCAGCTAGGCTTAACTCGCCGTCGCGCCGATCCCCTCCACCGAACTCGCCCGCAGCGCCTTCAACTTATCTCGAATCTGCGCCGCCTTCTCGAACTCGAACTTGCGCGCCGCCTCCCGCATGCGTTCTTCCAACTCACCTAATAAGTGGTCGCGCTGCTGCGGCGTCATACTCTCGATCTCATCGTCGGATTCCAGCGGCACCGTCACGTAATCGGCTTCCGCAATCGCCACCAGGCTCATATCGATCGGCTTGATAATCGATTGCGGCGTGATGCCGTTGCGCTCGTTGTATTCCTGCTGCGTGCGCCGGCGCCGCGTCGTCTCCTCGATGGCTTTGCGCATGCTGTCGGTCATCACGTCCGCATACAAAATGGCGCGCCCTTCCACGTGCCGCGCCGCGCGCCCCATGGTCTGAATCAGCGAGCCGCTCGAACGCAGGAAGCCTTCTTTGTCGGCGTCCAGAATCGCCACCAGCGACACTTCCGGCAAGTCCAGCCCTTCGCGCAGCAGGTTGATCCCGATCAGCACGTCGAACTCGCCGCGCCGCAGGTCGCGCAGAATTTTGATGCGGTCGAGCGTGCTCACTTCGGAATGCAGATAGCGGCAGCGCACGCCCACTTCCGAGTAATATTCCGCCAGGTCTTCGGCCATGCGCTTGGTCAACGTGGTCACCAGCACGCGCTGGTTGTTCTCCACCCGCCGCCGGATTTGGCCCAATAGATCGTCTACCTGTCCCTTCACCGGACGGATCTCGACCTCCGGATCCAGCAGGCCGGTCGGACGAATGATCTGCTCCACCACCACGCCGGCCGCCTTGGTCAGCTCATACGGGCCGGGCGTCGCCGAAACATACACCACCTGATTGACCCTGTGCTCGAACTCTTCGAACGTCAGCGGGCGGTTGTCGAGCGCGCTGGGCATACGGAATCCGTGCGACACCAGCACTTCCTTGCGTGAGCGGTCGCCGTGATACATGCCGTGCAATTGCGGGATGGTCTGGTGGCTTTCGTCGATCAGGATCAGCGAATCGTGCGGCAGGTAATCGAGCAGCGTGGGAGGCGCCTCGCCCGGCAGCCGCCCGGAGAAATGGCGCGAATAATTCTCGATGCCGTGGCAGTAGCCGATCTCCTTCATCATTTCCAGGTCGAACATGGTGCGCTGCCACAGGCGCTGCGCCTCGATCAGCTTGCCCTGCTTCTCCAGTTCCTTGTGCCACCAGTCCAACTCCGTCACGATGCTGGCCATGGCCGAGTCGCGGGTCTCGTCCGACATGACGTAGTGCGTCTTGGGATAGATGGGCAGCCGCTGGTAGGTCTGCCGCACTTGCCCCAGCAGCGGGTCGATCTGCGAGAGGCTCTCAATCTCGTCTCCGAACATCTCGATGCGGTAGGCGTAGTCTTCGTAAGTGGGATAGACTTCGATCACGTCGCCGCGCACCCGGAACGTGCCGCGGCGGAAGTCCATGTCGTTGCGGTCGTAGAGAATATCCACCAGGCGCGAAACGATCTGGTTGCGCGAAATCTTCTGCCCTTTTTCGAGCATCAGCAGCATGCCGTAGTAGGCTTCGGGCGAGCCCAGGCCGTAGATGCAGCTCACGCTGGCCACGATCACGCAGTCGCGGCGTTCGAACAGCGAGCGTGTGGCGGAGAGGCGCAGCTTATCCAGTTCGTCGTTGACGGTGGCTTCCTTCTCGATGTAAACGTCGCTCGATGGAATATACGCTTCCGGCTGATAGTAGTCGTAGTAACTGACAAAGTACTCCACCGCGTTTTCCGGAAAGTACGATTTGAATTCGTGGTAGAGCTGCGCGGCCAGAGTCTTGTTGTGCGCCAAGATCAACGAGGGGCGCCCGATGGCCTCGATGACCTTGGCCATGGTGAAGGTCTTGCCGGAGCCGGTCACCCCCAGCAACACCTGGTGCGCCTCGCCATCGCGCACGCCGCGCACCAGCTCTTCGATGGCGGTGGCCTGATCGCCCTTGGGACTGTAGTTGACCGTCAGGTGGAAGCCCATCTCTTCAGTATATCCACCCGCGCTTTTGGGCCGCCGGCGGCGCAGATTGTGGGGCAGGCCCTCGGCCTGCGCGGGGCCCCCGGCCCCGCTCTTCACCCCGAAAATGTCGAGATCTTTGCACACGAAGGAGAGCGGCCTGAGAGGCCGCCGCAGGCCGGGGGCCTGCCCCACAGCACCACCCGCCCCGATATATAGTAGTCCTTTCCATTCGCATGAAGATAACTGCTAAGGCTCCCTGCCGCGTGGACATGGCCGGCGGCACCATCGACATCTGGCCGCTGTACCTGTTCCACGCCGCCCCGGTCACGGTGAACTTCGCCGTGGACCGCTATGCCAGTTGCACGCTCGAAACGCGCGCGGATGCCCGCATCACGCTGCGGTCGCGCGATCTCGACGCCCACGAAGAGTTCGAATCGCTGGCCGCATTGCGCGCCGCAAAGCGTTACAAGCTGCCGCTGGCCGCCTATGTGGTGCGGTACTTCGCGCCGGCCACCGGACTCGACCTGGTCACCCATTCCGAAGCCCCTGCGGGAGCCGGCATCTCCGGATCGTCCACGCTCATCATTGCGCTGGCCGCCGCGTTCAACAAACTCACCCGCGCGGGCTACAAGCTCGAAAAGCTGCGCGAGATCGCCCAGAATATCGAGGCCCAGATCATCCGCGTGCCCACCGGCTGCCAGGACTACTATCCGGCCATGTACGGCGGCGTCAGCGCCATCGAACTGACCGAAGCGGGCGTCGTGCGCAAGCCCGTGGCGGTGGATCTGGAAGATCTCAACGAACGCGTGGTCCTGGCCTATACCGGCGAGCCGCGCAATTCCGGCATCAACAACTGGGAGGTCATGAAGGCGCACATCGATGGCGACCGCGCCGTGCACCGCAATTTCGACCGCATCGCGCAGATCGCGCGCGGCATGCGCCAGGCGCTCGAAAAACCGGATTGGGACGAAGTAGCGCGCTTGCTGCGGCAGGAGTGGGCCAACCGCAAGAAGAATGCCCCGGGAATTACCACGCCCCTGATCGACCGGTTGGTCGAGGTGACGCGGCCGGCCGGCGCCGTGGGCGCCAAGGTCTGCGGAGCCGGCGGTGGAGGATGCGTCTTCTTTCTAGTGAAGCGCGGCGCGAAATCGCGCGTGTCCGAGGCCATCGAGCGCGAGGGCGCTACAGTCCTTCCGGTGCGGGTCGCTCCGCGCGGAGTGACCGTCTCAGCAGCCGCCGGATGAGAGCTTTTGGTTAACATGGAATTATGGAAAAACTGCCGGCATTTCACAACGAACCCTACACCGATTTCTCGACACCCGCAAACCGGCTAGCCCTGGACGAGGCGCTCGCCAAGGTGCGCGCGCAGCTCGGCCGCGAGTACCATCTGGCGATCGGCGGCGAGCGGCTGAAGACCGGCGATTTGCTGCGCTCGGTAAACCCCTCAAACCCGCGGGAGGTAATCGGCGTGCACCATCGGGCCACTACCGAACTGGCGCGGCGCGCGGTGGATTCGGCATACGCTTATTTCTCCGAGTGGTCCGCCACGCCGGCCGAAGAGCGTATTCGGCTCCTTTTGCGCGCGTCCGATATCATCCGCCGCCGCAAGCTGGAGTTCGACGCCTGGCTGGTCCTGGAGGCCGGCAAGACCTGGCCGGAAGCGGACGCGGATGTCTCCGAAGCGGTCGATTTCTGCGAGTACTACGCGCGTGAGATGCAGCGGCTCAGCGGTCCACAACCGCCCGCGGTGCAACTCCCCGGCGAGCGCGGCGAATTGTACTATCTGCCGCTGGGAGTCGGCGTCATCATTCCGCCGTGGAACTTCCCCCTGGCTATCATGGTGGGGATGACCGTGGCTGCGCTGGTGGCGGGCAACACGGCCATCGTCAAGCCGTCCAGCGAGACTCCCACCATCGGGGCGAAGTTCGCCGAGGTGCTGCTGGAAGCGGGCTTCCCGGAACAGTCCTTCTGTCTGCTCACTGGCAGCGGCGCGGCGGTCGGCGACACCATCGTCGAGCATCCCAAGACCCGCTTTGTGGCCTTCACCGGCTCGCGCGATGTGGGCCTGCGCATCAACGAACTGGCGGCCAAGGCGCACCCGGGCCAGATCTGGATTAAGCGCGTGATCGCCGAGATGGGCGGTAAAGACGCCATCGTGGTGGACGCGGATTGCGATCTGGACAAGGCCGTGGAAGGCGTGGCGGTCTCGGCATTCGGATACTCGGGGCAGAAGTGCTCGGCTTGCTCGCGCGCAATTGTGGATGCCAAAGTCTACGATGCGTTCCTGGAAAAGTTGCAAGCGCGCGTTTCCAAGATTAATGTGGGCGATGCCGAAAAGCCCGAAAACTATATGGGGCCGGTGATCAGCGAGGGCGCGCGGCGGACGATTCTGCAATATATCGAGACCGGCAAGCAAGAGGGGCGGCTGCTGCCGACAAACGTAGCGGCGCCAGCAGAGGGCTACTTCGTGTCGCCCACGGTCATCGCGGATGTGGACGCCAAGGCGCGCATTTTCCAGGAGGAAATCTTCGGGCCGGTGCTGGCGGTGACCAAGGCGCGAGACTTCGA
>JBEKPZ010000374.1:0-6867 GCA_049520215.1 Bryobacteraceae bacterium | reverse complement strand
GTGACCTTCCCGGAGTTGCTCAGCAGCCATGCGGGGTCGCGCACCTGCTCGGCCGTGGGCCGCCCGTCGCCCCGCCAGAATTCCACGATCGCGTCGCGCATCGTAAATCGCTGCAGGCTCCCGAAGTTCAGCTTGTTGCCCAGGTACTCAACTTCCACGCCGCCGGTCGCGTCGCGCGCCACTTGCGCAAACAGCTCCGCCGAAAGATCGATCATACCCCGGTAGTCGGTGTAAGCCTGGTAAAACTCCAGCATGGTGAACTCCGGGTTGTGCTGCGTGGACAGCCCTTCGTTGCGGAAGTTGCGATTGATCTCGTAGACCCGCTCCAACCCGCCCACCAGCAGCCGCTTCAGGTACAACTCCGGCGCGATCCGCAGGTACAGGTCGATGTCCAGCGTGTTGTGATGCGTGACGAACGGACGCGCCGCCGCGCCGCCATAAAGCGGCTGCATCATGGGCGTTTCCACTTCCACGAAGTCGTGGCTCTCCAGTTGGCGGCGCAGCGAAGAGATAATGCGGCTGCGCGTCAGGAAGACCTTGCGCACTTCCGGGTTCGCGATCAGATCCAGGTAGCGCTGCCGGTAGCGCGTTTCCACATCTTCCAGGCCGTGCCATTTCTCGGGCATCGAGAGCAGCGTTTTCGCCAGGTATTCCAGGTGCTCGACGTGTACGCTCAACTCGCCAGTACGCGTGCGGAACAGGTAGCCTTCCACGCCAATGATGTCGCCCACATCGATCAACTGGTAGATGGCGAAATCGCGCTCGGGGATAGCGTCCTTCTTGATGTAGATCTGCAGGCGCTCGCCCGCCTGCGCCAGATGCGCGAAACCGGCCTTGCCCATGCGGCGCAAGGTTTGCACTCGTCCGGCGATGCGCACGCGCACCGGGCTGGCAAGTTCTTCCGCGGTCTTCGCGGCATACTCGGCCAGGATGGCGGGGATCGTGTGGCTGAATTCGAAACGCTGGCCGTAAGGCCGGAAACCTAGCGCCTCGATCTCGCGAATCCGCTCCAGGCGTTGCTCCAATAGCTCGTCTTCCAGGGACAAATCGTTCTCCTAAGGGAATTTAGGTATTATAAGTCTTCCTTGACCCGATCAATCTCCATTATCATTCCAGCCTACAACGAAGAGAAGCGCTTGCCCGCCACGTTACGGCTGATAATCGCCTATCTGCGGCGCGGCGGCTGGCCGTTCGCCGAGATTATAGTGGTGGACGATGGGTCCACCGATGGCACCGTGCAGGTGGCCGAGCAGGCCCACGCCGAGTTCCCGGACCTGCGCGTGCTCCGCAATCCGGGCAATCGCGGCAAGGGCTACGCCGTGCGCCACGGCATGCTGGAGTGCCGCGGCGAATGGGCGCTCTACAGCGATGCCGACCTTTCCACCCCCATCGAAGCACTGGACACGCTGTGCCAGGCCATCGAGCGGGATGGCGCGCAGGTGGCCGTGGGATCGCGCGCGCTCGACCGGCGCCTGATCGGCGTGCACCAATCGTTTTTCCGCGAAAACATCGGGCGGGTTTTCAACCTGTTGATGCGCCTGGCGACCGGCCTGCCGTTCCACGATACCCAGTGCGGCTTCAAGCTGTTCGAAACCCGCGCCGCCAGCGAGATCTTCCGGCGGCAGTTGCTGGACGGGCTCGGCTTCGATGTGGAGGTGCTATTCATCGGGCGGCGCCTGGGTTACCGCGAAGTCGAAGTGCCTGTGCCGTGGAACGACGTCGCGGGCACCAAGGTTAGCGCGTGGAGCGGACTGCTCGGGTTCTTGGATCCGTGGCGGGTGCGCTGGAACTCGATCCGCGGCCGCTACGCGTAAGGCTGATTTTACCCGCTTTACCGAGCCGCGACCGTCAGGGAGCGGTTTCGGCACCGCGGAACAAGCCCCGCTCGCCCCGCCAACCGCGCCAAACTGTTACCATGAAAACTCTCGGCAATGCTGCGATTTGAAACCGCCGGGGAGTCGCATGGCGAGTGCCTGGTGGCCACGCTCACCGGACTTCCCGCCGGAGTGCCGGTCTCCCTCGACACCGTAAATCACGAGCTTTGGCGCCGCCAGCAGGGCTATGGCCGCGGCGGACGCATGAAGATCGAACACGATCACGCCGAGATTGTGTCCGGCGTCCGCCACTCCCATACCATCGGCTCGCCCGTCGCCATTCTCATACGCAACCGGGACTGGCAAAACTGGACCGAGGCGCTGCCCGTCGAGAATCCCGTGGAAGATTCGGATGGCGCCGAAGACAAGCGCAAGCCCGTCACCCGCCCCCGCCCCGGCCACGCCGATCTGGCCGGCGCCATCAAGTACAATTTCGCCGATGCGCGCTACATCCTGGAGCGCGCCAGCGCTCGCGAAACCACAGCCCGCGTGGCCATCGGCGCGGTTGCCAAAGCCTTGCTGATCCAGTTCGGCATCGATCTCGCCAGCCACGCGATTGCCGTCGGTAGCGTGCGGCTCGAACGAACCGCCGCATGGGACGAAGTCGCGGCCATGCGCGCCAAGACCGAGGTTCTGCTCGGCTGCGTGGATGCCGCAACCGAACAGCGCATGAAAGAAGTCGTGGACCAGGCCTATCGCACCGGCGACACCGTGGGCGGCGTGTTCGAAGTGATCGCACACGGCGTGCCCCCCGGCCTGGGATCGCACACCACCTGGGACGCGCGCCTGGATGGGCGCCTGGCGCAGGCCATCGTTTCCATTCAAGCGGTGAAAGGCGTCGAGCTGGGCTTCGCGGCGGAGAACGCCACCAGCTTCGGCTCCGCCGTGCAGGACACCATCCACTATGATCGCCAGGCGCGCCATTTCACGCGCGGAGCCAATCGCGCCGGCGGCCTGGAGGGTGGCATCACCAACGGCGAGGACTTGCTGGTGCGCGGATTCCTGAAGCCCATCTCCACCCTGCGCCGCCCGCTCGAATCGGTCGACTTGGTCACCCGCGAGCCGGCCCTGGCCGCCTATGAGCGGTCGGATGTGTGCGTGGTGCCTGCCGCGGGCGTGATCGCGGAGGCCATGGTGGCACTGGTGCTGGCGCAGGCTTTCCTGGAGAAGTTCGGCGGCGATTCGCTCGGCGAAACCAAGCGCAATTTTGAAGGCTATCTCACTCAGGTGCGGGATTTCTGAATTATGGTGTATCCAATCGTAAAGTACGGCGACCCGGTGCTGGAGCGCGAAGCGGACGAGGTCACCGATTTCGGCACCCCGGAACTCGAACAGTTCCTCGAAGACATGTTCGAATCCATGTACGCCGCCAAAGGGGTCGGGCTGGCGGCGCCGCAGATCGGCTTCTCTCGCAAGATCAGCGTCATCGACATTTCTAACGCGGAGAATCCGGCAGACAAGATCGTGCTCATCAATCCGCAGATTGTGCGCGTGGAGGGCAAGCAGGTAGGCGAAGAGGGTTGCCTGAGCATTCCCACATTCCGCGAGCAGGTCAAACGCGCCAAGCGCGTCACGTTGCGCGCCCAGGACGCCAAGGGCGAGTTCTTCGAGAAGACCGGCGAAGACCTGCTGGCGCGCGCCTTTCTACACGAAACCGACCACCTGCACGGCAAGCTGTACATCAGCCACATCAGCGCCCTGAAGCGCGATTTGATCCGCCGCAAAGTGCGCAAGCTGGTCAAAGCCGGAGAATGGGACTGATTTTCGTGGGGCAGGCTCTCAGCCTGCGGCGGCCTCCCAGGCCGCCCTCTAACCAATGCGCGTAATCTTTCTAGGCACACCCGCTTTCGCCGTTCCCACCCTGGAAGCCCTGGTCGCCGCCAACCATGACGTAATCGGCGTCGTCACCCAGCCCGACCGCCCCCGTGGACGAGGCGGGCAACTCACCGCCTCCCCCGTGAAAGAAGCCGCGCTGCGCCATGCCCTCCCCGTCTACCAACCGGAGCGCATCCGCCGTCCCGAAGCCGTCGCAGCCCTCGCCGCGCTCGCGCCCGACGCGATGATCGTGGTCGGCTACGGCCAGATCATTCCGCAGTCCATAATCGATATCCCGCCGCACGGCATCATCAACGTGCATGCCTCGCTGCTGCCCAAATACCGCGGCGCGGGACCGGTACAGTGGGCCATAGCCAATGGCGAAACCAATACGGGCGTCACGACGATGCGAATCGACGCCGGACTCGATACCGGCGACATGCTGCTGAAAGCGGAAACGGAAATCGGGCACGAGGAAACCGCGGTGGAATTAGGCGCGCGCCTTTCCGTGATGGGAGCCGCGCTTCTCATCGAAACCCTGGCCAACATCGCCGCCATCGCGCCCCAAAAGCAAGATCCCGCCCAAGCCACCTATGCGCCGCTGCTGAAGAAGGAGGACGGTCTCATCGACTGGCGTCAGCCCGCGCAGGCCATCCACAATCGCGTGCGCGGATTCCAACCCTGGCCGGGAGCCTATACGCGCTTTCGCGGCCACCAATTGCACATCTGGAAATCGCGAGTGGCCGCGAACGAGCACGGCGACCCCGGCCGCCTGCTACTCCATCCCCTGCGCGCTGTCTGTGGCGAGGGCGCCCTGGAGCTGATCGAAGTCCAACTCGAAGGCCGCAACAAAATCCCCGCCGAAGCCTTCGCCAATGGCCAGCGCCTCACCGGCGGCGACATTCTGGGAGAATCGTAGAGTGGATCTGCCGCTGGGCTACCGTTACGCCGCCACCTATGCGGGCATTCGCCAAGCCGAGAAGGACGACCTGGGCCTGATCGTCTCCGGCCTGCCGGCCGCAGCCGCTGGCGTGTTCACACAAAACCGCGTGCAGGCCGCGCCGGTGAAGCTCTCCCGCCGCCACTTGGCCACCTCGCGCGGCGCGGTGGGCGCCATCCTGGTGAATGCGGGCAACGCCAACTGCGCCACCCGCACAGGTGACGCCGCCGCGCTCGCCTGCTGCCGGTCCGCCGCGCGCCTGCTGCGCCTGCCGGTCGCCCAGGTGCTGCCCGCGTCCACCGGCGTGATCGGCGTCGAACTGGATTCCAAGCTGATCGTCAACGCCCTGCCCCACCTGGTCTCCTGCCTGCGCGAAGACGCCTTCGGCAGCGTGGCGCGCGCCATCATGACCACCGACCTGGTCCCCAAAGAAGCCTTCGGCGAGGTCAAGCTGCGGCGCGGCACCGTGCGCATCGCCGGCATGACCAAAGGCTCCGGCATGATCCATCCGCGCATGGCCACCACGCTCGGCTTCATCCTAACCGACGCCCAGATTCCCGCCGCCATGCTGCGCCGCATGTTGCGCCGAGCGGTCGAGAGTAGCTACAACCGGCTCTCCGTCGATGGCGACACCTCCACCAACGACACCCTGCTGCTGCTCGCCAACGGCGCTTCCGGCGTGCGCCCCGACGCGAAGGAGAGGATCGCCGTTCAAGCAGGCATAACAGGAGTCGCGGAGGATCTGGCGCGCAGCATCGCGCGCGATGGCGAAGGCGCGCGCAAGCTCATCACCATCTTGATTGCGGGCGCATCCACCGATGACGCCGCCGCGCGCCTGGCCCGCGCCATCGCCAATTCGCCCCTGGTGAAAACGGCCGTGGCTGGCTCCGACCCGAACTGGGGCCGCATCCTTTCCGCTGCGGGCAATGCAGGTGTGCCGTTTGATCCGCGCAAGGCCGATATCGACATGCAGGGCGTGCCGGTCTGCCGCGGCGGACTGGCGGCGCGTTTTTCCGAAGCCGGCCTGAAGAGCCAGCTGGACGCGCCGGAGTGCGAGATCCGCTTCGCCCTGCGTGGCAAGGGTAAAGGTCAGGCGCGCTTCTGGACCTGCGACTTCACCGAAGGCTACATCCGCATCAACGCGAGTTACCGGACCTGATTATGAGACGGCGAGCTTTTCTCTTGACCATGGGAGGCGCCGCGGCGACGGGTGCAGCGCTTGCGGCCGACGCGCAGCAGCAGGTCTTCGACTTGTTCAGCAAGATCGCCTCCGCGCTCAGCGATGACGACCCGGCGATGTTCGTCGAAGCGGTCGATCCCGCGATGCCGCACTTCGACGAGTTCCGCCGCGACGTGGTGGCGCTCACCGATCTGGCCACTCTCACGAACTCCATCGAAGTACTCTCGGATACCGGCGACGACACCCATCGCGCCGAGGAACTGGACTGGTACCTGGAGATGATGAGCAAAGCGGATCCCCACCCCGTGGAGCGCCGCCGCGAAGTGGTGAAGTTTCGCCTGGAACGCAAGGGCGAGAAGGCCAAGAAGTGGAAGATCGTGTCCATCGACCCGCTCCACTTCTTCGCCCCGCCTTCCGAGCCGCGACCGTAAGGCGATCGTCTGCCGCAAGCTGCGAAGCGCGGCCAACATGAGTACAGCGGCGCAGCGTGACGGCCGCGCCCCGATTGCCGTCGTGCGCACTCTGCGATTTGCCGGCTCCGGGTTCGCGGCGGCCGGATTATGCGCCGCTTACCCTTCAGAACATCGTGGCGGCTGCTCTCCCTACGGTGAGCGGACAAACCAGATCGGCGCTAGCGCCTTCCACTTACTGCTCGTGCACATCCTCCAGATACGTATACCCGTGCAACCCCTCTTCGTAAGACTTCAGCAGCCGCCCCGATTCCTCGTACCCCAGCCGCCCTTCCCGCAACGCGGTTTCCACGTCCCGCCGCAAACGGCTCACCAGCGCGTCGAAGAAAACTGCACGGAGTCGAGCACCTCGCCCTGCAGGTCGATGAGCGGCCGCTCGGCGTCGGCGGCGATGGCGCGCCCGCTTTCGGTGACGATGGATCGCGGACGGCTTGCATAGGGGGACTGTTAATCCCCTAGGTTTCTGGCCGCGCGAATTCTGAGAATTCATCTCTCAGATTCTCAGGCGGCGAGCAGATCGAGCACCTGTTGAATGGCGTGATCGGCCTTGTAGTAGGCGGCTTCGATCTTGGTGCTGGGCTTGAGGCT
>JBEKPZ010000373.1:0-6877 GCA_049520215.1 Bryobacteraceae bacterium | reverse complement strand
GGTCCACTTCGTGTTGCCCGTGCGTATCGGAGAAGTGCAAGTGGTGTCCGGCATCGGCGACGAACCGGCGCTGGCCGCCATCCAGGCCGCCCTGGCATGAAGGGCACTACGCCGCAGGGCGCGCGCAGCGAGCGGGAGGCAGCCGAGTGGGTGCGCGCTATGTTCGGCCGCGTTGCGCATCGCTACGATCTGGCCAATCATCTGCTGTCATTCAACGTCGATCGCTACTGGCGGGCGCACACGGTGGCGCGTGTGCGGCATGTGCTGGCGCGTCCCGCCACGCGCGTGCTGGACATTTGCTGCGGCACCGGCGATCTGGTGCGCGCGCTCCAACGCGGGCGGCCCGCCGGCACCCCAGTGATGGGCTCCGACTTTTGTCATCCCATGCTGGTGGCCGCGTGTGCGAAGCTCGGGAGCAATCCTTTGTTCGAAGCCGACGCCCTGCGCCTGCCGCTGCCGGACGCTTCGCTCGATCTGATTACGGTGGCATTCGGCTTCCGCAATCTGGCCAATTATGAGGCGGGCCTGCGCGAGATGCGGCGCGTGTTGCGCAGTGGTGGACTGGCGGCCATCCTGGAATTCTCGCAGCCGCCCAATCCATTATTCGGCGCACTATACAGCTTCTATTCGCGGCACGTGCTGCCCGTGATCGGCGGCGCTTTATCGGGATCGCGCGACGCGTACACATACTTGCCGGAGTCGGTGCGCAAGTTTCCCGCGCCGGAGGATCTGGCGGAGATGATGTGCGCCGTGGGCTTCGGCTCCGTAGAGTTCGAAAGGCTCACCGGAGGAATCGTCGCGCTCCATCTGGGATCCGCTCCGTAGTGGGGCAGGCCCGTGGCCTGCAGCGGCCTCTCAGGCCGCTCTTCAGCTACAATCGAAAAGAAGCATGCCTTCTCCCCACAAGCTTCGGTGGGCGAAGCTCCGCATCGTCCTCGTGGCAGTGTCCGCCATTGCCGTGCTATTGGTGCTGGTCTTTTTGCTGAGCGGCGGAACGTGGCTGCAGCCCAAGGTGTACCTCACCACCCACATTCCCGATTCGACGGGACTCGAACCGGGCGCCGATGTCCTGCTGAACGGCGTGAAAATCGGCAGGGTTGCGTCCGTCCAGCTCTCCCGTTCGAAGGATCCCAATCGCGTGGTGGAGGTGCGCCTGAAGATTGAGGCGCAGTTCCTGCCCTATATTCCCGACGACTCCCTAACCACCATCGACAGCGCCAACCTGCTGGGCGACCAGTACATCAACATCGATATGGGGCGAAGCCCGCGAGCCGTCCGGGCCGGCGGCGAATTGCGCTTTCCGCCGCCATCCAACTTCATGCAGAACATCGATCTGCGGCAGTTCGATGCGCAGTTGCGGAAGATCGACCAGATTCTCCAGGACATCCAGGCCGGTAAGGGTCCCCTCGGCGAGTTCGTGGTCAGCGACACGTTATACCAACAGTTTCTCGACGGCGTGGCCAACGTAGAGAAGGAGTTGCACGCCGCCACCGCATCGCAGTCCGATTTGGGACAAGCCTTGTACACCGCCACCATGCACGACAACCTGAGCGCATCGCTACGGCAATTGGATGACCGGCTCGCGCAGTTGCAGGCCAACAGCCTCCTGCGAAACACCACGCAATACGACCAGATCCGCGACCAGCTCGCGCAGGTGCGCCATACGCTGGCCGATCTCAATGCGGGCAAGGGCGCCGGCGGCGAGTGGATCGCCAGTGACAAGGCGTATGTCGCATGGAATCGCCGCGTGGCTGCCTGGATCGAAAATGTGGACACGCTCAACTCCGGCGAGGGCGCCATGGGGCAGATGCTCTCGAACGCGCAGACGTATGAGTCGCTGAACGGCGCGCTCCAGCAACTGCATTCCACCATGAAGGAGTTTCGCGAAGATCCGCGGAAATTCCTGCGGCTCAAGATGTTCTGATCTGGCCGAGCACCTGCTCCAAGGCTTCGCGGCTGGGCAGGCTGCCTTGCGCCATGCGCTGATTGCCGCCGCCGCGTCCACCAGCCTGCGTCAGCGCGGCCTTCAGCGCCTTGCCGGCGTCCACGCCGCTATCGGCCGAAACGGCCAGCAGCAAGGCAGGCGGCTCGTCCAGCGCGGCCACGAAGACGGCTTTCGCTTGCGCCGTGAAGCTCTGCGCGATGGCGCGCAGATCCTCCAGATTGCCGGACGGCTGGCGGCGTAGCACGCGCCGTACGCCGGCTTCGTCCGGCGCCGTGGCGGAGTACAGTTCCCTGCCCTGATATTGCGCCAGATCCGCTTCCAGTTTACGCCGCAGCTTGTCGGCATTGCGGGCCGCCTCGAACTGCGCGGCCACCAATGCGGGTGTCTCGTCGAGCGACCCGGAGACCATCTGCGCCACGCGCGAGAGCGCGTCGAAATCGGCGCGCGCGCGGCCCACGGCCCGTCCGCCGCACAGGAACTCCACGCGCGTCGTATTGCGGATGCGCTCCAGCTTGCGCAGCAGGATCGGCCCGATCTCTCCGGTGCGCGCCACGTGCGTGCCGCCGCAGGCGCTGCGATCGAGGCCATCGATCGTGACGACGCGCAGCGTGCCGGCGCGCTCGGATGGCTTGCGCAAGTCGCGCGTCTCGGCGGCGTCCTCGAACGAAACCGCGAGCGGCCGGTTCTCGAAGACTGCCTCGTTGGCGCGCCGCTCGGCTTCCATCGCCCGCACGGGATCGAGCGCGACCGTTTCCAGGTCGATCGTGGAACTCTCCTGACCCAGGTGGAAGCTGACCGTCGCGATCCCGAACCGCTCCACGAAGACCGCCGAGAGCAGATGTTGTCCGCTGTGCTGCTGCATGTGATCGAAGCGGCGCTCCCAGTCGATGCGGCAGTCCACCTCGTCGGCGTCGACCGGCGCCGCCACCACATGCGCGATGCGCTCGCCTTCGTCTTCCACCTCCACCAGCGGCACGCCCGCGATCGAGCCCGTATCGTGCGGCTGCCCGCCCGACGCCGGATAGAATGCGGTGCGGTCCAGGTAGATGCGGCGCCCATCGGCGGAGCGGTCCGTCACAAGCGCGCGGAACTTACGCAAGTACGAATCAGTGTAGTAGAGTCTGTCTGTCACTCCATTCAGCATAACGCCAGATGGAGGGCGGGCTTGAGCCCGCGCGGGGCTTGAGCCCCGCCGCCGCAGTGCTATACTCCCGAGATGTCATCCTACCGTTCGCTTCTCCTAACGATCGCCCTAACCGCCGCCGCGTCCGCGCAGCAGCCCAGAATCCTGATCCGCGCCGGCCACGTCCTCAACGTCCGCACTGGTGCGGAGCCGGCCGACCAGACCATCGTCGTCACGGGCGACCGCATCGCCGCCATTGCCGCCACCGCGTCCACCCCCGCCCAACCCGGCGACCGCGAAATCGACCTGCGCTCCATGACCGTGCTCCCCGGCCTGATCGACGTGCACACGCATCTCACCTTCACCAACGACTTCGACCCGTACACCCGCCTCTCCACCGACGCCGTGCGCGAAGCGCTCAACGGCGTCCGCTTCGCCAAGATCACACTGGAGGCGGGGTTCACCACCGTGCGCAACGTCGGCGCATCCGGTTACTCCGACGTAGCTCTGCGCGACTACATCGACGCGGGCCACATCCCGGGACCGCACATGCAGGTGAGCGGACCGCCGCTGAGTATCACCGGCGGCCATTGCGACAACAATTTCCTACCCGCCGAATACCACGCCACCACGGAAGGCGTTGCCGACGGCATCGCCGCCGTCCAGCAGCGCGTGCGCCAGAACATCAAGTATGGCGCCGATCTGATCAAGGTTTGCGCCACCGGCGGCGTGTTGTCGAAGGGCGACGATCCCAAGGCCAGCCAATACAGCCTCGACGAATTGAAGGCTCTGGTGGCCGATGCGCACCGTCTGGGCCGCAAGGTTGCCGCGCACGCTCACGGCGCGGAGGGCATCCTCTTTGCCACCCAAGCGGGCGTCGATTCCATCGAACACGGCACCTACATCGACGAGGACGATATTGCCGCCATGAAGCAGCACGGCACCTGGCTGGTTCCCACGCTCTACCTGATCGATTGGATGCGGGAGAACCCGCGGCTGCCCGCGATGTTCCAGAAGAAGATGACCGACGTCAGCGCCGCCGTGCTAGAAAACCAGCGGAAAGCCGTTGCCGCCGGCGTGAAGGTCGCGCTGGGTACGGACGCCGCCGTTTATCCTCACGGCCAGAACGCGCACGAAGTGGAAGTCTACGTGACCAAGCTCGGCATGACGCCGCTCGCCGCGCTGCAGACCGGGACGATCAACGCGGCCGAACTGATGGGCTGGTCCGACCGCACCGGCGCCCTGGAGCCGGGCAAATGGGCGGACGTGATCGCCGTGGACGGCGACCCCCTCAGCGACGTTCGCACTTTGCAAAAGGTGCGCTTCGTAATGAAATCCGGCACTGTCTACAAGCAGTGAAATGTGTGGGGCAGGCCCCCGGCCTGCAGCGGCCTCTCAGGCCGCGCTAACAAGATAAACAGATCCGTAACAGAATAATGGGTGTATAATTTAATCCATACCAGCCAGGGAGCCCGAACCAAACCCTGGACAAGGAGGTTTTATGCGCGTTCTCCTTTCGGTCCTTCTAGCGTGCGTTCCCAGTTTCGCGGGCACCATCTCCCTGTCAGCCGACTGCAGCGGCGAAGTCACCACGTATACAAGCGACTCCGCGTCGTGCGGGTCCGAGGTCACAGTCGGTGCGTCCGCCGAGGTTGATGTGACGGGACAATACGTAACCGCCAGCGCGTGGTCGCCCGGCAACGGCGGCGCCTCGGCATCGGCGTCGTTTACCGAGGATTATGTGTTCACGGTTTGGGGAGTCTCCGGAGATGGCTTTGCCGAACCCCTTCTGATGGCCCAGGGCGGCAATCAGGGCAGTGACTGGGCGTCGGCATCGGCATCGTTGGGCGGGTGTGAACTTTCTCAAGGTGGGAGTGGCAGACCCCAGCAGTGCCCTTGGGCTTCAATACCGTTCGAGTATAACGTTCCTCAGATACTCACTCTTTCGTTATCCGCGGACGCGTCGGCGTCCGTGTTCGGCGACGACTTTTCCGCGGCGGAAGAAGATGGGTTTGCGTTCTTCGACACCAGCGGTAACCTTTTGAGCGGCGTCCCCTACTCGTTCGATCCCGCCCCGGCGCCTGAACCCGGCACGTTGCCGCTTCTCACCGGCATGGCGTGCGCCGCGATCATAGCCGTCAAGCGCCGTCGCCAGAGGCGCTAGCCGCCTGGGTCGCGTCAACGCGGATTACCACCGCCGTGGGGGACGTTTGCCAGAAGACCCGCCTAGGTTTATGATGTGCGGGATATGGCAAAAGCTACCCAACCCGTCCCCCTTGGATTCTCCACGCTCACCGTGCACCTGACCGTGCCCGGCTGCGCCGACTACATCGACTTCCTGAAACGCGCCTTCAACGCGGTCGAGATCAGCCGCGCGCCCGGACCGGGCGGCAAGCTGATGCACGCCAGCGTGAAGATCGGCGATACCATCATGATGCTCAACGACGTGTTCCCGGAAATGGGAGGGCCGCCCATCGCCGAAGGCAACTGGCCGCTGCGGCTCAGCCTGTACGTTCCGGACGCCGACGCAATCTGGGCACAGGCGCTGGCCAACGGCTGCCAGGTCGTCTTCCCGTTGCAGGATCAATTCTGGGGCGACCGCTACGGCCAGCTCCGCGATCCCGCCGGCTTCGTCTGGGCCATCGCGACGCATCTCGAAGACCTCACGCCGGAAGAGACCGCGCAGCGAGCGGCGGCCGCATTCGGTGGCGGGCACGCATGAGGGCCCTGCCGAGGTGGCTGCTAGCGGCCCTGCTGGTACCCATCGCCTGCGCGCAATCGCTCGGCCCCGAACTCTACAGCGGTCTCCGCTGGCGCATGATCGGGCCGTTTCGCGGCGGCCGCACCGTGGCCGCCAGCGGCGTGCCCGGCCAGCCCAACGTCTTCTACATCGCCGCGAACAACGGCGGCGTTTGGAAGAGCACCGACGCCGGGCGCGCCTGGAAACCGCTCTTCGACGATCAAGCCACCGGCTCCATCGGCGCACTGGCGGTGGCGCCCTCCGATCCGCGTATCATCTATGTAGGCAGCGGCGAAGGTCTCCAGCGCCCGGACCTCTCGGTCGGCGACGGCATCTACAAATCCACCGACGCCGGCCAAGGCTGGCAGCACCTCGCTCTGCACGACGCGCAGCAGATCGCCGCCCTCATCGTCGATCCGCATGACTCGCAGCGCGTCTTCGCGGCGGTGCTCGGCCATCCCTACGGCCCCAACGCCGAGCGGGGCGTCTTCCGCTCCACCGATGGCGGCGTGACCTGGCAGAAGGTGCTCTACAAGGACGAGAACACCGGCGCGGTGGACCTGGCCTTCGATCCAACCAACGCGCAGACCGTGTACGCCGTGCTGTGGGCCGCGCGCCAGGCGCCCTGGGAGATCGGCGAGTCGTTCAAAGGGCCGGGCAGCGGGCTGTTCAAGTCCGCCGACGGCGGCAGCACCTGGCAACCGCTCACCGGCGGACTGCCCACCGTTGGCGAAGGTTTGGGCCGCATCGGCATCGCCATCGCGCCCAGCGATTCGCACCGCATGTACGCGCTGGTGGATGCCAGCTCCGGCGGCGTCTACCGCTCCGAAGACGCAGGCGCCACCTGGCAGCGCATCAACCACGAAGAGCGTGTCTGGGGGCGCGGCTCCGATTTCGCCTGCGTGCGCGTCGATCCCAAAGACAAGGACGTCATCTACATCGCCAACACTTCCACTTACCGCTCGATGGACGGCGGCGCGACTTTCACCTCCATCAAGGGCGCGCCCGGCGGCGACGATTATCACACCATCTGGATCAACCCCGACGACCCCAGCATCATTCTGCTGGC
>JBEKPZ010000372.1:0-6891 GCA_049520215.1 Bryobacteraceae bacterium | reverse complement strand
CTCCGCGATACGCTGGCCGCTCTGGAACAGTTACCGGCTGCCTCCACGCGACTCAGGAAAAACCTTCCTCCGCGCGCTCATCCCCGCTTAGCCCAACTGGAAGTCACCGTCCGTCAGAGCCTACTCCCGGCCGAAGCCTACAGCATGGTCCCAGGCCGCGATCCCCAAAACTGTTAAGCACCCGGCAGCAGGGCAGCAGGTGGAAGTTGCCGACGGGTGCCGCTTGGTGATAGTATAGAAAGGACGATTGTGCCAGCGTTGTCCGCATCCTCCGGAATCCGTCCGTCTAACCTCGCCACGATCAGGAAAGCAAAGGAGTATACCCAAAACTAATGGCATCCAACAACTATTCCCAAGGCGCCCAGGTAGAGCACGACAAGTTCGGCTTGGGAACTGTACTCACCAGCAGTGAGGAGCGCATAGTGATCAAATTTGACGATCACGGCGAAAAGAAGTTCGTGACCCCCATGGTGATGGGGCAGTTGAAAAAGAGCGACCGGCAACCGCCCGCCGAGAAGCGCGCATCCCGCGCCCGGAAACCCAAGGCCGTCGTACCGGCGCCCGTACACTAGAGACGCCAAAAGGAACTAATTTGAACGCCCGAGCAAAACGCTTATTCGAAGAAGCCCGCAAGAAGAATCCCGATTTCAAGATGCCATCCGAGACGGCTCCCGCCACCGAACTGTCCGATGAAGATCTGGCTCTGATCAAGCAGGGAGTCGGCGACAAGAGCAGCCGGCCGGGCGGCCAGGGCGCTGGAGAAGGCGGAGCGGGGGATGGCCCGCGCGAGCAAATTGGATCGGTGGTTACCTACTTCGAAGCCAAAGGGTTCGGCTTTCTGCGCCCGGACGACGGCGGGCGGGATGTGTTCTTCCATGTATCGCGCCTGGCTGAGGGCGACCCCACTACGCTGAAGCCTGGTACGCGGCTGCACTATGAACTCGGAATGGACCGCACGGGCAAACTGGCTGCCAGCAGCGTGCGCATCGCCCCTCCAGCGGCATGACGCGGAGAGCTGTTCGTTAAGTGTCTTGTTTTCTTTGTTTGGTTTAAAGACCCAACCCTTTCGGGCGCCGGGGAGGTTTGCTTCAGGGGTCTTTTATTTAGAGGTTAGTCTCGCTTTGGTGGGAGTTGCCTCCCCGGCTTATTCCAATAATAGAATATCCGGCCCGAAAAAGCAATAGTTTTTTATACTTTTTGGTAGCTGGCTCGAAACATGTGATGAAACGTACGTAACGGCTACCAAATCACATAGTTTCGGCCTTCGACGCTTCGGCCCCCTTCACTTCCACGCCTGCCAGCTCCTCAAGCACCTTGATCGTCGCGCAAATGTCCTCCTCGCCATGGCCCCTGGCGATAGCCGCCTGGAACATCTGGCCGGTAAGGGCGGTCAGCGGCACGGGCACATGCAGCTCATTGGCGGAGTCCAGCATCAAGCCGATGTCCTTGTGCATCCACTTCACGGAGAAGGCCGGCTCGAAAGCCCGGCGCAGAACCTGGGGCGCCTTGGCGGAGACCAGTCCGGACTTGGCGGCGCTGTTATTGAGGATGTCCAGCATCAGGTCGAGGTCCACGCCGGCCTTGGCGGCCAGCACCATGCCCTCATTGAAACCCTGCAGGAGATTCGAGAGGATCAGGTTCTGGGAAAGCTTGGCGTGCAGGCCCATCCCAGGCCCGCCGCAATAGTAGAAGCGCTTGCCCATCACCTCCAGGTACGGGCGGATGCGCTCGAAGACCTGGTGGTCGCCGCCGATCATGAACGTGAGCGTGCCACCCTCGGCCCCGGGCTTGGAGCCGGTGCAGGGAGCGTCCAGAAAGTCCACTCCCTTTGCCGCCAGCGCCCGGCCGATCTCGCGGCTGGCGCTGGGCGCGATGGTGCTGGCATCCGCGACTACCATGCCGCGGCGCGCGCCCTCGATCAGGCCGTCCTTGCCCAGGATCGCCTCGCGCGACATGGCGGTGTCGCCCACGATTAAGAAAGTGACGTCCGCGTTTTCCGCAACCGCCCTTGGGGTCGCGCAGAAGCGGCCTTTCTCCATCGCGGCCAGTTTGCGCGCCTTATCCGCGCTGTGCGACCAGAGCGCCACCTCGTGCCCTGCCCGCAAGAGATTCTGGGCCATCGGGTAGCCCATGATGCCAAGTCCTAAAAAACCTAATTTAGCCATGTCCGAATTGTAAGCCGAGTGTGGCATGTGCGACAATTTGCCTTCAATGAAACCTGCCGTATTGGTCACCAAACGCATATTTCCCGAGGCCATCGCCTTTCTGAAGGAGCACGCGGACGTGGACTACGCCGAGTCGGACGATGGAATGCGCGCCGAGGAACTTGCCCTGCGCATCCGCGGCAAACAGGCCGTGGTGAGCCAGCTTATGGACAAATTCACGCCGGAGGTGCTGGCCACCCTGGAGGGCATCAAGGTGATCTCCAACGTGGCGGTGGGCTTCGACAACATCGATGTGCCGGCAGCCACGCGGCACGGCATCCTGGTGACGCACACACCCGACGTGCTGACGGATACGACCGCCGATTTCGCGTTCATGCTGCTGATGTCAGCCGCGCGGCGGGTGGTGGAGGGCCACCATTTCGTACACTCCGGGCAATGGACGAAGTGGCGCGTGGACCTGCTGCTGGGGCAGGACGTGCATCACCGCACGCTGGGCATCTTCGGCATGGGGCGCATCGGACAGGCGGTGGCGAGGCGGGCGGCGGGCTTTTCGATGCGCGTCATTTATCACGACGCGCGGCGGGCCTCGGAGGCGGTCGAAAAAGAGCTGGGGCTGGAACTGGTGAGCGCGGAGCGGCTGTTGCGCGAGGCGGACTTTGTGAGCCTGCACGTGCCCCTGATGCCGGAGACGCGCCACCTGATCGGCGCACGCGAATTGCGCATGATGAAGCCGACCGCCATCCTGGTGAACACTTCGCGCGGGCCGGTGGTGGACGAGCCGGCGCTGGCGGAGGCGCTGGAACGGCACGTGATTGCGGGGGCCGGGCTCGACGTGTACGAGAACGAGCCGCGCGTTGATCCGCTGCTGCTGAAGCTGGAGAACGTGGTGCTGGCGCCGCACATCGCCAGCGCATCGGTGGATACCCGGCGCAAGATGTCGATGATGGCGGCGGAGAATGCGGTGGCTGGGATGGAGGGGCGGCGCCCGCCGAATTTGCTGAATCCGGAGTTGTGGGAGAAGCTGGCGGGCAAGTAGCGCCGGTCTGCCAGCGCCGGCAGACGACATAAAACGATCGCCTGCCCCACCGGGTCACTGCTTGCCCGGCGAGGCCGCGCCGCCTTCGGTGAAGAAGGCTTCGTTCTCGACCTTCAGATTCAGCCCGCGGCCGACTTCATCCATCCACTGCTTGAAGTGGGCCTGCTTCAGCTCGTTGAGAATGGTCTCCTGTACCTCGGCGTAGGGCTGCACGCCGACCTCTTCGGCGCGGAACAGATAAAAACCGTTCGGCTGCCTGACAGGCTCGCTCACCTCACCCGCTTTCAGCGCGAAGATGGCGGTGCGGATGGCATCCGGAAGCTTGTCGGTACTGCGCAGGGTGCCGAAGTCGCCGTCTTTGGCGGCGGAGGTCTGGTCTTCGGAATTCTCCTTCACCAGTTTCACGAAATCCCCGCCCGCGGCGATGGCGGCCCGCAGGCTGGCGATCTTGGCCTGCGCTTCGCTTTCGGTGAGGCGCTTCGGCTCGTTCGCGCCGCCGGCGGAAGGATTGGCGGAAAAGGCGATGTAAAGCGCCTTGACCTTAGCCTGCGTGAAGCGCTGCTTGTTCCCATCGTAGAAGCTTTGTACCTCGGCGGGCGCCACGTTGATGGTGGTGAGCACCTCGTGCAACTGCGCGTTCATGAGCAGGTACATCCGGTTGAAGGCCAGAGCTTCCCGGACGGGACTCTGCTGGTCGAGCTTGGCTTTCTCGGCCATTTCCGACAGGCGGTGCATCATGGCGAACTGCTGCACGAATGCCCTGCGGTCGCGCCGCGCGGACTGTTGCATGTTGGGAGGCATGGCCGCCAGGAAGCTGTTCAGTTCGCCGAGGGTGATCTTCCGGCCATCTTCGAAGGTCGCCACCACAGTGCCCGCCGTAGCGGCGGCGAGTGCCTGGCCGACGTCGAGAGTTGCAGTCACGGTGTTCGGCGGTGGAGCTGGTGGCGGGGACGCCGGGGACGCCGCGGGCGGCACGGCCGACTGTGCCCACACGGCGGCTATAAACAGGAAGAACAGGAATGATTTCATGAGGTTGGTAATGTTTATTTTAGCGTAAAACCGCTCCCTTACGGTCGCGGCTCGGCGTACAGGCCCATGCGCCGCTTCACCAGATCCACCGTGGAATTGGCGATGGGGCCGACGCGCGCCGCGCCTTCCCGCAGAATGCCGGGAATGTAATCCGGATCGGACATCATCTCGCGATAGCGCTGCTGGAACGGCTCCAGTTGGGAGATGGTCACCTCGGCCACCTGCTTCTTCAAGTCTCCGTAGCGCATGCCGCTGAAGTGCGCGCGCATCTGGTCGCCGGTCCAGCCGGCGAAAGCTTGAAAAATGTTGAGCAGGTTGGCCACGCCGTCGCCCAGATTCTCGAAATCCACCGCCGGGTTGGAATCGGTGGTGGCGCGCATCACGATCTTGCGGATGCGGTCCGGCGGATCGAGCAGAGCCACGGCGTGATTCGCGCCGGCGGCCGATTTGCTCATCTTGGTAGTGGGATCGTCGAGGCCCATGATCCGCGCGCCCACGCCGGGGAGGCTGGTGGCGGGCATCACAAACGTGTCGCCATAAAGCGAATTGAAGCGCTGGGCGATGTCGCGCGTCAGCTCCAGGTGCTGCGCCTGGTCCTCGCCCACGGGCACGGCAGCGGCCTGGTAGAGCAGAATGTCGGCCGCCATCAGGCATGGATATTGCAGCAGCCCGTCGCCGACGGATTCCTGCTTGGCGGCCTTGGCCTTGTACTGGGTCATGCGCTCCAGCCAGCCGACGGGCGTGACGCAGGTGAGCATCCAGGCCAACTCGGCGTGCGCCGGCACCGCGGATTGCACCATGATGCTGGACTCGCGCGGGTCGATGCCCGCCGCCAGATACAGCCCCGCGATCTCGATAATTTTGGCGCGCAATTCGGCGGGGTCCTGGTAGACGGTCACCGCGTGCAGGTCCACGATGCAGAAGATGCACTCGTAATCCGCTTGCACGCGCACCCAGTTCTTCAGCGCGCCCAGGTAATTGCCGATGTGTAGGTTTCCGGACGGCTGCATGCCGGAGAAGACTCGTGCTCTCATGGTAAGTGGGTCTAAAGGAGTAACTTTTATCCTAAGCGATTTCGAGATGGTCGTGGAGAAGCTGGTGTACGGCGGCGAAGGGCTGGGCCGGCTGGACGGCCGCGCGGTACTGGCGCCGTTCGTGCTGCCGGGCGAGCGCGTACGCTTGCGGGGCGTTGCCCAGAAGCCGGGACTGCTGCGCGCCGCATTGCTGGAGGTGCTGGCCGCCGCGCCGGAACGGGTCGCGCCGCCGTGCCCGTATTTCATGCGCTGCGGCGGCTGCCACTATCAGCATGCGCCTTACGAGATGCAGCTTGCGCTCAAGCGCGCCATCCTGGAAGACCAGTTGCGGCGCATCGGGAGGATCGCACCGCCGGAGATCGCCGTGGTATCCGGCGAGCCTTGGGGTTACCGCAATCGCGTGCAATTGCATATCGCGCACGGCGCGCTGGGATATCGTGAGGCACAATCGCACAAAATTTGCCCCATCGAGCAATGCCCCATCGCGTCGCCGGCCATCAACGGGACCATCGCCATCCTGCGCGAAATGCTGCGCGACCCGCGCTGGCCGCGCTTTCTGCGCCAGATCGAACTGTTCACCAATGAAACGGAAATGCAGCTCAATGTTCTGCAGGCGGACCACCCGGTCGCGCGCCGTTTCTTCGACTGGTGCGCGGAACGCATCCCCGGCCTGGTCTCGGGCGCGCTCGACTACCAAGCCGCGGATCATACCTGGCGCGTGAGCCACGGCTCGTTTTTCCAGGTGAACCGGTTCCTGACCGGCAAGCTGGTGGAGACGGCGCTGGACGGCGCCCAGGGGCAGACCGCGCTGGACCTCTACGCCGGCGTGGGACTGTTCTCGCTGCCGCTGGCGCAGCGGTTCGCCGAGGTGACGGCGGTGGAATCGGGAGCGCGGGCGGCGGGCGATTTGCGATTCAACGCGGAGCGGGCCGGGCTCGCCTTGCGCGTGGAAAAGACGGATGCGGAAGCGTGGATCGAACAGTCGGAGACCGCTCCCGACTTCGTGCTGCTGGATCCGCCGCGGGCCGGGATCGGCAGGCGCATGGTCGAGCGGCTCGCGCAACTGCGTCCGCCGAAGCTGGCCTTGGTCTCCTGCGACCCGGCTACGTTGGCGCGCGACCTGGCGGGTCTGGCCGGCGCGGGGTACCGGATCGAGCGGTTGACGCTGGTGGACCTGTTTCCACAAACGTATCATTTGGAGACGGTGGCGCAGTTGGCGCTATAGGTTGGGGACTAAGACAAAGCGGCTATCTACCCAGTCCAGCACGTAGTCGTAGGTGCTTGGGTCCACCTTCACGTGCTGGCCCCTCCACACGGTCATGCGCTGCACCTCCAGCGTGGGGTCGCCGTAATAGAGCCGCATTAAGAAGTAAACGTCATAATCGTCGCGCCCTTCGGCGTCGGAGAGGAGCAGAATGCGCGCACCTTTGCGGGGCGCGGGGATCAACGCGTGGATCTGCTCGGTGTAGCGCCGATAGCGGGCTTGCCCCTCGTGCACCGCTCTTTCCTGCATTCCCATATGTTTTCGCTGCCAGTGCGCCAACGCGACAAAGAGCGCCGCGAGCAAAACCACCCGCAGGGCGTTTCGCAGCCGGACCCGTCTGCCAGTGAGCGATTCCAGGAGCCA
>JBEKPZ010000371.1:0-6925 GCA_049520215.1 Bryobacteraceae bacterium | reverse complement strand
AGCGTCATTGTAGGGCGGTCGTGTCATCACTTGCTCGACAAGCCGATCAAAGGGAGCAATGCCATTCTGGGATTCGCAGCGGCCAAAGATTCTGGCGTGGTGGACGTCCAAGGCGGCGATATAGGTCCAGGCACCGCAGCGGAAGTACTCGTGTTCCACATGCATGGGTGTGCGTGGCCGGCAGAGTTGCGTCGCATGTTTGCGGCGGCGGGCTTGGATGCTGGTTTTTCCACCTTGCCACTCGCGGGCGTAAACGAGCCATGCATGGCCTTCATATAAGAAAAATGTCCGGACATCTGGTGGAATACCTTTGAGCTGAACGGAATGCGCTATGACCTGCACGCAAGTCGCGTAAGCCGTCAGAGCGGCAGGCACAAGCAGCGCAATCTTGTGCCGATCGGAGGTGGATCGGGCGTCGGGACAACCATCGGCGGGGTCGCAGGCGGTCCTGTGGGAGCGTTGATCGGCGCAGGCGCCCGCAGCGCGGCGGGCACAGTCGGGGCTGCCATCTATCAACGGACTCCGCTCTCGTGCCCTGGTCCATGCAACAAACGAAGCCTGTCGGCCACGCCGCCCGCCCCCAAAAATCCGTCCACCAAATGTGCGAATCTCAGGTGAAGTGGAGCCGTTCAACCTGGCATCGCACTTTGTGGACCGGCACATCGCGGAGGGCCGCGGCAGCCGTACAGCCGTCGTCTACGAAGGCCGCCGCTACAGTTACGCGGAGATCGCTGCACTCGTCAACCAAGCCGGAAAGGCGCTGCGGCGCGCCGGCGTGGAACGCGGCGACCGCGTATTAATCGTTCTGCCCGATTCCCCGGAGTTCGTAGCCGCATATTTCGGCGCCATCAAGATCGGCGCGGTGGCCGTGCCGACGAGCACCGCGCTGCGGCCAGCCGATTACCGGTTTCTGGAGCAGGAGAGCCAGATGAAGATTGTCGTGTCAGAGCCAATATGGCAGGCGGAATCGCCAGCCCCACCCTTGGACTGCGCACCGACCGCGGCAGACGATCCCGCCTTCTGGCTGTGGACTTCCGGCAGCACCGGACCTCTCAAGGCCGCGGTGCACACACAAGCCGACTGGCTGGCGCCCTGCGAAGGTTACGCACGCGGCGTGCTTGGCATCCGCCCGGATGATGTCACCTTCTCCTCCGCGAAGCTGTTCCACGCTTATGGTCTGGGCAACGGCCTGATGTTCCCCTTCTACGCGGGTGCCGCGACGGTCCTCTATCCCGGCAAGCCGCAGGCGAATGCCATACTGGCGTGCGCGCACGAATGCCGGCCGACGCTGTTCTTCGCCGTGCCGACGCACTACGCGGCCATCTTGCGCGAGACCGACACCGCCAATCCATACGATTTGAGCGGCGTGCGCCTGGGGATCTCTGCCGCCGAACCGCTGCCTGCAGAGATCGTCCGCCGCCTTCGCGAGCGCTTCGGCTTTGACGTGCTCGACGGCATCGGTTCCACGGAGGTGCTGCACATCTACATCTCGAACCGGCCGGGGAAGGTGCGTCCTGGCAGTACGGGTGTGCCCGTGCCGGGCTATGAGGTGCGCATCACGGACGAGAGCGGACGCGAGTTGCCGGTCGGCGAAACGGGCGACCTTTGGGTGCGCGGCCGCAGCAACGCGACGCACTATTGGAATCGGCCGCAGCTCACCGCGGAGCGCATGCGCGACGGATGGTTCTTCAGCGGCGATAAGTATCGCGCCGACGCGGACGGATACTACTGGTACGCGGGCCGTTCCGACGACATGTTTCGCGTGTCGGGCGAGTGGGTTTCACCCATCGAAGTGGAGAGCGCACTCATCGAGCACCCCACGGTGCTGGAAGCCGCGGTGGTGGCGCGGCCAGGCGTTGACGGTCTGCCCGTCGCTTGCGCGTTCGTGACTCTGAAGCGGGCTGAGGGTGCCAGCGAAGCGCTGGCCGGGGAACTGAGCGGATTCGTCCGCGAACGGCTGGCAGGCTACAAGTGCCCGCGCCGTATCGAATTTCTGGATGAGTTGCCCAAAACGGCAACCGGAAAGGTGCAGCGCTACAAACTGCGATGACGACCGCCAAACCCATCTGCCTGGACTGCAACGCGGCTCGCGACGCTTAAGTCCGCTCCCGCCGCACATACTCAAACTCGAACGGCATGCCATGGATCCCGGTGGTCGGCTTGGAGATCCAGTGGGCCATCTTGCCGATCTCCATCACTGGCGCATTCAGGTTTCGCACATAGGCGAAGTCCTTTTCGCCGGGCAGAAATTCGTCGCGCCCCGCGTTCCATTGCTCCAGGCTCAGGAGATGGCCCGCCGGATCGAAGCGGTGCGCCGAGTAAGCGCCGATATGCCGGTGGAAGCGCCGGTCGGGCAGCCGCAACCGGTACGGAATCTCGTGCTCCGTAATCACGCGATTCCAGCGCTCCAGGCACTTTTCGCAGTCTTCGATGTAGGAGTCGCGCAGCACTTCGTTCATGGCATTGCGTAGCGGAATCTCTTTGCCCGCGACCGGATAAATGCCTTCGAGCGCCAGGTGATCCTGGTACTTGGGTTCCTGCGCGCGCCCCTTCATCCCGGCGCTGAAGAAGTTGGCCGCGTTGCTGGATACTTCGCCGCCGAACAAGTCCAGGCTCAGGCTGAACCACAGGTTGATATACTTCTGCACGGTGGGCAGGTCGATGGCGCCCTGGCGGCGCACATCGTCGTCGCCGGTTTCGCGCATGAGCTCGCAGGCGCGCCGCACCACCCGCCGTACTCCGGATTCGCCCACGAACATGTGATGCGCTTCTTCGGTCAGCATGAAGCGCGTCGTACGCGAGAGCGGATCAAAGCCGCTTTCGGCCAGCGCCAGCAACTGGTACTTGCCATCCCTATCGGTGAAAGTTGTAAACATGTAGAACGACAGCCAGTCTTCAATAGGCTCGTTGAACGCTTCCAGGATGCGCGGCTTGTCGCTCGAACCGCTACGGCGCTCCAGCAGCTCCCCGCTTTCCTCGCGGCCATCGCGCCCGAAATGCGAATGCAGCAGGTAGACCATGGCCCACAGGTGCCGGCCCTCCTCGACGTTCACCTGGAAGAGGTTACGCAAATCGTACAGGCTGGGCGCGGACTGCCCCAGTAGCCGCTGCTGCTCCACGCTGGCCGGCTCGGTGTCGCCTTGCGTGACGATGAGCCGTCGCAGCATGTTGCGATATTCGCCCGGCACTTCCTGCCAAACGGGCAGCCCGAAATGATCGCCGAAGCCTATGCGGCGATCGTGCTCCGGCGGCGCCAGAAAGATGCCCCAGCGGTAGTCTGGCATTTTCACGTAGTCGAAATGCGCCCAGCCGCCCGGCTCGACTGAAGTTGCGGTGCGCAGGTAGACATCGTCCGCCTGGAAGCCTTCCGGGCCCATGTCGCTCCACCACTGCATGTAGTTGGGAAGCCAGTGTTCCAGCGCGCGCAGGAGGCGCTTGTCGCTCGAAAGGCCGACGTTGTTCGGAATGCGCTCGTATAGGGACATTCAGGTCCTCCGCCAATTGAATTGGGGCCGCTCCGGCTTGCCGTACAGTGTCAGAGCGCCGCGTTCGCCGGTGGCATTGGGGCGCGAGAAGATCCAGTTCTGCCAGGCCGAAAGCCGGCCGAAGACTTTGCTGTCGGCGTTTTCGGCGCCCGCGAAGCGCAGGTTGGCCTCCATGCCGGTGAGCGCATCGGGCGAGAGGCTGACGCGCTCCTCGATGACTATGCGCAACTCGTCTTCCCAGTCGATTTCATCCACCGCGGCGGTGACCAGGCCGGCCTCTTCGGCGGCGTCCGTATCCAAGAGTTGTGATTCGCCGACGATCTCGTCCACGTGCGCGGGATTCGCCATGAAGCGCACCTGCAGGCGCGAGGGGCCGTGCGTCATGGGCAGCAGGCCGCCGTTCAGCGGAGAGGACGCCATGCGCACGAGGCCCGCGGTATCGCGCAACATGTAGATGCGGTCCGCGGCCAACGCGATTTCGAGCAGGCTGCCGGCGAAGCAGGAACCTTCGTCGACCACCGCGAAAAGGCTGCGTGCGGTCAGATCCAGACGGCGCAGCGTACGGGCCATCAGCAGCAGAATCTCATTGACGAGCCAGTGCTCGCGAAGCTGGTAGAGCGCAGTGTCGATCCGCTTCACGGCTTCCGGATTGCCGCGCGTCTTCAGCAGCACAACGCCGGCCTCCTCATTGTGGAAGCGGAGCCGCAGCAGCGCGTCGTCGATCTCGCGAAACGCGCGCAGCGGCCAGAAATCGGCGCCGGCGGCCCGGATAGCTTCGGGTGTCTCTGGCTGGGCGCCCTCCGGACCGTGTACAGTCAACTGTGCCGTGCGGCGTTCGCGATTCAGTTGGAGTTCGACATGGCGATAGCTCACCGCGTCGTCCGAAACTTGCGGCGAGAGCGCGTTCAGCACGATACCGGGCGCGTTCTGGTGCGTTTCCCCTGCAGCCAGGGCTAGGGCGCGCTCCCGCACGGCTTCCGGAAAGCGGCTACGCGGAAACACGCCGTCCACCAGGCGCCACTCTACCGCGCGCTTGCCTTTGACGCCTTCTGCCAACGTGGAGAAAACATCCGCCAGGTCGCGGCGCACATGGCGCTTATCCACCAGACGCGTGAGGCCGCCGGTACCCGGCAGCACGCCCAGCAGCGGCACTTCCGGCAGGCTCACCGCGGAGTTGCCATCGTCCACCAGGTAGATCTCTTCGCAGGCCAGCGCCAGCTCGTAGCCACCGCCCGCGGTAATGCCGTTGCACGCCGCTATATAGTGCTGCCTGCTGTGCGCGCAGGCGTCCTCAATGGCCAGGCGCGTTTCGTTGGTGTATTTGCAGAAGTTGACCTTGAAGCCGTGTGTGGAAGTGGCCAGCATGTGGATGTTGGCGCCCGCGCAAAAGACGCGATCCAGGCCGCCGGTGACGACCACCGCGCGCACTTCGGGATGCTCGAAGCGCAGCCGCGCCACCGCGTCGGCCAGTTCGATATCCACGCCAAGATCGTAGGAATTGAGCTTGAGCTTGTAGCCGGGGACTAGGGGAGACTCTTCGGCCACCGCCAGCGTCAGTGTGGCCAGCGGCGGTTCCACGTCGAGACGCCAGTGGCGGTATTCAGCAGGATGTGTTTCGAGTGCGAACCCAGCGGAGCGACTCGGCCCCATAAGCCCATTGTACGGCCTTATGGCGCCTTCCGGTCAGATCGCCTACTTATGCCCGGATGGGCCCGGCTTTTGGAAATCTCCGGCGGATTCCGGCGAAGCTGAACACTCACTCCAGGGGGAAGGCGAACGGTGCGGAACGAGCCGGGTCGAGTGCCCGCCGGAAATCAAGCAGGTCGGCTTGCCGCGAGCCCTGCTGGATGGCCCAAAAGAGCTTCTCGAAATCCTTGCTGACAACGGCTTCGAGCACTGTCTCGGTTCCCTCGTTGGCTTTTGAACCATCTGTGTGGATGTTGCCCAGCGGGACGGATGTTGGCCTCGATTCAACACATCATTGACGTCATCCCGCAGAGACTCTGCGGGTGCGCTCAGCGGTGACCTCCGGGGCAGCAAAATACCCAATTACCTCGTCCTTCTTTACTTCGTTGACTACGATCTCGCAGGGTTGGCGGCTGCCGGATACATAAAGCTGTACGGGCTCGTTGACGGTTCGATCCCGCTTCTGGACGCGCTTTTCATCGGCCAAACGTCGAGCGTGAAGCGGTTCCTCTTAGGATCGGCTTTGTCCAGCGCCAACTGGATGTGGCCAACTTTCTGCGGCCCGCCGCCTTTCTTCAGGTCGAACTCGATGTAGTAGAGCTTCACCCGGACGTGCTCAAGGCTCTGGACGTGTTGCCACTCCCGAAAGCGGCGCCGCTAGATTGCAGACTGTTTTTCTCGGGTGGTAATGCGAGCGTGTGCAGTTTGGTGAAGAGAGCGCAGCGGATCCTTTCCGCCGTGTTCAAGCGGGCGAAGGTTGACCGCGGACACCCGCACAGGTTCCGCCACTATGCCGCTTCCCGGACTATGCCGCGTGTTGACGCGCGAGCCCGGATTTGATGCGAGTTTGAATCGAGTGGAGGCGGCATAGTTCTGGATGCCAGGCTTGGCACCCTGGGAGAGTGATCAACCAACTCTTCACCTTCTCAAAAACAATGGAACGGCTCCGCCAGGGGCCTTTGAGTGAACACCTCGACGCGTATGCGGCCGGGGTAGCCGAACAGGGCTATGCACACCACTCGCTCAGACAGCAGATTGTCGTAATCGCCGATTTCAGCCGGTGGCTGAAGCGGAAACAGATTGATGTCCAGACTTTGAACAGCGAGGTTGTGGATCGATTTCTGCGACTGCGCCGTCGGCCGCAGCGAGTTCGTAGAGGCGACCCGAAGGCGTTGCATCGACTGTTGGTCATGCTCCGCCAAACCGGTGTTGTTAAACCGGACAAGCCACCGGTCGCGGACAACGCCCGGTCCAGGATCACTTCCGCGTTCCGGCGGTACTTGTTGCAGGAATGCGGACGATCGCCAGCAACGCTCCTCAACTACGTTCCCGTCATTGAGGAGTTCCTGTCGGAGCGATTTCACGACAGGACTCCGAACCTCGCCATGCTACGCGCAGCGGACGTCACCGGATTCGTTATGCGTCACGCGCGTCAGTTGAGTCCTGTGCGGGCCAAGCTAATGGCAACGGCGCTTCGGTCGTTTTTTCGCCATTTGCGACACCGCGGAGCTATCGCTACAGATCTTGCTGGTTGCGTGCCCACTGTCCCCAACTGGTCGCTTTCCACACTGCCGAGGTTTCTTCCGGCGGCCACGGTGGAACGTATTCTGGAGCGCTGTGATCGAAAGACGCCGGTTGGCCGGCGGAACCATGCGATCTTGCTGCTGCTCGCCAGGCTTGGCGTCCGCGCCGGCGAAGTCGTTGGGCTGAGCTTGGACGATATTGACTGGAGCACGGCCCAGATCACCATTCGC
>JBEKPZ010000370.1:0-6937 GCA_049520215.1 Bryobacteraceae bacterium | reverse complement strand
CAGCAGAATAACTGGTCGGATTCACCCTACACCCAATACTGTTCGCTTAAGGTGTTTCGGTGGGGCAGACGATCGGTTTTTGTCGTCTGCCAGCGCCCCCGAAGGCGGCAGACCACAAAAGGCGATGGTCTGCCGCACCAAAGTGATCTTGCGAATTTCCGCACGCCGCTTGACCGGTGATCCAATGTGCGGAAACGCCGCCAACAGATCGACGTGGTTGAGCGGGTCATTACCGAATCGGGATGCCGCCGCCGGATTGTCGGCAAGGATGTAATCGAGGATGGCCTCTAAATCGGCTAGCGCGTTTTCGGTTTAGACGATCTTGAAAGCCATTGGCGGACACGCTGGCGAGCTTCTTCCGCTGTAACGACCCTCCCTTGACTCGGCGTCCAGGATACCGCGATCGACGGCGGCTAGTGTCGGGGGCCTGCCCCACTCACTCCCCGAACACGAACCGCAGCGCCAGCCCCATCAAAACGACGCCCCCGGCCGCAGCCACCCACAGCGCAAAACCGGCGGGCTCCAGCATGCCCTTAATGCCGGGCCAGTTCACCGCGCAAAGCACGATCGTCGTGACCACCGCCACCACCAGCGAAAGCCATTGCGCAATCGCGATGGGGCGGGCAACGCGCGCCTGCGCATCCTGTCTTTCCAGCAAGCGCGCCCTCCACCAAATGAGCGCGGGGTCCGGCAGCGCGCCTTCGCTACTGGAAAGTTCCACCAGCCGGCTCATCCACACCGCCGCTTCAGGCTCGTTCACGGCTGCACCTCGCTAAGACCATTCTGCCTCAGAATCCGTTCCAGATTGTGGCGCGCCCGATAGAGCAGCACGCGCACGCTCTTCTCTTTCAGATCCAGTGTCCCCGCGATTTCGTCGTGCGCGTATCCTTCCACGTACGCCAGCCACAGCAATGCCCGCTCCCGCGGTTTCAGTTTCTGGAAGCAGCGCGTGACATCGCCGGTCGCGGCGGCCGGCGGCGTCTCTTCGCGGAACCGGAACGCCAGCGACCACAGCCGCTCGCGCCTAAGTTTGCGCCACCGGTCGTAGATCGCGGCGGTCGCAGCCTTGTAAAGATAGGCTTTCATTGCCGCGCGGTCCTCCGCCGCCGGCTTGGCGCGCAGGAAACGTAGATACGCCTCCTGGAGCAGATCGTCCGCTGCCTGCTCGTCCCCGGAGACGCGCCGGATGTAGCCGCGCAAAGCCGGGGCCGTTTCGTGATAAAACGCCGTGAACTCGCCCTGGTCCATGGGCGCTTCACGGTTGGGTGTCGCCGGTGCGCCGCGCAATGTCCAACGTCCGCGACAGACGGTGCGAGACCGCGGCCGAAATCAGGAAGCCGATGCCCAGGCACAACAGGATCACGCCCACCACCAGCAAAGGGTTGTTGTCCCAGCCATAGACCCTGGTCAAAGCCAGGCAGCCGATGGCCATGACCACCAGGATGATCCCCCGATGCGTCGAGCGCAGAATCCCGCTAGCCGGTTCCTCCCGGTCGCTCGAGATGCGGTCCACGAACTGCGCACCGCTGGGCGTTTGCAGGAACTCGACCACCTCGCTTGCCGAACTGAATTTATCCAGCAAGCGGCCGTGCAGTTCGGTCTGCGCTTTGATCCTCCGCTGCCGTTTGGCCGTATCGGCGGCCAGGTAGATCACCCACCCTATCGTGGCAAACAGAGCCAGTAGCACCAGCATGATTGAAGCATGTTCAGCGTCCATTTCAATCCTCCTCGTCCGCTAAAACGCTGGAGGCTTCTTCTTGTTAACAGGCGGCGGCGCGTATTTGAAAAACAGCGTCACGTCCACGATGTGCGTCTTATCGTCGATCTTGGTCTCCGGCCGGGTCTCGCCCAGGTTGTCGAAGAGACCCTCCTCGTGCACGTGGCGGAGAAAGTAGTCCGGATATTCGGGATTGTAGGGCGTGCCTTCCTTGTGCGTCCACATCTTCCGGATAGCGGCTTCGCCATTGAGGTCCAACCCTTCGATGTGCAGGGTCCCAAACACGAACTGCGGGCCTTCGTCGATGTGCAGCACCAGGCTCACGGTCCTCTTGGCATCGTCGATCTTGCGCACGATTTGCACGTCGTTGCGCATGTAGCCCTCGTGCGCCAGCACCTTCTTGATGCGGTCCACACCCTTGCCGATCTCGTCGAAATCGGCCACATCGCCGCTCTTGAACTTCCCGGTTTTCAGCAACCGCACCGGCTCGAAGTGCGGCGCGCCTTCGATGCGCACGTTGCCCAGATCGTACGTCACGCCTTCGTCCACGGTCACCTTCACGGCCAGGCCCTGCACATCCGTCGCTTTCTCTACCGTCACCTTGGGAAACGCGACGCGAATGCGCCCGCGCGCATCGTACAGCGGGCGAATGGCGGAGTCCAGGCACTGGCGGAAAGCCTCCTCCTTGTATGGCAAACCGACAGCCACCTCGGCAATGGTGTTCTGCAGCTTGGATGTCGGGATCACCTCGTTGCCTTCGAAGGCGACCTCTGCCACCGCCGGATCCAACCGCGCCGGCCGGAACAGGATCACGAACTCGTTAGGCGCCACAGGCGTAACCTTGGCGATGACCTTGTCCTTGCTGTCGTGCGCCGTCATATATTCCTGGACCCACTGCTTGTACCGCTCCAGCACCGCCTTGGTGGCAGCCAGCCGCGGGGCGAACAGCGGGTCCATGCCCCGCAGGTACTCCGTCAGCTCTTTTTCCGATACACCCAAATCGTCAAAACGAATGGGATAGGCCGGCTGCGCCTCCACCACCTGGAACGACGCCGCATAACCGTTCTTATCCCCGCCGGGCGCAAACTTGTAGCCCACCGTTTCGAACATGCCGGTGGCCACCAGCCGGTCACGCGCGGCTTCGAATTCCGGTTTGCCCGCAAGTTGCCCAATCTTCAAGCTGGCCACGGCCAGGATCTGGGCCGGCGTGTAGTTGTGGCTCCCTTCCACCTTCAGGCTTTCGATGGGCCACTGGTGCTTCGGGACAGGCTGTGTAGCGGTCTTCTTGGCGCGGCTGGTCTGCGCGAAGGCCGCAGGAATCCCCACGCCCCATCCGCACATCAGGAGTAACAAAAGCCAGATCATGTCTTTATTACAGCACCGCTAATACAATACCGCTGCCTTTCGTTAACTTTACCGGCGGGCTGGTACTGGCGTGCGCGGCCCAGCAGCCGCATCCGCTATAATAGGAAGGTCCACTCAAAGAGGAACTGTGTCCCTGCGTACCTATTTTCGTCTTTTCGCGCATATCCAAATGATGCCCATCCTCGAAAGCGGCGAGGAAACGCTGGTCGGCGGGCAGGCCGTGATCGAGGGCGTCATGATGCGCGCCCCGCACAGCTATTGTGTCGCGGTCCGCAAGCCGTCGGGCGAGATCGTCACCGAGGAGAAGCCCCTGGCGCGCATGTCCGAGAAGTACCGCATCTTCAAATACCCGGTCCTGCGCGGCGTCGGCACCCTCTGTCAGGCGATGTCCCTGGGTCTGCGGGCGCTGAAGTTCTCGGCCAACTCCATGCTGGAGACCGAATCGCCCAAAGCCGCACCCAAGGAGATCCCCAACTGGGCCATCAGTTTGAACCTGCTCCTCTCCTTCGCGTTTTTCATTTTCCTCTATAAGTTCATACCGCTGTACGCTGTCACCGCCCTCGGCAAGTGGTACCCGGTTCTGAAAGGCCGCATCGCCTTCAACGCCACCGATGGAATCATCCGCATGGCCATTTTCCTGGCATTTCTGTTCTTGATTTCGCGCATGAAAGACATCCACCGCGTCTTCGAGTATCACGGCGCAGAACATAAGGTGGTATTTAACTTCGAATCCGGCAAACCGGTCAACGTCGAAAACGCGCAGTCGTTCACCACCTTCCATCCCCGCTGCGGTACCAGTTTCCTGATGGTGGTGATGGTCGTCTCCATGGTGGTTTACACGCTGATTCCGTTCTCCGGCTTCGGCATGAAACTGCTCAGCCGCGTCATTCTGCTGCCCTTCATCGCGGGCATCAGTTACGAGTTGATCCGCTTCGCCGCCAGGCGCCGCGGATCGTTCCTGGCCACCCTCACCGCCCCTGGCCTGTGGCTCCAGCGCATCACCACCAAGCCGCCGTCCGACGAGCAGGCCGCCGTGGCCATACACGCGCTCCAGGGCGCCATGGCCCTTGAAGAGTCCCAGGGCGGCGAACTGATCATCGCTTAAAAGATGGCTTAACCTTCATGCAATTCGTGCCCAAGCTCCAGCAGATCGAGGAGCGCTTCGAAGACCTCACGCGCCAACTGGCGGATCCCGCGATGATCGCCGGTGCCGCCGAGTATCGCAAAGCCGCCAAGGCGCGCAGCGACATCGCCGAAGTGGTCGACAAGTATCGCGAATGGAAAAAGGCTGCCAGCGAATTCGATCAGGCGCGTGGGATGTTGCAGGATGCGGATCCGGAACTGCGGCAAATGGCCGCCGACGAAGCCGCGCGGCTGGAGCCGGAACTGGCGCGCATCGAGGCGGAAATCAAAATCCTGCTGCTGCCCAAGGATCCCAACGACGAGAAGAACGTGGTGTTGGAAATCCGCGCCGGCACGGGCGGCGACGAAGCTACGCTGTTCGCCGCGGAGATTTTCCGCATGTATTCCCGCTACGCCGAAGCCGAGCGCTGGCGCATCGAAGTCACCTCCGCCAGCGATTCGGCGGCGGGCGGCTTGAAGGAAGTCATCGCGCTGGTGAGTGGCGACCGCGTTTACAGCAAGCTGAAATACGAGAGCGGCGTGCATCGCGTGCAGCGCGTGCCGGTCACCGAGCAGCAAGGCCGCGTGCATACTTCCGCCATTACCGTGGCGGTGCTGCCCGAAGCCGACGAAGTGGAAGTGAAGCTCGATCCCAAGGACATCCGCATCGATACGTTCTGCTCGTCCGGTCCGGGCGGACAGTCGGTCAACACCACGTATTCGGCGGTGCGCATTACGCACCTGCCCACAGGCCTGATCGTCTCCTGCCAGGACGAAAAATCGCAGATCAAGAACCGCGCTAAGGCCGAGCGCGTGCTGCGCTCCCGGCTTTACGAAATGGAGCTGGAAAAGCAGCAGGCTGCGCTCGGCGCGGAGCGGCGCAGCATGGTGGGCACCGGCGACCGCAGCGAGAAGATCCGCACCTACAACTTCCCGCAAAACCGCGTCACCGACCACCGCATCGGCCTCACGCTGCACCAATTGGATATGGTGATGGAGGGCCGGCTGGACCCCATCTTCGACGCGCTGACCACTTTCTACCAGGCCGAGAAGCTCAAGGAAGAAGGCGCCCCGGACCCGGTCCCGGCGTAACCCGCATGACCGTCCGAACCGCGTTGCTCCAGGGCGCTAAGCTCCTGGACGACGCCACTGTCGGCGTGCCGCGGCTCACCGCCGAAGTGCTGCTGGCGCATGCCTTGCATCGCGACCGCGCATACCTGTTCGGCCATCCCGAGCACGAACTCTCGGAGCTTGAATGGCTGCACTATGGCCGCTACCTGCATGAGCGCATGCAGGGCAAGCCCACCCAGTACATCACCGGCCGCCAGGAGTTCTACGGCCGCGACTTCCGCGTCACGCCGGACGTGCTGATCCCGCGCCCCGAAACCGAACACGTGGTGGAAACCGCCCTGCGTCTGGCGCCGCGCCCCGCCCGCATTCTGGACGTGGGTTGCGGCTCCGGCTGTCTGGCTGTCACCCTGCGCCTGGAAACGGGAGCAGCCGTGTGGGCCACGGATATCTCGCCGGCAGCCATCCGCGTAGCCACAGAGAACGCCCAGCGCCTCCGCGCGCCAGTATCGTTTGTCGCCTGCGACCTGATGTCCGCCTTCTCCGATTCGTCGATGGACCTGATCGTTTCCAACCCGCCCTATGTCCCGCTAGGCGACCAAGCCGGTCTGCAGCGCGAAGTGCGCGATTGGGAGCCGCACCAGGCGCTATTCGCCGGACCCACCGGCCTGGAGCTCTACGAACGGATCGTGCGCGACGCCGAACGAGTCCTCGGCCCCGGCGGCTGGCTCGTCATGGAACTGGGATTCAACACCAGCGGCCGCGTCGCCGCCATGTTCTCCAGCCATTGGCAGAACCTCGATACGGCGCCAGATCTGGCCGGCATCCCGCGCGTCATCGCCGCACGGCTTACTGAAATTGGAACCAGTTGACGTTCGAGATGCTGGCCGTCGATCCGCCTCCGCCGAAGACGACATACAAGTCATGCACGCCCGAAGCGCCGGAAACGGCCGCGGTGGCGTTCGCCCAGGTTTGCCAGCCTCCTGTAACCGGCAAGTTGACCGTGGCAATCGGCGAACTGGTCATGCTATCGAGATAGAACGTAGCCGTTCCGCCGTTGCCGCCGCTCGCCGTGCGCACACTGACTTGGCTAACCCCAGTGCCGAAGTCGATGTTCTTGTAAACGGCATAGGCTCCAGGCGAGAGGTAACCCAGATCGTATGCGCCGGTCGCATCGCCCGTCGTCTCGGTTTCCAGCCCTGATTCGATCGAGAAGCTGGAGCCCTGAATCTGGGCCGTAGCCGCCATCGGGGGTGTGCTGCCGCTCACAGTGCCCGTCCACGTAAACGTAGAGGCGGCGGCGCCCGGCAGGGTGTAGGGAAACGACTGCTTGCCCCACTGCACGTTAAAAGTCTGGCTGCTACTGGAGCTGTTGAAAACAACCAATGCCGTCGAGCCGTCCGGATTCTCGAAAGCCACGCTGCAGATAGCCGGCGTGTTGCTCGAATAAACGCGTACCGCGCCGGGCAATACGTACTTGCTGTACTGGCCGAGCGTGTAGAACTCGGTGCCTTTGGTGACCGCACCGGTCTGGCTGTTGACGGTCACAATCGGCGTGCATGTATTGCACCCTCCCAAGCCAGGGACGTTCTGCGTAAGGTTCGGACCCAGGTTCTCGTTCAGAGCCAGACTCCACTTCACATAGGACTTGGCGGAGTTGCGCAG
>JBEKPZ010000369.1:0-6947 GCA_049520215.1 Bryobacteraceae bacterium | reverse complement strand
ATCCATCCCGTCGCGTCGGAGCCGGATAAAACCTGGCCCGCCGCCGGCTTCCTCGCCGCCGCGCGGTACGTGCACGAATCGCTGCACCTCGATCCCGTATTCATCGCCGGACCGGGCGAAAGCCTCGCCGCCTTTGGCGAATACCGCACGGTGATCGGCGCGCCGCTGGACGAAATCAAATCCCTGCTGAGCGGCGCCGCGCTATTCCTGGGCAACGATTCCGGACCGGCCCATATGGCCGCGGCGTTCGGCCTCCCGGTGGTCTCGATCTTCGGCGCTTCCGATCCGGCCATCTGGCGGCCCTGGCGCACCGAATCGGTGGTCGTCCAAAACGCGGCGGGCATTCGATCGGTCACCGAGCAGCAGGTGCTCGAGGCGCTGGAGCGCATGCGGGTGCACGCATGAGAGACCTGCTGCGGCTGCTGGCCTTCGCCAAACGGTATTGGTTCTACCTGGTTCTTTCAGTCATCCTGATGGGTTGCGTGGGCGCCGCGCACGGCACATTTGTCCTCCTGATGAAACCCATCTTCGATCGCGTGCTCAATCCGGCGGCTATTGACGCGCCGGTATTGTTATTCACCGATCCGGTGTTCCACCACCCGGTCTACCTCAGCCACATCGTGCCCGGCGCCATCCGTAACCGCAGCATCTGGACCATGGTGGCCTTCGCCATAGTGGCCGTGTTCCTGACCAAGGGGATCTGCGACTACCTGGCGAATTACCTGGTGAACTATGTGGGATCTTCGGCGGTCACGGACCTGCGCAACACGGTCTTCGACAAAGTGGTCAGGCAGGGCGCGCAGTTTTTTGAAGCCCATTCCACCGGGCGGCTCATGTCGTCGATCATGAACGATATCGAGAAGATCCAGGTAGCGGTTTCGCATATTCTGGCCGACCTGCTGCGGCAGACCTTCGTGCTGTTGGGTCTCCTTTTCGTCATTCTCAACATGGACTGGAAGCTGGCCCTGGTGAGCCTCACCGTGCTGCCCTTCGTGCTGATCCCGACGGCGCGCATCGGCCGCCGCATTCGCCGCACCAGCCGCCGCAGCCAGGATCACGCCGCCGAGTTGAACGAAATCCTGCAGGAAACCCTCAGCGGCCACCAGGTGGTGAAGGCCTTCGGCACCGAGCAATACGAATCGGGCCGCTTCCGCCAGACCGCGCAGCGACTGCTGAAGACCAACCTGCGCTACGTGCGCCAGCAGGCGCTAGCCTCGCCGCTGATCGAGGTCTTCGGCGCGCTCACCATCGTCGGATTGCTGACCTACGCGCGCACCCAGATCAAGGCCCACACGCTGACCGCCGGCGAGTTTACCAGTTTCGTGATCGCGCTGTTGATGATGTACGAGCCGGTGAAGCGCCTCACCGGCATCCATAACATTTTCGAGCAGGCCATTGGCGCGTCGCAGAAGGTTTTTGAATATCTGGCGCACGCCGAAGAGATTCAGGAGAAGCCGGGCGCAGTCAAACTGGAGCGCTTCACCGGCGCCATCCGCTTCGAGAACGTCGCTTTCCGCTATCCGCTCTCGCCCAACGGATTTCAGTTGAAGGCCCTCAATCTGGAAGTGAAGGCGGGCGAAGTGGTGGCGGTGGTGGGACCGAGCGGCGCGGGCAAAACCACGCTGGTGAACCTGGTGCCGCGATTCTACGACGTCACGTCCGGCGCGGTGCGCATCGACGGGCGGGATGTGCGCGATTTCGATCTGGCGTCGCTGCGGCGGATGGTGGGGATCGTGGCGCAGGATACCTTCCTGTTCAACGACACCGCGGCCAACAACATCGCCTACGGCCGGCCTGGCACGCCGATGAGCGAGATCCGCGATGCGGCGCAATCGGCGCTCGCGGACGAATTCATCTCTAAGCTGCCGGATGGCTACAGCACCATCATCGGCGAGCGCGGCGTGAAGCTCAGCGGTGGGCAGCGGCAGCGCATCGCCATCGCCCGCGCGCTGCTGAAGAACGCGCCCATCCTGATCCTGGACGAAGCCACCTCGCACCTGGACACCGAATCGGAAATGCTGGTGCAGGACGCGCTAGGCAACCTGATGGCGGGCCGAACGGTCATCGTGATTGCGCACCGGCTATCCACCATACGGCGCGCGGACAAAATCGTGGTGCTGGAGCGCGGCGGCATCTTCGAAGTGGGCACGCATGAGGAGTTGGTGAACGGCGGCGGCATTTATCAAAGGCTGCACGAGTTGCAATTCGTGGAGGCGGGAACCGTGATGGACCTATGAGCACACGCAGTATGACGGGCTTCGCGCGGGTGCGCAAGACGACGCCCGACGGCGAGATCGCAGTCGGCATCAAGAGCGTGAACCATCGCGGTCTGGATGTGCATTTCCACATGGCCGCGGAACTGGACCCCTTTGAAGGCGCCATCCGCAACGCCGTGAAGGCTAAAGTCGCACGCGGGCACCTGCAAATCAACGTGGCGTTCAATCGGACTGCGCCGGCGGATGCCTCCAGCCTGAACCGGCCTTTGCTGCAGGCTTATTTGCAGGCCTTTCGGGAGGCGGCCGGCGAGTTCGGCGCGGAGGACAAGCCCGATCTGAACGCGGCGCTGCGCGTGCCTGGAATGCTGCAGGCGGGCGTATCCGAGGAACCAGACCCAAGTCTGGAGCAGGCGCTGCTGGAAGCCACCGGGGAAGCGCTGGATCTGTTGAACGGGTTTCGCGAACGCGAGGGCGCGGCGATGGCGGCCGAGATGCGCGCACGATGCGCATCGGTTTGCGATCTGGCGGCGCAAATGGAGAAAATCCGGTCGCGCGCGACACAAGCTTTCCAAAAGAGACTGAACGAGCGGCTGCGCGAGTTGTTGCGCGGCGCCGGCATCGAGCCGCAGCGGTTGGCGCAGGAGGCCGCCCTGCTGGCCGAGCGCAGCGATATCAGCGAGGAATTGATCCGGCTGAAGACGCACGCCGCCCAATTGGAAAAACTGCTGGACGCCAGCGGAGAGGTCGGCAAACGGCTGGATTTCCTGCTGCAGGAGATGAACCGGGAAGCCAATACGATCCTGTCGAAAACCGGCGGGCTGGGAGATCTGGGCCTGACCATCACGGACCTGGCGCTGGCGGCCAAAGCCGAAATCGACAAACTGCGAGAGCAATCGCTAAACTTGGAATGAAGTGGGGCAGCCTCTTAGGCTGCGGACCCGCTCTCAGCGGGTCCCGCCGTTTATGACCACCGTCTTCATAATCTCCGCGCCGTCCGGGTCGGGCAAATCCACCCTGGTACGGCGGCTGCTGGCCGGTGTGCCGGGGCTGATGTTTTCAATCTCGTATACCACCCGCGCGCCGCGCGGCGGCGAAGTGGAGGGCGAGAACTATCATTTCCTGGCCCGCGCGGAGTTCGAGGAGCGCATCGGCCGGGACGAGTTCCTGGAACACGCCCAGGTTTTCGGGAACTATTACGGGACCCACCGCGGGGTGCTGGAGCAGGCCCGGAAGCGCGGCCTCGACCTGGTACTCGACATCGACGTACAAGGTGCGCGACAATTGAAGAGTAAGATTCCAGAAGCGGTGACTGTTTTTATCCTGGCCCCGTCCCGCGAGATCCTCGAGCAACGGCTGCGTGCGCGCGGCGAAGATTCCGACCGAGTAATCGAACGGCGGCTTCGCGACGCGGCCAACGAGATCCGAAATTACAGCGTTTACGATTACGTGCTGATTAACCAAGAGCTGACCCAGTCCGACCAGACGCTGGCGGCGATCGTGGGCGCCGAGCGGGTGCGGCGAAACCGGATGGAAGAGCAGATCCGGCCGATTCTGGAAACTTTCGAGAAGAACGTATAAAGGATGCATCAGAATATGGGCGACAAGATTCCGCGCAACAACGCGCATTGCACCATCCCGGACGATGCGGAGCAGAGCACCTACCGCTTCATCATCGTGGCCGCCAAGCGCGCCCGCCAGTTGCAAGGCGGAGCGCGGCCCGTGCTGCCCACGTCCTCCAAGAAGCCCACCATCATCGCCATGGAAGAAGTGCGGCGCGGATTGGTGAAATACGAGATTCTGGGCCTGCCGGCGGGGGAAGAACCACCGGTTCCCGAACCTGTCCTCTAATCCAGAGTCATGAACATCGTCCTGGGCGTGGGCGGAGGCATCGCGGCGTACAAGTCCGCCGAGTTGGTGCGCCTGCTGATCGAGCGGGGGCACAGCGTGCAGGTGGTGATGACGGCCGGCGCGCAGGAATTCGTCCGGCCTCTGACTTTTGCGGCGCTCACCGGGCGTAAGGTCGTCACCGCGCTGTTCTCCACCAACTCCGAGTCGACGCTTTCGAGCGCTATCGAGCATATCGGAGTGGCGCAAGAGAACGATCTTCTGGTAGTGTCGCCAGCCACCGCCGATCTGCTGGCGAAATTCGCGCACGGCCTGGCGGAAGATTTCCTCACCACCATGTACCTCGCCTTCACGGGGCCGGTGGTGCTGGCGCCGGCCATGAACAGCAACATGTGGCTGCACGCCGCCACGCAAAGCAACCTGGATACTCTCCGCCGCCGCGGCCACCGCATCGTGGACCCGGAGGAAGGCCAACTGGCCTGCGGCATGGTGGGTCCGGGGCGTCTGGCGGCGCCCGAGGAAATCGCCAAAGCAGTGGACGCGGAGATCGGGAGGCGCCGTGACCTCGATGGCGAAACCGTGTTGATCACGGCCGGTCCCACCCAGGAGCCGCTCGACCCGGTGCGCTATATCTCCAATCGCTCCAGCGGCAAGATGGGGTACGCGCTGGCCGAAGCGGCGGCGGCGCGCGGCGCCAAGGTCGTGCTCATTTCCGGACCGGTGCACCTTGCGCCGCCGCGCGGCTGCACGTTCATCGCGGTACACACCGCGCGCGAGATGCGCGACAAGGTGTTCGAAAATCTGCAACAGGCCAGTGTGATCGTCAAGGCGGCGGCCGTCGCGGATTTCCATCTGTCGAAGGTGCCCTCGCAGAAGATGAAGAAGACCGCCGCGCGGCTTTCCCTCGAACTCGACCCCACGCCGGATATCCTCGCCGAACTGGGACGCAAAAAGGGCGACCGCCTGCTGGTGGGCTTCGCAGCCGAGACCGAAAACCTGCAACAGGAAACCCGCCGCAAGCTGGAAGCCAAGAACTGCGACATGGTGGTCGGCAACCTGGTGGGCGGCGAAGGTGGGGCTTTCGAATCCGACCAGAACGAAGTGCTGCTGGCGCTGAGTAGCGGCGAATTCATTTCCGTGCCGCGCGCCTCCAAACGCGAAGTCGCCGATCGTATTTTCGATGAAATTCTGAAGCTGCGGCTGCATATATACGCCACCAATGGACGCTGAAACTCTGCGCCAGTATCTGGAGTATTACCAGGACTTGGGGATCAAGACGCTCTATCGCCGCGCCGCGCCGGAACCGCTTGCCGACGCAGTTACCGAGCCGCGACCGTCAGGGAGCGGTGAACCTCTTTTCCGCATCCTAGACGACATCGGCGATTGCCGTCGCTGCCGCCTGCACGAACAGCGCAACAAGATCGTCTTCGGCGTGGGCAACGAGCAATCCAAGCTGGTCTTCGTGGGCGAAGGTCCGGGAGCGGACGAAGATGCGCAAGGCATCCCATTCGTCGGCCGTGCGGGCCAACTGCTCACGCAGATGATCGAAGGCACCGCGAAAAAAGAAGGCATTCCGCTGCTGCGCAAGGACGTCTACATCTGCAACGTGGTGAAATGCCGCCCGCCGGAGAACCGGCAGCCGCAACCGGACGAGATGGACACCTGCGGCCAGTTCCTCGCGCGCCAGTTGCTGGCCATCAACCCCAAAGCCATCTGTGCGCTCGGCTCGACCGCGGCGAAATACCTGACTCACAGCAAAGAAGGCGTCACCCGCATGCGCGGCAACTGGTATAAATGGAACGACATTCCGTTGATGGTCACTTACCATCCGTCCTACTTGCTGCGGGCGTACAATGTCGGGCCCAAGCGCGAAGCGTGGGAAGACCTGAAGAAGGTCCTGCATTTCGTCTACGACTAACCCTTGGACGGCGGGATTTATCCCGCGCGGGGCTTTAGCCCCGCTTAGCGCTAATTCGCTGCCGCCTGCGGCTCCTCGCCCCAGATATACCTGCTGAACCACTCGTAATTGTGCTCCATCACCGCTCTCTGCTGCTTGGGTTTGTTGATGGGATGCCCGAAGCCTTTGTACAAGATAAGCTTCACCGGAACGCCCCGGTCTTTCAACGCCTGGTACAGCTCGAAAGCATTAGGCGGCGGGACGCGTTTGTCCTGATCCCCGTGCTGGATCAGCGTGGGCGTTTTCGCCTGGTTCACATAGGAGATTGGCGAAGTCTTCCGATAGATCTCCGGATCGTCCCAGGGTGTCGCCTTCAGGTACTGTCGCGTGAACGGATGGATGTCGGTATTCACGTAGTAAGTGGACCAGTCCGAGATCCCCGCGCCGACCGACACGGCCTTGAACCGGTCGCTGTAAGTGGTGATGAACGCCGAGATATAACCGCCCTCGCTCCAACCCATGGAGCCCACACGATCCCGGTCGACCATGCCCTTGCCGATTAGAAAATCCACGCCGGAAATCACGTCCTGGTAATCGCCGAGCCCCAGGTTGCGCACATTCAACGCCCGAAACTTCGCGCCATATCCTGCGGACCCGCGATAGTTCGGCTGCAAGATCAGCGCGCCTTTGGCCGCGAAGCGCTCGATCGGGTAGTATCGATCCGCGCGCCGCGCAGGCGTGTCGATGCCGGTCGGCCCGCCGTGGATCACCACCAGCAGCGGATATTTGCGCGAGGCGTCAAAATCCGCCGGTTTGATGAGTACGCCTTCAATGGGCGTTCCATCCGTGGAGTTCCACCGGATCACTTCCCGCGTCGCCAGGCGGAAATCCTTCCACTGGTCGCTCAGATTGGTCAGATATTTGGGAGCGAAGTTCTTCACCGGCGATACGAAAACCTCGGCGAAGCGGTCCGGCCCCGAGGCGACCCC
>JBEKPZ010000368.1:0-6949 GCA_049520215.1 Bryobacteraceae bacterium | reverse complement strand
TGCCAGGGTACACAATTATTCATACGGTGGAAGCCGGGTGGTTGGATGAGGGGCCCATGCGGCACAATGATGCATTATACTGCGGGAAACATGCAAATAGGGATTCGCACGATTCTGACATTGTTCGCCGCTGCGGCTTTGCTCGCGGCGCGCGCCCGCCAATTGGGCGTTCCGTTTGACGGCACCCCTGGGCCACTGAATGCCATCACCGACGTCGCGGGCCTGGAAGTGGGCCATGCCACGCTGATTTCGGGCGATGGAAAGCAGGCGGTACGCACCGGAGTCACGGCCATGTTTCCGCGCGGGAAGCAATCCGGCGCGCCCGTTTTTGGCGGGTGGTTCTCGCTGAACGGCAACGGCGAAATGACCGGTACCACCTGGGTGGAGGAGTCCGGCCTGCTGGATGGCCCGGTCATGATCACCAACACGCACAGCGTGGGGACGGTGCGCGATTCCTATATCAAATGGCGCGTGGCGCGCGCACGCAAAGCCGGCATCGACCTGAGCGACGAATGGTCGCTGCCGGTGGTGGCGGAAACCTGGGACGGATTCCTGAACGACATCAACGGCTTCCACGTGCAGGAGGCCGACGCGTTCGCCGCGCTGGAGGCGGCCAAGGGCGGGCCGGTGGCCGAGGGCAACGTGGGCGGCGGCACGGGCATGGTCTGTTACGGATTCAAGGGCGGCATCGGCACCAGTTCCCGCAAGGCGGACGGTTACACGGTGGGCGTGCTGGTGCAGTGCAACTGTGGACGGCGCGCGCAACTTCGCATTGCGGGCGTGCCGGTGGGGCAGGAGATCACGGGGAACGAGCCTTACGCGGGCAACTTCCGGCGAGCGGGCGAGGACGTCGGCTCGATCATCATCGTGGTGGCCACCGACGCGCCGCTGCTGCCGCACCAACTGAAGCGCCTGGCGCGGCGGGCATCGCTGGGACTGGCGCGCACGGGATCGAGTTCCGGCAATGGATCGGGCGACATCTTCATCGCGTTTTCGACCGCGAACGCGGACGCCGGCCGCACCTCCGGCCTGGCCACCGTGACCATGGTGCCCAACGATGAAATGAACCGGCTGTTCGAGGCCACCGTGCAGGCCACCGAGGAGGCTATCGTCAACGCCATGGTGGGGGCCGAAACGATGACCGGCTTCGAGGGGCACACGGTGATCGCGCTGCCGCACGACCGGCTGCAGGAGGTTTTGAAGAGATACAACCGGCTGGGACAGTGACTCGCCTGAACAATCAAAGCCCAAGCGATTGGTTCTAAGAGACGGTGCTGGATTATGGGTGGTGGTGCGAGCTTTGCGTGGAGGCTGGACCCGCTAGAGAGCGGGTCCGCGGGCTGAATAGCCCGCCCCGCAGTGTGCACATAATCGTCGATCTGCGCGACGCACTACACTAGGGAGGGTGATGAGACGGTAAATAGGTTCGGCTGGCGAGGGATGCGGGCCCGGTATTTATTTTCGAAATGTGTCACCGTGTACAGGGAGCGGATGAGACGAGACGAGCATCTAACAAGATTCTTGGAGGCCATTCCCCTCTTGTAAAGAAATGAAGGAGGTTAGCTCCGGGTCCCGTTTCAGCCGAATCATCGTGAGTTCTTCCAGCAACCGAATGGCGCGGACGAGCGTAGTACGGCGGCATTTGAGCGTCAGTAGCGTCGCCTCCCGCGGAGAGCGGCAGCACTGAAGCGATTGTGTTTTCAATGGAATAGCTCCTTAGAGCTGCTAGGATTAGCTCTTTTAGTTGGACTTTTTAGAGGTGAGCTTAACTGCTCGCACTAATGTAAACACTGGGAGTGGTCGAGAGTTGCATCGATCCGAGTATTCCTGGAACGGGCGGCGCGACAGAGTTCGCCGCAAGGCCGAGCGCACGGAAACGTGGTCAATCACGATGGAAGCGGCCATCACAAGAGCCACGCCATCGGAGACTGGACCTACGTTCTCGACCTAGTGTAGTGCGTCCGAAATCCCGGAGAGTATTCAGACCCCCGTGTGGGGCGGCCAATCCTGGCCTGGGGTCCCCTCTGGGGACGCCTTTTCAGGCGGTTGGACCCGCTAGAGAGCGGGTCCGCGGGCAGAATGCCCACAAATTTGAACGGCTCTCCCAAAAGACTCCGGCCTTTACGCAGTTCTTGCGTTCGAGTGCCGGCCAGTTTGCTTACGACTCCCCTCCGAAGCCGCACTCCTTCCAGCGCGTGCCCCACTCCCAGATCCCGAACATGGCTTGCTTCGGCACTGGATGCCCCAACTGGCGCGCCAGGGCGCAGATTTGCCCGCGATGGTGCGCGTCGTGCGAGATCAGATAGCTGAACATCCCCACCACGTCCGGACGGAAGCCTTTGACCTTGCCCTCGGGGTGGTCGAGCGATTCGGCCAGAAGCTGGGCGCAGCACTTCGCGCTTGCGGCTAGCGCGTGCATGGCTTCCTTCTTGGTGACTGTCGCGCGATCGAGTTTATCGGGCAGCGGTTTGCCCTTGGCCGAGGCTACCAGCCACATGTGGCGGACATTGTGCATGTGTGCGGCGATGGCGGCGATGCTGCGGCCTTTGCCGCCGGGCGGTTCGGCATTCCAGGCGGCGTCAGGCAGGTTTTCGAGGAGGTATTGGTTGAGGCGCTCGTTGACCGCGTAGGATTCGAGGAGGGACTGCTTCAGGTCGAGCATTGGATTAATCTAGCACCGGCGGGGGCCGGGGGAAAGGCCGATTAACAATCGGCCTGCAGGTTGGCAACCTGCCCCACACTTACCGCAGGGTTGGTTAGCTCGCCGATTTCGGGGATGCGGATGGTGACCACGTCGCCGGGGGCCAGCGCGGCGTCTTCCGGCACGATGATGCCGGTGCCGGTGAGCAGGACCGTCCCGGCGGGGGTCTGGTTGGCGCGGCGCAAGTATTCGATCAGGGTTTCGAACTTGCGGTGCAGCTTCGCCGTGGATACGCTGCCGGAGAAGCGCGGCTGGCCGTCGCGCGTGACGGTACAGCTCATTTCCAGGTTGTAGGGATCGGGCAGATCGTCCGCCGTCACGATCACCGGACCCAGCGCGCAGCATGCCGTATAGAACTTCGATTGCGGCAGATAGAGGGCGTTTTCGCGCTCGATATCCCACGCCGAGACGTCGTTCGCCAGCGTATATCCGACGATGTCGCCCTTGCTGCCGAGCACCAGGGCCAGTTCAGGCTCGGGCGCGGTGAAGTGCGAATCCGCGCGGATGCCGATGGCCTGTCCGGGACCCACGCACACGCGCGCCGTCCCCTTGAAGAAGATCTCGGGACGCGGCTCACGGTAGACGTAAGCGTACATGCCTTCGCGCGCGCCGTGCTCGGCATCGCGGAACGACGCGCTCCTTTCATAGGTGCAGCCGCAGGCCCACACTTCCGATGGCACTATGGGCAGCGCGGGCACGTGCTCGGCCGCGTGATGGCTGGCGAGGCGCGCCGCAGTCTTGGCGAGCGACACGCCCTCGACTTCAGACCGGCGAATCAGGTCGGCGACGGTGTAGCCCGGAACCGTGCGGGCCAGGTCCCCCTCGAATACGACCGCGAGATAGCCGCCTTCGGCTTTGATTTGTCCGAGACGCATCAGTATTTCAGATAGACGGTTTTGTAGTCGCTGTAAAAGTCGAGCGCCGCCGGTCCCTGTTCCTTCGGACCGAAGCTGGACTCCTTGGTCCCGCCGAAGGGCAATTGATACTCGACGCCGGCGCTGGGAAGGTTCACGGTAAGCAGGCCCGCTTCCATCCGGTACACGAACTCGAAGACGCGCGAAAGGTTGGTGGTTTGGATGGAGGCCGAAAGCCCGAACGGAATATCGTTGGCAATGCGTATGGCGTCCTCGAAATCGCGGGCGCGCATTACGGCCAGCACGGGTCCGAAGATTTCTTCGCGGGCGATAGTCATCTCCGGGGTCACATCGGCGAACACGGTCGGCTCCACGAAATAGCCTTTGGCGAGATCGCCGTCCGCGAGCCGACGGCCGCCGATCTTAGGCTCGCCCGCCTCCTCGCGGCCGATCTCGATATAGCGCAACACGGTGTCTAATTGCGCCTGATCGACGCAGGGGCCGATGTCGACGCCCGGTTGCATGCCGTCGCCGATTTTGAGTTTGCGGGTGCGCTCGACCACGGCATCCAGGAAGCGGCCGTAGATGGCATCTTCCACGATGGCGCGGCTGGTGGCAGTGCATTTCTGGCCGGTGGAGAAGAACGCGGCATTCACGGTGTTCTCGACGGCGGCGTTGAAGTCGGCGTCGGCCAGCACGATAGTGGGATTCTTGCCGCCCATTTCCAGTTGAATGCGCAGGCGGCGTTTGGAGGCTTCGGCATGCAGCCAGTTGCCGATCTGGCAGGAGCCGGTGAAGGAGATGGCCTTGAGCGGCGGGGCTTCCACCAGCGCCTGCCCGAGTTCGCCGCCGGATCCCGCCACGAAATTGACCACGCCTTTCGGCAGCCCGGCCTCGTGCAAGGCCTCGACCAGACGCCAGGCGCTGAGCGGTGCGGCGCTGGCGGGCTTGAGCACCACGGTGTTGCCGCAGATCAGCGCCGGGGCCACCTTCCACGCCGGGATGGCGCTGGGAAAATTCCACGGCGTGACCAGGCCCACTACGCCGATCGGCTTGCGAATGGCGAACATGTGGACGCGATCGCGCTCGGAAGGCACCAGCATGCCCTCCAGCCGCGATCCCTCGCCGCCGAAATAGCGGAGAATGTTGATCGCGCGGCGGACTTCGCCTTTAGCCTCGGGGAGGGTTTTGCCTTCCTCACGGGTCATATCGGCCGCGACCTGGTCGAAGCGGCGATCCAGGATTTCGGCGGCTTTGTATAGGATGGCGCCGCGGGCCGGAGCATTCAGGTTCGACCAGGCGGGCAGGGCTTGGGCGGCGGCCGCGGCGGCGGCCTGGATATCGCCGGCCGTGCCTTTCACAAACAGGCCCACAACGTGGTCCGTATCGGCCGGATTGCGGTCTTCGAAATGCGAACCGCTATCGGTCCACTGGCCATCGATGTAGTTGGGAAAAACCGGCGTGTCCATAAATAAAGTTAGATCGCGGGCGTTTGGAAATAGGCGTCGATCTTGCCGAGGCGCGCTAGCGAAGCTACGATGTTGTTCGGGAATACGTCGATGCCCGCGTTGTAGTGCTCCACGGCTTCATTGTACCTGCGGCGGGCCACCGCGACTTGATAGTCGGCGCCCTTCAGCGCCTCCAACAGATCGCCGTATTTCCCGCTGCTTTCGAGCTTGGGATAGTTCTCCACCAGCAACATCAGGCGCGCCAGGGCCTCGTCGAGCCGCGCATTAGCCTGAATCTTGGCGTGCTGGCCCTGCGCGGCAGTCAGCGCGTTACGCGCGTCATTGACGGCTGGGATGGCGGCCGCGCGGAGGCCTCCGGCATCGGCGGGCGCTTCCGCCTGGATCGTGCCGGTCAACTCCGGGACAATGCTGGCGCGGTGCGCGAGCGCGGCGTCCACCTGCGCCCAATCGGCGTCGATGGCCTGACGCTCCGAAACCAAATCCTTGCGGATGGTCATGCACCTGACTCCAAAGACCAGGGCCACGGCGACCAAAGCCAGCACCAGGTACTTCATCGCTCAGCACACCAGGTCTTCGCGGCCGATCTTGAATCCGTCCAGATTGCCGAGAATGGTGAGGGCAATCTGTTTCGGATCGAAGAACGCTTGTGCGATACGCTGGACGTCGCCGGCGACGACCTGCTCGATGCTCTCCACCAGCTCGTCGAGGGTGAAGAAGCGGCCGAAGTACATCTCCTGGCGCGCCAGGTTGGACATGCGGCTGGAAGTGGATTCCAGACTGAGCATCAGCGAACCCTTCAGGTGATCCTTGGCGCGCCGCAACTCCTCGGCGCTGACGCCATCCTGCTTGAGCTCGCGGAACTCCTTGACGATGGACTCCACCACTTTGCCGGCGGATTCGATGGATGTGCCGGCGTAGATCGAGAGGCAGCCCGTATCGCGGTAGGGACTCAGCTCCGAGAAGACGGCATAGGCCAGCCCCTGCCGTTCGCGGATGTTCTGAAAGAGGCGCGAGCTCATGCCACCGCCCAGCAGCGTGTTCAGCACGTAACAGGCGAAGCGCTCCTGGTGCGGCAGCGGGTACGAAGGCACGCCCAGACACAGATGCACCTGTTCCAGCGATTTCTTATTGCGCAAGGCGATGCGGGCATGCGTGGCGGGAACCTGATCCGCGGGCGGCGCGCCATTGGGCGCCAGCGACGCGAAATTCTGGCGGACCAGATTAACCGTGGCCTCGTGCGTCAGGTTGCCTGCCGCGGTAATCAGCAGGTTGGAGGGCGCATAGACGGCCCGGTAATAGTCGCCGATCGTCTGCCGGTCGAAGCGCTTCACGGTTTCGCGGGTGCCCAGGATGGGCTTGCCCAGCGGGTGGTCCTTCCAGAAGTTGGAGGAGAAGATTTCGTGGACCAGGTAGTCGGGACTGTCCTCCTCCATCTTGATTTCTTCGAGGATTACGCCTTTTTCCTTGTCGATGTCTTCGTCGCGAAACGCGGGATGGAGCACCAGGTCGGCGAGCACATCGAAGGCCAGCGGCAGGTGCTGGTCGAGCACCTTGGTGTTGAAGCAGACCAGTTCCTTGGCGGTGAAGGCGTCCAGATTGCCGCCCACCGAATCCACCGAGCGGGCGATATCTTCGGCGGAGCGGGTGGTGGTGCCCTTGAACAGCATGTGCTCGATGAAGTGCGAGATGCCGTTCTGCTCGGAGTTTTCGCGGCGCGAGCCGGTGCCGATCCAGATGCCCACGGAGATGGAGCGCACGTGCGGCATGACCTCGGTGATCACCCGCACGCCGTTGGGCAGTGTGGTCATTTCAATGTCGCGCACAGGGGTGACGGTGGTAGCCATAGTGGACGGGGGCTAAGTGGTCGTTGCTCCTCTTATCCAGGATACAACTTGGTGGATCGTTTCGTGGGGCGGGACTCCAGG
>JBEKPZ010000367.1:0-7409 GCA_049520215.1 Bryobacteraceae bacterium | reverse complement strand
GGGTCAACTCCGCCACGCACCACATTTTTTTCCCGCCACGGCTTCAACTCGTGGCTCTGCAGCAAAACCCGGATTGTCTCTCGGCCCACCTTGGGCACCAGCTTGCGCTTGACGGCTTCTTCAACAATCAAGCGCACCGTCCAACGAGCCCTCCCCTCCGGCGCTTGACTGCAGACCATGGCAATGATGCGTTGCTTCTGGGAATCGTCGAGGACCTCATGGGCACCTGGCCGCTGCTTGTCGTAGAGGGCGGCATTCAGGCCGCTACTGTTATAGCGATGGGCGATCTGACGGATCGCCTTGGGAGTAAGGGGGACTGTTTTCGCAACGTGAGGCGCCGTGACGCCATCGGCAAGTTGGCGTAGCACAAGCGCCCGGAGGACGACACGCACCTGCTGAATGCCACCTCGCAGCAGTTCAACAACCTGAGTTAGGTCCTTAGGCTTGACTTTGATTGGGACAGGGCGGCGAGCCATGCCTCAGTATAGCTCAAAACATTTTGTTATGGAAGTGTTTATAGAACATTTTCAGGCGGTCTGAGATCTAGGAGCCACTCACGTAACGCATGATGATGACAATTCGAGCTAAAAGGGGAGGAACCAAATGCCAAGACAGGCACAGCCAAGAGTAGACAGCTCCATCCTGGAGATGGCCATCGTCGGTTGTCAGAGCGAAGTGGCGAGGATCTCAGCGAAGATAGCTGATATCAACGCGCAACTGGGTTAGCCCGCTCCAGGCCAGCCGAAGGCCGCGCCACCCGCAACGGATCACGCGGCTCCGGTGAAGCGCCGCACGATCAGCAAGGCTGGCCGCGCCAGGATCGCCGCTGCGCAGCGAGCGAGGTGGGCCGCGCTGAAAGGGCAAAAGGCCCAACCGGAGCGCCCGGTGAAGCCCAAGAAACGGAAGTTGTCCGCGACCGGGTTGAAAGCGATTCGGGAAGCCACGAAGAAGGGCGGCTTACTGCAAGGCCCACAAATCACGGCTTAGCCATCGTGTCGCCCATCCGCACGCCGGCGGTCGCGGCGACGGGCGGCGGGCGGCGGGCGCCGGGACGGGCGGCCGGAATCGAACTGCGGCATGCGCGTTATGGCAAGGCGTACCCGCGGACTTCTGCGGCCATTTTCGCCGCTTTGCCCTTGGGCGAGCAGTCCGGCGCGCCGCGGGAATCGATTCCCGATTTACCCTAAGTGATTTCGTAAATTCCAGGGCCAAGCTGATATAGGGGGCTTTGACGGGAGCGACTCAAGCTCCGGCAATGCCGCTGCGCCTCCGCCTACTGAACCGCTATAGTCACGTTGCTCTGGCTGGTCGCCGTTCCGACGGTCACCTGCACGGGCACGATGTTTCCGGGCGCAACGCCATCGGGAATCTTCACATTGATCTGAAACAGTCCGGCTAACCCCGGCGCTGCGCCACAGTAAGTCACCGTAGCATTCAGGCCGCCGATGGTTACCGAACAGGCCAGCGCGGGTTTCGTCAAAACAGTGGAGGGCCGCCGCCCGTCTATTTCCGGCGGCGTGCGCGAACCATCCCCGGTGGCGAACATCTGCAGAATATTACCCACCCGCTCGGGATTCGAGGCGCTATTGACGCTGTTGTTTTGATTCAGCACAGCGGCCTGGCCTGAGCCCGAGCCCTTTGCCGTGAACATCCCCGGAAGCGAAGTCACCACCGGCAGCGAGAACGCGGCGGACGCGTTGCCCTGATTGATTGCCTGAACATTCACCGTGCGGAAGAGCGCCGCTTCAAAGGGCACGATGGCGTTGATCTGGCCCGGCGAGGTATAGTCCACTGGCGCCGGATACCCGTTGAAAAGCACCTGGACGCCGCCCAGAGTCGTCGGCAGTTTTCCGGTGGAGTCGGCCGCGCCGAGCCGTGGCGTTTGCGGGGCGAGCGACTGGCCGAAAATCGCCACAAACTCGCCCGGCGCGACTGCGGTGGCGTCGTACGAAGCCGCGCTCGTTACCGCGGTAATCACCGGCTGGGGTACGGTCATCGCGCTCTGGCTGGCGGGAATGATGAACAGCGTCATCGAGTAAGCCGGGAAGGTGGCGCTGACCCAACCACCGGACACCTGCACCGGGGACTGCTGCGTAATCGCGTTCAGGTTCGCGCTGCTGTACTGCCACGCCTGCGCCGTACCCGCGGGAGTGAAGTGGGCCACGCTGATGCTGTTGGTGATCGCGTTGGCGGATTTATTCAGCACCATTACCGTGAGGGCGCTATCGGCCCGCTGGGCGGCGAAGATCGACATGGTGTCCGGATCGCTGCTCGTCGCCGACACGCTGGTCTCCCCGAAATGGTTGCCCGCGCCGTCGTAGTTCAGATAGATCTGGAACGCGAACGCGCCCGGCACGCCCAGCTTGAAGTTGATATCCGGCCACATGGTGGCCATGTCCAGCCCGTATGCGCCGAAAATACCCAGTAAGTCCGCCTGTGCCACCGCGCCGGTGATGTCTTCGAGCGCACCCCAGTTGTATTCGGTGATCGCGGTCTTCGTGCCGGGGAAGTATTGACTGACCCAGCCGATCATGCGCGGGACAAGCATCGGCGGATGCTGCTGCCCGTCTACGTCGCACATTGCGTTGTAGTCGTCGCACGGATCGGAATCTGTTGGGGGCGTCACCACGGGGACGATGTAGTTCGGATCCCAGAACGCTCGCGTCGACTGCATGCGGAGGGCGGTGCTCGCTGAATCGACGGCCGTACCGAAACCAATCGCGCTTGTGCTGCAGTCGTTCGTAACGCAGGGATAGACATACCCGTGGACGTCAAGATAATCGAGCAGACGCGTTCCGGCCTGGTTCGACGCCGCCTGCATCTGCTGAAGGAAGTACTCGAGCCACGGTACGCCGCCGTGCGCGTTGCGATCGACCGGGTTGGCCCAATACTGGAAATGCGGGCCCGTCCCCCAGCCGCTCTCGAAGTCCTTTTTCGAAAACAGGTATCCGGGCCAACCGGCGGCGACGGGGCCCACCACCAGCGCAGTCGGATCGGCGGCTTTCACCGCTTTTGCCGCCGCCAGATCGCGCGCGAGCATGTCGTCATAGGTGGCGGGCTGCACCGGGGCTCCCGCCTGATGATAAATATCCGAGTGGGTGCCGTCCCACCATTCCGGCTCATTATCCAGGTCCCACATCTGAACTCCGCCATCGTTGGCGGATCCGTACTTGTTGAGCATTGCCGCCACCCACTGTCCGCCAAATGCGGGCGTGATCGGCTGGTAGACGTCGTTCGGATCGTTCATGATCTGGCCGCCGGTCGACAGGGCGATACCGTTGCCGCACTGAGAGCCCCCCGGTTCGGTCTGCTGCTGCTGCCCGTACTTCGAGACCGGGTAACTGCAACTGTACTGATAGCTCGGTGTCAGCGCACCATCCGGCGGCAGTTTCGGAGTCCAGTCCAGCAGAGGGAAGGTACTCAGGCTCACCGTGCCTGTTTCGAGGTTTCGCGCATGGAACAGATCGAAGCTGTTATGCACGCCGTCGCCGACCAGATACGTGGTGAAATACAAGTTTACGTTGAGGTTCTCCAGGTCGAGCTGCCAGTTATAGCTGGAGGCGCTATCGCCGCCCCAGCGGCGCACGCCGATGTGCATGATGCCGGATATGCCGCTGTCGGTCCATTCGTTGAAGGGCGAACAACAGACCCCATTTCCGGTAAATTCGTTAACTCCGTAAATGAGCGGGCTGATCGGGTGTTGTGATGCGGTCGCGTCAACGGCGAGCCCGGGAACAGACGCGCCGTACAGCGCGGCGGCGCCCAGAAGTAGAAAGGGGAAACCGTGCAGCAACATAGGATGGCTGGCATTGTATCTTAACATCTTACTTTGATTCATCAAGCACTTCGAGCGCCGACACGGTAGCGCTGCGGGCGCCGGAACGGGCCGCCGGCAGGGCCGGAGTGAGGAGCGCGAAGCCCCCGGCGGAAAAGGATATTGGAGTATCCGCCGGCCAGTCAACGTCGCACGTAAGCGCAGCTCGGCGCTGCTCCTAGCCCGCATCGAGTCCCGCGGCTGCTGGCGCGGCGTCGCGCTGTGGCGCACGGTCCGATGTCGCTGGGCGGCGCAGTGACGCGCGATCACGCGCCTCGTCGGTCGACTTCGGCCATCCGGAAGATGTCCCCTGGCGCAACTGCGCCGTGTGCGTGCCGGCTGCGCGTCGGCGTCCCGGTGAAGTGGCCGCGCGCCGACGCCGCTGGATGAATGCGCATTTCAAACTGGGCCCTATCCGCCGAGCGACACCGGCGCACGCACGCGGGCGCCTTCCGCATCGTGCGGGTGGGGAGCGCGAAGTCCGCGCGGCCTGCGGCGGGCGCGGTTCGACGGCGCGGATGATATTCGACTCGGAGAAGCTCACGCAACGGTATAATGAGATCTGAAACACCCATGGACTGCCGAACAAAGCAACAGTTGATGGACAGATTAGCGGACGTTCTGTCTCGACTCCATAATCGGCTTCTGGCGGAGAAAGAAGCAACTCAAAACCTAGATCGTAAACGCATGGATGAACTGGAGGCCGAGATTGCTCAGATCCTCGATGAGAAAACGCACGTGCTAGCAGCCGTGCGTCAGTACATGGAGGATCACGGCGACTGAGTATTCTTTTGTATAAGCGATCTTCGATCCCCGCCTGACGGCCCTCTGTCAACGAACCCTGATTATAATCGCAAGTGCGCCACGGGCGTTCAGGCACATGTCTGCGCACGCGCGTATCCCCATCCGCACGCCGACGGTCGCGGCGACGGACGCGCAGGCTCACGGCGACGCTCGGCCACTACCTCAGATCGAAACATGCCAGCGTCCGCTCATTCGCACGTCGAGTTTTCCATTGGCGAGGGCTGGATAGGACCGCACCGTGGCGGGCACGGTTGGGCGCGTGAGATCGCCGTCGGCATCCGGTTAAAAGTGGCCGCCCGCCGACGTTTCCGGATCCACGGCGCACTCGGCAGACGGTGCGCCATCCGCCGGTAGGCCCCGCGCAAACCATAGATGCAGGTGGCTTCCGACAGTCTGGTGCGGGGTGCGCGTTATTCGGGATGGATGACACGGCTTGCCCAACAACATACGCCGACGTTGCGCCGCGCTGTCAATCTGCTCGAAAGCTAATTTCGACCACGTTTTCGATGTGCCACACGGGGGGGCGGATGGGGTCGTTTGACGAACGATTTGTCCGGCTACTTCCGCTCGAACACCATCACATTCGGCTTGTCGCGGCCGGCAATGTGCACCGTGATCGTTAAAGTTTTCAGATCGGCCGAGAGCTCAATCTCCTCGGTATCCGTCACTTTACCGCCGGCCTTGTCGGTGATCACAAGGGTGCGCTCGTCCACCCGCCGGATCGAGGAGGAAGCGCCACGGTCCGCTTTCGGCCCCTCGTTGGGATATTCCTTGCCATCGAACTTCACGTTTTTCGTCTCTTGTTCGGAGGGAGTGATGAAGGAGAGGCCGTCGCCTTGGAACTCCTTCACCTGCATCAAAAAGGGCGTGTTCATCGTCTCCTTGATGCTCTGCCAGTCTGCCGCGAAGCCCGATCCTCCAGCAGTGCGCTGGTAGACGTAATCCATACTGAGCGTCGAACCGTCGGACTCGAACTCGCGGTAATAGTCCGTGAGCGTGCTGCCGTCCTTCGAGAGCTTCCACGTCGCCTTCAACAGCAAGCGGCCGCCTTTCTTGCGCTCGACGATCCAGGTGTCGGGCGCTTCAGCCTTCACCGACAGCAGGGTCCCGCCGTAGCCCGGTTGGTCGCTCCCATCCAACAGAATCATCTCGGCGCCCCCGCCAAAATCGAACGCGTACCTGTTGCCGCCCATGCTCTGAACCTTCATCTCGTCGGGCATTCTGCTCTTCGATGGGTCGAGCTTCCACTCGCCGATGAAGAGGCTTTCCGCCGCCCATGCCATGCCCGTCGCCAGGCAAACCGCTGGCAGGATTTCGAGAATTCGATTAAACACCCACGCCCCCCTGGCTCTCCTAGGAAGCACGCCGATGGCCGTCTTGTGCAGCGTACCGGCCCTACCCGGCACATCGGAGCATTCCGTCGTTCCGTCATTCGATTGCCTGTTTTTCCGCGTCACGCTACTCGCCGTCCACAAACCTCAACCCGGCGCCGCGCCTTGTCCCCAATCGAAAAACACTGTCCCAAATCGAACACCACCAGCCCGCGGGTCCGGCTTAAGCCTGTGCTCGGCTGTGCCTTCCGCTGGTTCTGGGCGCACCATCCGTGGGGTGTTCTTTATGGTACCGGGAAAGGGACGTTACTCGAAAGTGTGCCGCTGGGCGCTGGGGAACTTATGACGCGGGCGCAGCGCGTTTGAAGGGTCGCTCGACGATAAATCCTGACATGAGGCCTGTGCTGCACTACCTTCGCATCCCCAAGGAGGCAGAGTTGGACAAGAATTAGCTGGCTCGGGCGGACACGATTTCCTTAAAAACTGATGGCCATCTAGCGACGTTTATCGCACGGAAACGGTTATTGAGCGCTTTCCTGTGTCGCCAGCGACGCCAATGGCCAATCGCCAAGGGAATTGGTTTGGCAGTATTGTGGCCACGTGTCCGTTTTTTGGCGGTCCTTGCGGAGCACCTCGGTTCGGGGATTCATCCGGGTGCCGTTTTCGCTCTCCAGATAGAACTGCCCGGGCTGGAGATGAAGTTTCCAGCCGTGATCAATGAGCGCCAGGGTCACGGCCTGCGCGATCACTTCGGCTGCCCGAGCCACGCGCTGCTCGCGTGAGAGCAGAGTGCCTGGAGGGTCGAGGCTTCGGCCTGCGCTCTGGGGAAGGCTCGCAATGGCGTCGGGCACCGTGTAAATCGTGAAAGCAATCAGGGCCGGCGCGAACTTTGCCACCTCGGTGCGCCAAAGTGGAACGTACACTTCCAATCCAGCTGTGCTCGGTGCGCCAAAGTGGAACGTACACTTCCAATCCAGCTGTGTCCCAATGCATGGGCTTCAACTCGGAAGGCTTCAGGGCCGGCATCAGCTTGACCAGCAGTTGGAGTTCAAGCGCCGGCAGATCTTCAAACAGGGTCACCGCGGAACGGCTATCTTCGGGGGCAATGGCAATCGCCAAGGCGCGCGCATTCCTGACTCGCGCGTTCAAGGGCGGATGGGAATCCATCGGATTAGTCGCATTGGTTGCCAGTTGCTTTTCAAGCACTGCCGATGCAGCTTTTGCGATTTCGGGAGTATCGAGGAATCGCCCGTATCCATCGGCGAGTTCCGGGCGGTATCCACCGGCGGCTACGGGTCTGACGATTTGATTCCAATACGGAGCGAAGGTGGCGGCGGCCCGACTGACCGAACAGAGACCTTTTTCCAAACTATCGGATCCGGCGAGATAGCAGGCCAGTTCATCGCAACGGTACTCCTGCTTGCGGGAAACGTGCTGCGTGACTCGATTGAAGAGCTTCC
>JBEKPZ010000366.1:0-6968 GCA_049520215.1 Bryobacteraceae bacterium | reverse complement strand
TACAGGCGGCTGCCCATGGCCGCGCCGATGATCGCGCGGCCGGGCGAATCCGTCCAGGCGCGCTGCAGCGCTTCGATGCTGGGGATCTGCGCCACCTCGAAGCCGGCGGCTGCCTGCCGGATGAACTCGCCCGCATCAAAGCCAGCCACGCCCCCAACCAGGCGGTGCGTCGCCAGGATCTTCAGCCCCGGCGAATGCATGTTCACGAAGGTCATCATGACGCGGTCCGCGCCGGCCAGGTTGGGATTCTCACGGCGGAATGCCAGCGCGGTTTCATAGCGATGGTGACCGTCGGCGATGAGCAGTTTCTTATCCGCCATCAGTTGCCGGATGCGCGCGGTGCGGCCGGCGTCCGCGATCTTCCAAAACGAATGACGCGTGCCGTCCTCGTCGGCGACTTCTCCCGTTGGCTGGTCCTGCGCGGCTTCGTCCAGCAGACAGTCAATCTCGCCAGTAGGGTCGGGATACAGCATGAAGAGCTGGCCGAAGTGGGCGTGTGTGTGGCGCAGCAATTCCAGGCGGTCCTTCTTGGGGCCGGAAAGCGTCTGCTCGTGCCGGTGGACGACGCCCGCCGCATATTCTTCCACCGCGCCGAGGCCGATGAAGCCCTTGCGCACCAGGCGCTCGCCGCTATCGGGCATGGTGAACTCCTGGAAATAGGCGAACAGGGCCGGCTCCGGATCGCGCGCCAGGATGCCCTGCGCGGTCCAGTCTTCGAGGTGGCGCGCCGCGCGCGTGTAGACGTTGTCGCTGTCGGAATCGGATTCTTGGCGTTCGCCGAGAATGATGCGCACCAGGTTGTAGGGGCTGGCCCGCAGATAGCGCTGCCGCATCTCCGGCGAGATTTTGTCGTAAGGCTGGGTCGTCAGGTCATGGAGCGCGCCCGCCTTCGCGGTGTAGCGGAAGGGTTGGAACGGAAAGATGTTAGCCATGCGGAGGAATCTTCAGGATAACAGACGGGCTGGTGGGCGTTCGCGGATGACGGAACCGGGCCCCGAGGGCGCCCCGTCAGGGAGTGGTCCCAGGCGGCCGGCGCGGCGTGTTTCGTGTGATTCTGCCTCTCCGCGAAGCTGGCGAATTGCCTTGGCTGTCTGCGCGTGAGTAAATGACTTCTCTCCCGGCGGCGCGACCGCCACCAACAGAGACCCCATGCGAACCAATTTCACTTTTCGCGGTGCGCGCTCGACCATGACCTTGCTGTCCCAATTCTAGCATTCATGGTCACAGGCGACCCAGGGGTCGCGCGCGGACGAGGGCGTCCGCCCCACTTGCTCTCGGTTTGATAGACTGATTAACCGCAACCGCACTCAACCACCATGAAACAGCTTGCCTTGCTGCTACCCCTCGCCGCGGCCTGCGCGCTTCCTGCCGCCACGGTCAACCACCCCGCGGAGATGGCCCATTCCGTGACCATCTATCGCGACACCTACGGCGTGCCGCACATCTTCGGACCGACCGATGCCAGTTGCGTCTTCGGCTACGCGTACGCGCAGGCGGAGGACAACTTTTGGCAGATCGAGGACAGCTACCTGCGCGCGCTGGGGCGGGCCTCGGAGGTGTACGGAAACAAGACGCTGGACGACGACCTGGTGATCCGCACATTGGAGATCCCGCGGCTGGCGAAGGCCGAATACGAGCACGCAGCGGCACCCGTGCGCGCTCTGCTGGACGCCTTCGCGGAGGGGATCAACTACTACCTGGAACGCCACCCCCCGGTACACCCGCGGCTGCTCGCGCACTTCGAGCCGTGGCACATGCTGGCGTTCAACCGCTACGCGCTCTACTACCTGTTCCTGTACGGCGAGACGGGCATCCCCAAGGAGGACACGAAGAAGATGGAGGACCAGCAAGGTTCCAACATGTGGGCCATCCGGCCATCGAAGAGCGCGACGGGCCACGCCATGCTGTTCATCAATCCGCACCAGCCGTTCTTCGGGCCCGGCCAATGGTACGAGGGGCACGTACACAGCGAGTCTGGCTGGGATATGTCGGGCGCTTCGTTTTTCGGCTCGGCGTTCCCGACTATCGGCCACAATGAGCACCTGGGCTGGAGCCACACGGTGAACAAGCCAGACGTTTTCGATGTGTGGCAAGAGACTTTCGACAAGCCCGGCGACCGGTTGGCCTATCGCTATGATGGCGGCTACCGCGAGGCCACCGCGTGGACCGATTCCATCACCATCAAGACGGAGCAGGGACCCGTCACTCGCAGTTACAAGATGATGAAGACGCATCATGGGCCGGTGGTCGCCGAGCGGGATGGGAAATCGCTGGCGGTGCGGTTCGCGCGCTTCGAGGAAGGCGGGCAGATCGCGGAGTGGTACGAAATGTCCAAGTCCCGCAACCTCGCCGAATTCCGCGCCGCTATGACGCCGCTGGCCGTGCCCATGTTCAACGCCATGTACGCCGACGATGCCGGTAACATCTTCTACCTGTATAACGGCGCCGTGCCGCGCCGGTCGCTGGCTTTCGACTGGTCGAAACCGGTGGATGGCAGCATATCCGCCACCGAGTGGCATGGCTTCCACAGCATCGACGAACTGCCGCAGGTGCTGAATCCGAAATCCGGCTTTGTTCAGAACTGCAACTCCACGCCGTTCACGACCACCGTCGACGGGAACCCGGATCCGTCGGAGTATCCGAAATACATGGTGGGTGAAAGCGACACAGCACGGGCGCGAATTTCCCGCCGCATCCTTTGGAACAAGGAAAAATTTACCTTCGACGAGTGGTCGCGCGCGGCGTTCGACACGTATGTGATCGAGGCGGAGACGGAGATTCCGCGGCTGGCGGAGCGTTGGGAGGAGCTGAGGCAGTCCGATGCGCCGCGCGCCGCCAAACTCGGGCGCGCCATTGCGGAGTTGCGCGCGTGGGACCACATCAGCCGGGACTCCTCGGTGCCCATGACGCTGTTCTCCTTATGGTTCTGGAAGATTGACCGGGACGCCAAGGCCAAGCAGGACCCGGTGGGGACGCTGGAGGGGATTGTATCCGACCTGGAGAAGGACTTCGGGACGTGGGAGGTGCCGTGGGGCGAAATCAACCGCTTACAGCGCGCGCAATCGGGCGGGGAAGAACCGTTTAGCGATGCGCGGGAGAGTCTGCCGGTGTCTGGCGGTCCAGGGCCGGTGGGGATTGTGTTTAATTTCTACGCCCGCCCGGAGAAGGGGCAAAAGGAGCGCTTCGGCGTGGCCGGCCATTCGTTTGTGAGCGTAGTGGACTTCGGGCCGAAGGTGCAGGCCAAATCCATCCTGGTCTTTGGGGAGAGCGCCGATCCGAAGTCGCCGCACTACTTCGATCAGGCAAAGCTTTATGCGGATCGACAGTTCAAGCCGGCGTGGTTCGACCTGGCGGATATCCAAGCGCATGCGGAGCGGACGTACCATCCGGGGGAATAGCGCGGCCTTTTGACAGTGGCAATGAACGTGCTCTATACGACCCGGTATGGCGGCGGTGGCGAGCATAGCGGCGGGCACGGCAAGTGCGGCAGGGTATGTCTGGGAGGATCCCGGCGACTCGATCATGATTCAGGTCGGCCTGGATTTGGTCGAGCGGTTAGGCACGGCGGTGCAGCGGGGCTTGGGGGCAGGGCCGCGCGGGAATGAAATAGGCGGGATTCTGTTGGGCCGGCCGCTGCCTGGTTTCAGGCGGGCGGTCCTGATCGAGGACTTCGAAGTGGCGCCTTGCGAACACTTGCGTGGCGGGTCTTACACACTCTCCCCGAAAGATCAGCGGTCGCTCCGTATACGCCTGGCACGCCACGTGGGGCAGCAGGTGGTGGGCTATTTCCGGAGCCATACGCGTCCGGGGATGTATTTGGACCGGGACGATTTCGCGGTCTTCAGCCAGTACTTTCCAGAGCCCTGGCAGGTGTTCCTGTTGGTGAGACCTTCGACGGAAGGCCCGGCGATGGGCGGGTTCTTCTTCTGGGAAGAAGGCGACGTGAACCGGCGGTCGACTTACCGCCAGTTTCCGTTCGAGTGTGCGCGGCTGGCCACCGGCGATTTCCCGATCACCGGCGGACAGCCCGCGAGTGCTCCGGTTCCGCGTCCCGCGCCCGTATTGGTTCCGAAACCCGAGGTACGGGTGCGGCGCAGGCTGCCTCCGCTCCCTTGGCTAGTGGTACCCGCAATCGCGGTCCTGTTTCTCATAGCGGGTCTTTTTGTTTCGGAAGATCAAACACCGGCGCGCGAGGCGCCTGCGGCGAAGGCCAGCGCGCCTGTTGAGCCATTGCTGCCGGAACCGGTTCCCCAGGCGGCGGTGAGCGTGCCAGCTCCGGCGCCGCAATCCGAGCCCGTGGCACAGGCGCCGGCAGAGGAACCCGATCCAATAGCAACTCCCAAGCCGAAGGCCGCGAAGAAGCCCTTGCGGAAGTTGGTTGCGCCTCCGCCGGTCACGGTCGCACGCGTGCCTTCCCGCGTAGTCGAGCCGCCGCCGGCGCCGGCTCTTCCGATCGACAAGCTTCCAGCCAGCCTGCCCGGGGTGTTGCCCTCCCGGGTGAATGCGGCGCCCCCTCCCGAGGCCGAGGTGAGCTACGAGGCTCCGCGTCCCGGGGTTTTCCGGCGCGCGCTGCACAAAATCGAGGGCACGGGCGATGCGGAATCAGCCGCTTTTGTGCCGCCGTCGCCGATCCGGAAGGTAGCACCGGTGAAACCCGCGGACGCTGGCGCTGAGGCGCGCCCGGTGGACGTAAAGGTGTTTATCGATGAGTCGGGCACCGTGTCGCGAGTCCAGGTGTTGACGAAGGGCAGCGACATGGCCGGCGCAGCGTTGAACGCCGCCCGCCAGTGGCAGTTTACGCCGGCCCGCAAGCACGATAAGCCCGTAGCGAGCGAGATGGTGCTGCATTTCCGCTGAGGTAGCGCAGCAGGGCGGCCAGAGAGGCCGCCGCCCCCACAGATCCGGCCGGCGCTCCTAACGCACACGTTTCCTACCTCGGATGTTTCCACGCAAAGCGAACGTCAGGGTACGGATGCAGAATCTCGACTTCCGGCAGCAGGCTCCCGAGATTCTCCCAAAACTTGTCCCACGTCCAGCGGGTTCTTAGACTCCGCCGGCGAAGCTGCCACCACCTCATGCGCAGCACTTCGTGCCGTTGCGAGTTGCGAGGTACGGCGCACGCAGGATACTAATCTGCCCAACCCATGACCCGCGTCAGCCAGGCGTCCGCAATCGGTCTGGCCTTCGATGGAAACCGATGCCCGCCCTCGAGCATATGAAAATCCACGTCGGCCGCGCGCAGACGCAGCCGCTCCGCATAGCGCTCGGTGACCTCCGGCTTGTAGAACTCGTCCTCGCGTCGCGCAATATGCAGCAAGGCCGCAGTCACCGGCCGGTATGGTCCCTCCTCCCAGTTGCGCGGAATGCCCCCGCAGATCCCGATCACGCCGCGGATTTCGCCGGGATGCGTGGCCGCGAACCGGTAGTTCATGCCCACCGGTTGCGAGAAACCGGCCAGAATGCGGCGGGACGCCGGAATGCCGTATTCCCGTCCGGCCTCGTTCAGCACATGCAGCAGCATGTCGTGATGCAGCCGCACCGACGAATCCGGGTGCTTGTGCGTGGCCCAGCCGTAGCCCACGTCGTTCGATCCCATGGCCAGGTAGAACTGGTTGGGGCCCTGTAGCGCCGCAACTACGTGCCGCGGACCCATCATGCCCGCCGTCAGACGCAGCATCGCTTCCGGATTGGCGCTGAAGCCATGCAGCGTGACCACCAGCATGGTGCGGTCGTCGATGACTTCCGGTGCGTGTACCAGGTATCGGCAATCCAGACGGGCCGTGAAGCTGCAATGGCGTGTGTTTTCGAGAGTCATAGCGGTAGGGTGTGGACTCGCGGATATTAACGAAAACTTCAACTTGATTTCCGCAGATTTGAGGTTATCATAAGCTAAATCGGTCATGAGCGCGGTGGTTCGCCAAGCTTGCGAATCGGGTGAGGCTGCTCAGAGTCGGCCGACGGGGCAGATATCGGTATAGATGTGGGAAACGGGCTCGGATTGGGCCTTCGGCGCGCCGTCCAGGCGTAGCCGTCGAAGTGCGACCAAATGGAGGGACAGCAAGGATGATTTCACCGACACGTAATTTCAAGCAGACCATCTTTTTCGTTTTCTTCGCGGGTTTTGCGCTTTGCGCGCCCATGCCAGCGCAGGATGTCTTGGGAGGCATCACCGGCACCGTAAAGGACGCTACCGGCGCCGCCGTCCCCGACGCCACCGTGCGGGCGCAGAACATCGGCACCAACCTCGAAGTGGTCCAGCACACCCAAACCAACGGGTCCTATACCGTGCAGAACGTCCCGGCCGGCGCTTACCGGGTGACCTTCACAAAGGAAGGATTCGAAACCGAAACCCACACTCAGGTTCTGGTGAACGCAAACCGCATCACCACGGTGGATGGCGACCTGAAAGTTGGCACGGTCGCCACTACCGTCGAAGTGACCGCCACGCCGCTCATGAACCAGGTGGACACTACCAACGGCTACGTGGTCGATCAATTGACCATTGAAGAGACGCCCCTGGGCACGGGCAGCTTCACGCAGTTGGCCATCCTGAGTCCGGGCGTACACGCGGATATGCTCGGCGGCGCAGGCAGCAACTCCGGGCTCGGCAACCAGGCGATATTCGCCAATGGCAACCGCGACACCAGCAACAGCTTCTCCCTGAACGGCGTCGATACCAACAATCTCTTCAACGGCAACTCCACCAGCCAGGTGGGCGAGAACCGCTTCGTACTGAACATCGGTGAGAACTTCGGCGCTGGCGGTGCGATTCAAACCAGCACTTCGGTCTACGGCGCTATCGGCCAGGCGCTGCCGACGCCTCCTGTAGAAACCATCCAGGAGGTCTCGGTGAACACGGCCATGTACGATGCCACCCAGGGAGCCCATAGCGGCGCGCATATCAGCGTGGTCACCAAGTCGGGGACCAATGACCTGCACGGTATGCTTTACGAGGATTTCCAGAACAG
>JBEKPZ010000365.1:0-9009 GCA_049520215.1 Bryobacteraceae bacterium | reverse complement strand
GACAACGACCGGGACATCCATATTCAGGCCGTGATCGATATCCGGCGGGGCATCGATCTGCTGGCCGCGCGGAGCGATGTCGACGCCAGCCGCATCGCCTATGTGGGTCACGGTTATGGGGCGAACTGGGGCGCCATTCTGTCGGGCATCGAGCCGCGGCTGCGCGCGTTCGTTCTGGTGGCGGGTTTTCCAAGCCTCGCGGAATTGATGGAAAGCGACGATCCCGACATGGCGAACGTGCGGTTCTCCATGGGTAGCGGGCGTTTTGCCCGCTACCTCGCATCCGTATCGGCGGTGGACCCGGAGCGTTTCACGCGTCTTTGGCTGGGAGCCCCGATTCTGTTCCAGTTCGGGCGCTTCGATCAGTTCGTGCCGCGCGCCGCGGCGGAACGTCTGACGCACTTGATCCCACGTCCACAGAAAGTTGTCTTCTACGATGCCGGCCACTCGGTCAACGATCCGCGCGCGACGGCCGATCGCGCCGAGTTTCTGGCCCGCAGCCTGCGCCGCGACGCGCCGTAGTGGCGAGCCGCTCCTAGAGGGTGATTTGCTCCTCCGTCGCGACATCGGGCAAGAGCTTGGGAAGAGTGCGGTCCCTGGAAGTCCTTAAGGTGGATGCTGGTCACGACGTTTCCGAGGCGATCGTCTTCGAGAATATCGCCAATGGGCTGTGGCATCAGTCAACGTCTTCTACCGGCCGGAGCCGTTGAAGACCGATGGGCTGTATCACACCGTGGATTTGAAGGCGAAGGGCCGTAACGACCTGGTGGTGCGGTGCCGCAAGGGGTACTACGCGCCGAAGCTGTAGGCGGGCCTGACGGGCCTGTCGCGCCCATATGCGCCTTGACAAGCTACCACACGAACATGCGGACGCCGTCGCCCGATTGGCGGACCCGTCCGGTTTGGGTGGTATCGTGTAGGGGAGGCGTGTTCGCATCGCGCGAAAGAGGCAGGTTCCCGCCGGCCGCCGTGCCAATACCCGGTTCGCGGCCGATGAGTTCTTCAACCGTTATCGCGCAGTGCCGGTTCATGATCCCGGCCGCGTTGTCCACTTCTTCGCTTGATCCTGTCGCGAAAACGAGGACTCCTCCAAGCCGCACTTGTTGGACGTAAGCATTGGCCTCCCCTTCGCTTGCCCCGATGGCCTTGAGTTCGCGGCCCAAACCCACCTCGAAGTCGGTGTGCGGGATACTCGTGACTCCGGTAACCGCCATGTCCAGCGGCTCTCTTAGAATGCGGATCTTCGTCCGAGGAAAATCGCCGGCGCCGAGATCGTGGGCGACCAGGTCCGCCACGCCCTGATTCTCAAACAAACCAACTGCAGTTTTCGACATATCGCTCCTCCACTAAGTTTGCGTACAAGTAAGATCGTGTAGACTCTTCGTCTTAGTGGCAAGCACGAGAAGGGCCGAACGGCTGCCAGCAAAAGAATCACGGTTTGTCGCTCACGGCGTCATCGGAGTAGCCGGGCGCGAGCGATAGGTTATTGTTCACACGGACAACCTGCTGGACTTTGCCGGCAATTTCACCCGCCTTGGCCTTGGCCCGCTTACTTCCCACTTCTCCGGTGAGGGTGACCACTCCATCGATCGAACTCACGGAGATATAGGTTATTGTCTGCCCATTGGCGCCCCGGTCGAATTGACGAACTTGCCTGTCTTCAATTGGCCCAAACGCCGCAGCCAACGCGGCTTTCACGCCCTTCGCGATGGCCGCATCGTCGATCGATCTCTGCGGAGCCCGGCAGCCTTGGCACCCGCTGGAGAGTGCCAGCGCGCAGATCGCGATGGAAGAAACAATATGCCGGCCCTGGCCGCCGAATCCTTTGTCCGTGGTCACAGTACGATCCCTCTGCCAGTATTATATTCACTGCGATTCAAGGCTCGTATGCGCAGCGGCAAAACATTGTGCGAACGCGCACGAATTGTACGGTATCGAGGGCCTAAGCCAAGCTGCGGTCGCGACCTCCCGCACCCGGCTGAACGGCCATGCGCGTGCCAGTTCCAAATAGCCGCGGGTCCGTTTCGGCTGGCAGTCGGGAGCGATTATTAGCCAGGATAAGGCGGAATCCCGGCTCAAAGTCGAAAGACGAAGGGATGACATTAATGAGAATGAACTTAGAACGTTGCGTTCGAGTGCTGGCGGTAGCGGCCGGTGTGGGTATCAGTGGATGCATGGCACAAGCTGTGGGCGCTCCATTTTTCCAGGACCACGACCAGAAACAAGACCAAAGCCAGGACAAGGATTATTCAAAAAACAAGACATACCAGCAAGGTATGCGCGAGGGTCAGGACGACCATGCGCACAACCGGGACCACAGCAAGAAGAGGCACTTCAAGAAAGACGAAGACCAGAAGGCGTATGAGGCCGGCTACCAAAAGGGTCACGGCAACTGACGCAATCGGACCGCCAACGAAGGCGGCCAGCGCTCATTTCGGCGAGGCGCCCTTCGTTGGCGGAGTCCGGCCGCCGTGCATTTTATGCCGGGGTGCCGGGAGTTCACAATTTGCGGTCGACTGTCCCGTGCCACGCCTGACGCTGCTCTTCTTCGGCGCGGCCAAGGATATCCCGGAAGCAGCAGAAATGGTCACCGCCGGGACAGCCTGCCCACATTTCGCAGTGCAAGCCAACGGCCAAACACGAAACTCAGACGTCGGAACACTTTCGGCGTTCCTCTAATTCCACTGGGGCCGGCCAACGTGCCCCTGTTGAACCAGCAGACCCTGCGTGGCGTCCGGTCCCCAAGTGCCGCCGGCGTAATTCGGGAAATCGTTGGGAGGACCGGCTTTCCACGCATCGAGCACGGGCATCAATATCCGCCACGCAGCCTCCACCTGGTCGGCGCGCATGAACAACGTGGCGTCGTTGTTAATCACATCCCAGAGCAGCGTCACATAGGCCTCCGGCGATGGCGTGGCGAAGCTTTCGCGATAGTCGAAGCGCATGTCCACTGGCTGCAATATCATCTTTGGCCCAGGATGTTTTGCCTGGAAGCGCAGGACGATGCCTTCGTCGGGCTGGATCGACATCACCAGGCGCGCCGGTTGCCAGTTGAGGGTTGCCTCGGTTGGGAACGCCTGATGGGGAACCGCGCGGAACTGGATGGCGATTTCTGAAACTTCACGGGGGAGGCGTTTACCGGTGCGCAGATAGAATGGCACGTCCTGCCAGCGCCAGTTGTCCACGAACAGCCGCAACGCCGCGAATGTCTCCGTGCGCGAATCGGGCGGTACGCCTTCTTCTTCGCGATAGCCGCACACTTTCTTGCCGCCGATCCAGCCCTCGCCATACTGCCCGCGTACCACACAGTGGTGCACCATCTCCTGCGGAATCGGCCGGACCGAGTGGAGAACGTCCACTTTCTTATTGCGAATCTCGTCCGCGTCGAACGACACCATCGGTTCCATGGCCACCAGACACAGCAGTTGCATCAGGTGATTCTGCACCATATCGCGCAGGGCGCCGGCCCCATCGTAGTAGCCGCCGCGATGTTCCACGCCCACCTGCTCGGCGACAGTGATGATCACGTAGTCCACATAACGCCGGTTCCAGATCGGCTCGAATAGTGGATTGGCAAAGCGAAACGCCAGGATATTCTGCACTGTCTCTTTGCCCAGATAGTGGTCGATGCGGAAAATCTGGGATTCGTCAAAGCCGCCGGCGAGTGTGCGGTTCAGCGCCAGTGCAGATTCCAGATCGTAACCAATAGGCTTCTCGACGACGATGCGCGACCGCTCCCGGTCGTCCGCCAGCCCTGCATGGGCGAGGAAGGAAGGGATTTCGCCAAACAGGGACGGCGGCGTGGCCATGTAGAAAATGCGCTGGGCTTTGGCGCCCCACTCCTTTTCCAGCTTCGCGCACTGGCCGCTGAGTTCCGCATAGGTGGCCTTGCCTTTGAAATCGCCCTGCAAGTAGTGGATATGCCGGGAGAACACGTTCCACTCCTTGGCTGCGGTTTTCGCGCTGCGGGCGAACTTCCGGACTCCCTCATGCAGCCGCTTGCGCAGAGCCTCCTCGCCGAGTTCGACGCGGTCCACCGCGATAATCGAAAAGTGGTCTGGAATATTATGGCTCTGCGAAAGGTCGAAGAGCGCGGGCATCAGCTTCCGCCAGGTCAGGTCGCCCGCACCGCCGAAGATGACGAATATGTTTGGATCGAGTCGATCGCTTGATTCCATTGCTGTCTCAGCAATTCCAGCCGGTTTGGAATGAGCAAGAACTGCACTCGTGGTGACGGATTCTGCACGCTCGCTCGGGGCGGACGTCGCGCGCCAAGTCACGGAAGGAGCAAAGCCAGCGACCGCCGGCCCTACTCCCCCTCGATTGCACCACGCAAGCCAGCGGCTAAACTTGGCGCCGGGTTCAAGCGCTGCGGCCCCTGACGAGGTGAACCACTAAAGAAATCACCGCCAGAATGATCAGGAGGTGAATCAGCCCGCCGGCAACGTGGAAGGCAAAAAACCCAAGCAGCCACAATATCAGCAAAATCACAAACAGCCCTAGAAACATTCGAAATCTCCTTTGTACCTACTCTTTAACCACCTGCATTCGTCGGTAACGTTCAAAACGGCCAAGCTAGGCGGCGGGCGAGCCTGCGTGCGCCCTGAGCGTCTCGCCGGTGGCTTGCTGTTGCCAGTACTTCCGGCCACGCTCATACCCGCGCTGAAACGGCTCGGAATCCCAAACATCCGGATACCACCACTTCAAGCAGTCGGTCACCTCGTCGATCGACTTGCCACGGCATTCGCGGCGCAGGGCCGAAGTAAACGCGGCGCGATACACGTCCTCGTCCAACTCGAAGTTGTGCCCCAAGGCCCGATAGTGTTCCTGTTCGGTGTCGCGCAATCCAAGCCACCAATCCTTCCGCGCTGCATCCAGGCTCTCGGCCCCGGCCTCCGCCAATACCGTGTGCGCGCGCTGCTCTTCCGAGTGATCCGCGGCAAGCACCAGGACCACCGACCGCCCCTGCCGCAAGGCATCTTCGTAGAAGAAGATCTCATCCGAAGGGACGCCCTCGTTGCTCCGGTCATCGGCCGCGTTTCCCAGTGCGGCGCCACCTACCGCGCCGCCCGCCCCAAGCAGAGCCGCGCCGGCGAGGCCAAACGCCAATACCGGTCCAACGCCGGGAATCAGCACGGCCGCGGCTATTCCCAATTCGAGCCCCCCAGCCACGCCCAGCGCGCCACCCAGCATGCCTCCAATCGCGCCGCCGACGCCCGGCTGTTCGGTACCCGACGTCGGAATGGTATGGATCTCCCGTTCCGAGGAAGCCGGAGATAACAGATTGACCTGCTTCTCCGAGAATCCGGCGCGCCCCAACGCGCCCGCGGCGTTTCGCGCCGTCTGATAGAGCCGGAAAACGCCAGCGACAGTTTCCATGCCGGGGTCGAAGCACGTTGATTTCCAATGTGCGGATCGCCTCGGGGAGTGCCGCGCACCAGTGGGGCGGGCGCCCTCGCCCGCGGACCGGCGCCCTCGCCGGTCCACCGGCCGCAGGCCGGCAGAGGCCCGGTTTCGTCACCGCGGAGCCTGCTAGCCTGATCTAGTGGAAACGGGTGCGTACAGCAAGCGTCTCTTACCGTGGCTTGTGGCAGTTGCGTTCTTCATGGAGTCGCTCGACACCACCATTCTGAACACCGCCGTGCCCGCCATCGCGGCGGCGCTCAAGGTGGCGCCGCTGAGCATGAAGGCGGTGCTATCCAGCTACACCTTGAGCCTCGCCGTCTTCATTCCGATCAGCGGCTGGATGGCGGATCGATTCGGAACGCGCCGGGTGTTCGCGTCCGCGATCGGCTTCTTCACCTTGGGGTCGTTTCTCTGCGGTATATCGAGCAACATCCACCTGTTGGTCGCGTGCCGTGTCCTGCAAGGCTGCGGAGGAGCCATGATGGTGCCAGTAGGGCGGCTCACCCTGGTGCGGACGTTTGCCAAGTCCGAACTCATCCGCGCCATGAGCTTCGTCGCCATCCCCGCTCTGATTGGCCCGATGCTCGGACCGATCGCCGGCGGCCTGATCGTCGGATATTTTCATTGGCGAGTCATCTTTTTCGTGAACCTTCCGATCGGCCTCATCGGCTTGTGCCTGGTCTATCTGCATCTGCCGGACTACCGCGAAAAGTCCGATCCTCTCGATGTGGAAGGACTCATCCTCTTCGGCTCCGGCATCGCGCTGCTGTCGTATGTGCTGGAAGTGTTCGGTGAACATACGCTGAGCACCGGCGAAATCCTGGGGCTGCTGGCTATTTCCCTCGCGCTGCTGGCAGGCTATGGACTGCACGCGGCGAAGGCCCCGTTTCCATTGCTGCGTCTCAGCTTGTTTCGCATTCGCACCTTCCGCGCGGCGGTGAGCGGCAGCTTCTGCACCCGCCTGGGCATCGGCGGAATTCCGTTCATCATGCCGCTGCTCTACCAGGTTGGCCTCGGGTTCACGCCGATACAATCCGGCCTGCTGATGACGCCGCAGGCGATTGCCGCCATGAGCCTGAAGATGGCGATGCCAGGAATCCTGGCCCGCATAGGCTACCGCGGGGTGCTGATTTCCAATACCATGATCCTGGGTCTGCAGATTGCACTGTTCGCAACCATCGGGGTGGGCACGCCGGTCTGGCTTATGGTAGCGCAGACGTTCTGCTTCGGTTTCTTCAGCTCGCTGCAATATACCAGCATGAACACGCTGGTCTATGCGGACGTCACCGAGGCGGAGACGAGCAGCGCAAGTTCCATCGCCGCCACCATGCAGCAGATGGCGATCAGTTTCGGGGTGGCAACGGCGTCGCTGGCCACCGCCTTCTTTATTCCGGATCGCTTCCATTCGAACGCGCCGCAAATGATTCGGGGCATCCACCAGGCGTTCTTCGTCGTCCTGGGCGCATTAACGGTTTTGTCCACCATCGTCTTTCGCGAATTGAAAAGCGACGATGGCGAGGCCGTCAGCCAGCATAAGATCGTCACGCACGCTGGGTGACGGAATGGCAGTTGGCCCGGTTTTGATATAAGCCGAGCGGACTTACAGGTCCTCAGGCCGCAAACCGGTTTTCTTGCCGATCTTAGAAAGGATTGCCGAACCGAGTTCCTCCCCATCGTGAAACGAGAAGGGATAATCCGGCCAGCCGGGCCGCTTCATAATCCGATGCGAGCCGACCGTTCGAACATGCCGCCAACCAATTCGCAGCAGGGCCGCAAAGACTCTGCGCGCCTTCGTTGAAGGCCACTGGCTCACGCAGCGACCGCGAACTCAGGGTTTGCCGCGTCTACCGGCAGCTCTCCGTGAGCGATTCGATCGGCGATGATCTCCCGCGCGGCAGCCTCCGCTTTCCGGATAGCCTCGTCCTTCGACTCCCCATAAAGCACCACGTTCAGTTGGGCGATGTCCGCAATCCAGCGCCCGTCCACCTCGCGGTCCAGTTCGATCGTTAGGTGCATGACTGTATGATAACTCGTTTATCCTCTGTCCTACCCTCCGGGGGCCAGTACAGATAGATAGTCGATACGTGCACTTTCTTCTACTGCGGTCGACTGGGTCAAGAGACCATGGCGGGAACTCGCTGTGGCGCACGGCGCTCGGCTGCACGCGTCCCTCGTTCTGGTGTAGGCTAATCCCCAGACACCCGAAGGGCCACCCATGCAAGCCAGAGCCGCATTCATCCTTTTCGCTAGCGCCTGCTGCATCGCCGCGCAAACGCCCGCGCATCAACATACCGGCGATGCCGCCGTTCCGCTCCAGCCGCTGGCGCAACAGGTACGCCGCCTGGAAGACGCCTTTGAATTATCGATCCGCCGATCTGGTGGCGCGGTGCCGCACGGGCTATTACGCGCCGAAGTGGTAGTAGCGTCCTGGCTCCCGGCCTGCCCCGGTGGCTAGATGCGGGATAATATAGGGCAGGAACGGGCAAATGGACAGGTCCACTGTCATAGAGAGATTAAGGGAGCATGCGCCGGAGCTGAACGCCGCCGGGATTGTGCATTTGGGCGTTCATGGATCGGTGGCTCGCGGCGATGCCACACCTTCATCGGATGTGGACCTGATAGCCGAGTTCGACCAGGCCAAGAGGCTGTCCCTGATCGGGCGCGTCCATCTGGAAAACCGGCTGACGGATATACTCGGCGTCAAGGCGGATTTAGCGGACGGGGCAATGCTGCGGCCCGAGGTGCTGGAAAGAGCGCAGCGGGAGTCGATCATTGTCTTTTAGGCCATCGCCTCGAGGCTGGTTCCACGACATTGTGGAGGCGATTGCGATGATCGAGCAGTTCACATCAGGCATGGATTTCGAGGCGTTCCGTTCGAATCCAATGGCGGTCGCCGCCGTCGAGCGTAAATTGCAGATCGTCAGCGAAGCCGCTATCCGGCTCGGGGAAGAAGCGGAACGGCGCTGTCCCGATATGCCGTGGCGGGATATCCGGGGTATCGGAAACCAGCTTCGCCATGCGTATGAACGGATCGATCTAAACACGATCTGGAAGGCCGTGACAGACGATATACCGCCGCTCAAAGCTGCTGTGCAGCGTGCTCTGAAGCTGCCGCCGGCGGACCAGAAGGGTCCGGGACCCGAGTAACGATCTCAAGGCGATAGTGATTCGGCGCACCTCCGGCGCGTTTTGCGGGCAGACTCGGCGCATGCTCATGAACGACATTTCCGTTCCTTTCCCTGTAGTCAAACCACGGACTGCAATCCCAAGGGTCGTTCCGGGCGATGCCAGCTTGTAACGGCTCCGGCGGCAGATCTTTCGCGATTCGCTCGGCCTCGTGCCATGGCATCCATATCCTGGCTTGGTGTAAGCTAATCCCCAGACACCCGGAGGGCCACCCCATGCAAGCCAGAGCCGCATTCATCCTTTTCGCTAGCGCCTGCTGCGTCGCCGCGCAGACTCCCGCGCATCAACATACCGGCGATGCCGCCGTTCCGCTCCAGCCGCTGGCGCAACAGGTACGCCGCCTGGAAGATGCCATGAATTACCTGGGCCAGCCGTTTCCCGCGGCGGACCACTCCGCCATTAACGCGGCCATTGCCA
>JBEKPZ010000364.1:0-6985 GCA_049520215.1 Bryobacteraceae bacterium | reverse complement strand
GCAAACGCAGCTCATCCTGGCCGGGACTCAGCCGGCGGCGAATTGACGGGCATGAAGCGCGCACTCTACATCTGCTTACTGGCCGCGACCGCGATGGCGCAGCTTCGACGCATTCCGCAGGCGCCCCCGGCGGAGCCTTCCACCCCGACCGGAACAGGCAGCATCGAAGGAACCATATCCGACGCCGTAACCCAGGCGCCGCTCCGGAAGGCCCAGGTGTCGCTCGGTGGATCGATGGCCACTCAACTGACCGCCGTCACCGATACAGCCGGCCGCTTCGCTTTCCGCGAGCTCGCCGCGGGCAACTACTGGCTGAACGCGTCGAAGCAAGGGTATAATCCGCCGCAGGCGATCTTCGCCGCCGCACCGAACAGCGGGGTCGAACTGAGCGATGGCGAACACAAGAAGGGCGTCGCCATCTCGCTCATGCCCGATGGCTCGATTGGCGGGCGCGTGGTCAATGAAGAGGGTCTTCCGGTGCGCGGCTGCGGCATGAGCGCCGCGCTATTCGTCTATGAGCAAAACCGGCGCACGCTCAGGAACCACGGATCGGCCTCAACCGACGACAAGGGCGAGTATCGTATCGGCAACCTGGCGCCGGGCCGCTACTATGTGTTCGCCCACTGCCGGACTGCACTGCCCGCCGCGCATCCCCTGCTCGCGCGCAGCGATCCGCGCATCCCGCACGAAACTTACCTGCCGCAACTCTACGGAGGGGGAGTGGATCCCGCCGCCGCCACCCGGCTCAACGTGATGGCGGGCTCGAGTCTGGATAGCATTGATTTTCAGTTGACCCGCGTACCCGCCTATACTCTGCGCGGCAGCGTCGAGGGAGGCGATCCCGATGCGCACGGTAGCCCCGTCAGTGTGATCTTGATGCCCGTGAACAGAACCATGCGCAGCTTGATGCAAATGAATGCCCAGGCGGACGCCGCCAGCCGCACGTTCCAAATCCAGGCGGTCATCCCCGGTTCGTATCTTCTGACCGCTTTCAGCAACCGCGGCGAGCACATGTTCGCAGCCGAGCGGCCGATGGAAATCGGTCCGGCGCCCCCCGATCCGGTGCAGATTTCTCTGCGAAGCGGGGTGGACCTGAAAGGCAGTGTGCAATTCGATTCCGACGATCACCCGCCTCTGGAGAATGGCCAGATGTCGCTGGCGTCGGTGGACACGCCCTATTTCATGCGGCAACTGCAGGCCCAAGTGGATAAGGACGGCGCATTTACGTTCGCCGGTGTGATGCCTGGCCGCTGGCGCCTTTTCCCCAACTTGCCCGGCTACTTGAAATCGGTCTCTTTGGCTGGTCAAACCGTGCGGCCAGGCGATTTTCAGATTGCGGCGGGCGCCACGGGGCCGTTACGGATCACGCTGGGGAGCAAGTTTGCCGATCTGCATGTGGAGATCCAAAACGCGCCCGCCGGCCAACAGGTTTCGGCGGTGATATTCCCGGAAGACTCCGGCCGCCTCGGCATCGGCCTGGAGCGCCTGGGCTTCATGGCCAACGGCTCCATCGACTTCGGAGCGCTGGCGCCCGGCCGCTATCGGGTGTTCGCCACCGACGGCCCCAACCCTTGGCTCATCCTGCAAAGGCCAGACTGGCTGCGGGCACTGGAAAGCCGCAGCGCGGCCATCGATCTACCCGAAGGCGGGCACGTCAGTACGACGGTGGATCTGATCCCGCGCGAGGAACTCATGCACGTGCTGGAAGACAACAACTGATCATATTGCGCGCCGCGACGATTCTTGCGGATCTGTCAATGTGGGGCGGGCGTCCACGCCCGGGGGGCCCTCTGGGCCGGGGTCTCCAGACCCGCTGGCGAGCGAAGCTCGCTCCGTCGCCCTTTAGCCGGTGGCACACATTGGGAGGTCGACATTTGTTCCATATACAACCGTTCGGTGACGGTACGGGCCTGCCACTCGGCTTCGAGCGGTTGCTCGCGCGCATTGCCAGAGGCGAGAGCAGAATCCACGAGGCCGACATCCGGACTGAAGAGCAGCTTCCCCTGCTGCGCGAAGTCGCCGCGCAGCGCACGCGCTTGGAGCGCTCTTATACCTGTGCCAGGCGGGAACTGAAGCACCTACAAAGGAGCGCCAGGCCGTGCAGGCACAGGCGCCGGCCCACCTTCCGCGGATCTTTGACAACCGGACAAACGACTCCTACCTGACGCGCGATAACTGTCTCTCTGGATGTGAAGAAAAAGGTGGCGGCTGGGCGAGCTTCGCTCGCGAAGGCCGATTACCAATCGGCCTGCAGGTTACCAACCTGCCCCACAGCCGCTTTATCTCACCCGCCACTGTTGAATGCCGGCCGACCAATTGGGCTGCATGGCGACCTCCAGGCGCAGGCCGCTGGTTGAGACCGGCTCGAAGGCCACCCGGTTATAGGCGTCCTTGTCGACGCCGTACGGTTCGCGGGCGCGCACCGGTTTCCATTCGTTCCCCTCGCGATACATCAGCCGCCACGAGGCCGGCACGCGCACTTCGCCGCGGCCCGTGTCGTCGAACCAATAGACCCGGCACTCCGAGACCGTGGCGGGTTGTTCGAAAGCGTACTCCACCCACTCGGACGTGCCCTTGCGGGGCCACCAGTCGAAGTACGACGTGGGATCGTCGGACGACGCGGGTTCTTCTTGGTCGTTGATGGTCCGCGGATCCCGCCGGTTCTGGCCGGACACCGTCACTTTGGCGGTACTGGCGACGGTCGGGTAAGGCTGCGGCCTGGCATGCGCTTCGTCGGTGGGAAACCACACCATCATCTGCCCGCGGCCGCGGTTGGCCCACGCGTAATAGGGGATGGCGGTGAATTCTTGCGCGGTCCGGGCGATCTTGCCTTGCGCGTCGTACTCGAGCGCAATCGCCTTGCCGCGCACCACCACCACGCCCTTCAGCATGTCCGGTTTGAACTCCGCCCGCAGCGGCGCGCCATCCGGCAGCAGCAAATTGCGCACCTGCCCTTTGGGATTGTCCGGCCATTCGGCGGCGTACACGATGGGACCGCGCTCCAGCGCCACTCTCCCGCGATCCGCCGCTACCCGGTCGTTCGCCGCCACGCGCCGCACGGGCATCGGCAGGTTCAGCTCGATCGTATCGCCGGGCCGCCACGTACGTGTCAGCAAGGCGTAGCCCTTGTCCAGCTTCAGCGCAACCGGCTGGCCATTGACCTTGAGCGTCACCGGAGCCGCTGACGTGTCCGCGAAGCGATACAGATCGCTGGCCACCGGTTGGTTGCGCGCCCAGCCCGGAATGCGCACGTGAATCGTCAGCGGGGTGGCAACGTCCGGATTCACGGTCATCTTCACGGCGCCGTCCCAGGGGTAGCGCGTTTGCTGCTCGATTTTCAACGTGTCCGCGTTGTCCAGTCGGATGTCCGCGCTGCTCGCGACGAACAGATTCACCCACACCGCGTCGCCGCGCTGGGCATAGATGTAGCCCGGCACCGAGGCCATGAAGCGCGTGATATTCCCCGGACAGCATGCCACGCCGAACCATGGACTGCGCTGGTCCTTGCCCGCCAGGCCCGTGGCCTCCAGCGGGTTTTGATAGAAGAAGGTGGTGCCGTCCAGCGATACGCCCGAAATCAGGCCATTGTAGAGCGTGCGCTCCATCACGTCGATATACTTGGCGTCGGCGTGCAGCAGGAACATGCGATGGTTCCAGTAATCGTTGCCCACCGCCGCGCAAGTTTCGTTATAGGCGCTCATGTTGGGCAATTCGTAGTCGGCGCCAAACGATTCGCCATCGGCCCGCGCGCCGACGCCGCCGGTGATGTGCAGTTTCTTGGCCGCCACGTTCTCCCAAATTCTGTCGAGGGCGCGCACATAAGCCGCATCGCCGGTCAGCGCGGCTACGTCCGCCATTCCGGAGTACATGTACATGGCGCGCACGGCGTGTCCGCCGGTGACGGCCTCGGTCTGGTCCACTACTTTCTGCTGCGCTTCCACGTAAGGGTTACCGGCGCCTTGCTCGCTCGAATCCGGACCGCGCGAATCCAGCATGAACTTCGCCAGGCGCAGATAGCGCTCGTCGCCGGTGGCGCGGTAGAGCTTGGCAAGTCCCATTTCCACGATCTGGTGGCCGGGCCAGATGGCGCGCTTGTCCGGACCGAAAGTCCGGTCGAGCAGGTTGGCGGTGCCGAGCGCGATATCCAGCAGAGTGCGCTTTTGCGTGGCTTGATAATGCGCCACGGCGGCTTCGTACAAATGACCCAGGTCGTACAGTTCGTGGCTATTCACACCCTCCAGAATCCAGCGCTGGTTGCCGGACCAAGGATGCGGGTGGGCCGGATCGATGGTTCGGGCGGTGTACAGGTATCCGTCCGGCTCCTGCGCCGCCGCGATCTTCCCGATCAGCCCATCGACGTAGGCTTCCAGTTGCGGGTCGGGGTGCACGCTCAGCGTGTAGGATGCGCCCTCGATCACCTTGTAGACGTCGGTGTCGTCGAAGGGGTAAGGCGGATACTTGTGGTTGTCGAACGGCTCGCCGCGCAGCGCCTTGGCCGCGCGGATGAAGTTATCCACCCGGCCGGTGGTTTCGTCCTTGCGGAAAGCGAAAGGAATGGTGACCGTGCGGTTGGTTTCGATGCGCGGCGCCCAGAATCCGTCGTGGACGTGCACCGCGGTGAAGGGGACCGGCCTGACCGGGTAGTCGCGCTGGGGCGGCGGGCCGGTCTGCGCCAGCAAGGGCTGGCAGGCCGCCAGACAGGCCACCACGGCTGCCATCGGCTTCATAAGTCCTCATTCCCGGGCCGGCCAGCCAGCCGGTACTGGCGGTGAAAGCAGACCTCGCAACGGTGCGGTATGCAATTCCAGTGGGTAAGCAGCCAATCTGCCACGCCATTGGGAGAGGAGACGTGCATCGCCTGGCTGCCACAGTAATAGCAGTTCGGTTTCGTGGATGCGCGCTTGGCCTGCGCGACTTTGACCGCTAAGATCGAGAACAGGACTGCGATCGCGGCCAGCAACGCCAGGCTGGCGTACACCATGATCATTATTTTTTGATTATACGGCTGTCGTGCGTGGGGCAGGCTCCCAGCCTGCAGCGGCCTCTGAGGCCGCCCCGCCGCTCGGCGGTTAGCGCGCCGCCAGATCCTGCAGGAAGATGCCGCGCGCCTGCTTGAATTCGTCCGGTAGCATGGGACCCAGTTGCGCGGATTGGTCGGCGGCCCGGCGCTCTTCGGCGAAGGTGGTGGCCAGCGATTGGAACGCTAGAACGCAGGCCTCCACAACATCGCTCGAATACCCATCGGCCGCGTCGATCAATCGGTTGGCGCTTTCCAGGATGCCTTCGGCGGCTTGCACGCGCGCCGGCGCTTCCTGCACGATGGCTGGATAAGGGCCGACCGCCAGGTGCGGGCCGAAAGCGGCGACCAACGCGCCCCAGCGGTCCAGCACCGTCAGTGCGCCGTAGCGGTGGCGGTCGAGCGCCATTTCGTAGGCGAAGGCGGCGCCTTTGCCCTGGCCCTCCAGCTTGCGCAGGTACATCGCGGCGGAATTCAGCTCGCCGGTGAGGGAGTCGGCGAAGGCGCTCACGCACCCCAGAAACTGCGGCTCCGAGAGGCTGGCGTAGCGGGTGATTTGCACCGGATCCTCAGGCGATATGATCGCCCAGGGCGCGTTCGATCTCCGGCGGCTCCACTTTTTCGCCGCCGTTCAGACGCACCAGGCACTCCTCGATGATCTGCTTGGCCTCTTCCTTGCGGTAGTTCTTGATGAAACCGTCGTAGTAGTGCTCGCCATTGAGCGCGTGGTTGATCTCGGACTCCTTGTTGTGATCCTGCAGTTCGGTAAAGTAGACCACGCGGTACTTGCCGGAATACTGGGTCTCCCGGTAGATCTCGAACATGACTTTATCGGACTCGAACGCCATAGATTGAAGTTACCATGGAGAGCTTCAGTGCATGGCGGCGGCGACGATCAGGCAGATGCCGATTACGGCTGCGCCGGCGAAGATGGCCACGGCCACGTTGCGCTCTTCGACCAGTTCCCGCCACAATTTCAGCGGCGTCGCTTTCAGCAGAATCGCGGCGGCGGCGGCGAACACCGCGATCCCCAGCGAGGCAAAGACGACGGCGTTCAGCAAAGGGTACTCGGTGAGCATGAACCCGCCAGAATACCAGGATTCAGACGGCCTAGCGAGAAACGGACGAGCTGCCGATAGAAAGTACGGGACAGGTTCGGATTTTGGAAACCCGGCAACAAAAGCTGGACGCAGTCGTCCAGCGCATCTCCCGCGAGGAAGGCGCTCCGCCGTTTGGCCAGCACGCTAACGAGCTGATCGCACGGACGCTGGATCTGGACGGAGGCAGCTCCGGCACCCTGGCGCGTGTGGCACTCAAAGATCTGGGCCTCACTTCGCAAATCCTGAGGGCGGCCAATTCCGCGCTCTATAACCACTCGGGCCGGCCCATCATGAGCGTGCCGCACGGCATTGTGTTGATCGGCTGGGATACGCTGCGCAATCTGATCGGCACGATCCGGTATATCGAGCATTATGCGAACCGCTCGCCCGGCTTGCGTGAATTGATGATGCTGTCGTTGCTGACGGCCGTGCATAGCCGGGATATTGCGGCGTCGGTCGGCTATCCGCGCCCGGAGGAGGCGCATCTCGGCGGCTTGTTCCGCAATCTGGGCGAAGTGATGATCGCGTGCCATTGTCCGGAGGAGTATTCGAAAATCATCCTGATCATGCACAAGGAGAACATCGACGAGAGCCGCGCGAGCGTGCGGGTGCTGGGTTTTTCATGGGACGAGGTTGGTTTGCGCGTCGCCGCCCGTTGGGACATGCCGCCCAATATCGACGTGTGCCTGCGCGGACCGGGCGGGCCGGCGGGGCCGCCCATGGACCGCTGTCTGACTTCCATTACAGACTATGCGCGCGATCTGACGCACGCCGTCTACCGGGACGGCGCCGCGGTCGAGCGGATGCATCTGCGGTGGGTCATCGATCCGCGCGGGCGGCGTGTGGTGCTCCCAGAGGGCGATCTTCG
>JBEKPZ010000363.1:0-7319 GCA_049520215.1 Bryobacteraceae bacterium | reverse complement strand
CGCACCTGAGCGTCCAGATTTTCTATCAGAAGGATTTCGAAAACCTGATTTTCAAGTATGGCCTGGCGGAGCGGTCCGCCAACGTATGAGCAAGGTATGAGCAGGGACCCACTGCCGGCCATCGAACGCATCCTGTTCACCGAAGAGCAGATCGCGCAGCGCATCCAGGAGGTCGCCGCCGAAATCAGCGATCGCTACCGGGGCAAGCCGCTCAAACTGGTGGGTGTGCTCAAGGGTTCGGTGTTCTTTCTCACCGCGTTGGCGCGCCAGATTCAGATTCCGGTGAAGATTGATTTTCTGGCCATCTCCACCTTCTCGAACAAATCCAGCCTTCTCGAACAAATCCAGCGCGCCGGGCATCGTGCGCATCGCCAAGGATCTGGACGAGCCAATCGAAAACGAAGATGTGCTGTTGGTGGAGGATATCGTCGATACCGGGCTGACGCTGCGCTACCTGCTGCAAACGCTCTCCAGCCGCGGCCCCAACTCGCTGGCGGTGTGCACGTTCCTGGACCGCAATTCCCGCCGGCTGGTCCAGATCCCCGTGGAGTTCCGCTGTTTCGAGATCCCCGACCGCTTCGTCATCGGCTTCGGCCTGGACCACAATCAGCTCTACCGTAACTTGAGCTACGTGGCGGTGATGAAGCCAGACAAGAACGCTTGATCGATCCCGGCCGCGACCGCTACCGAGCCGCAACTGCTACCGAGCCGCGACCGTTAGGGAGCGGTCAAAGCCGCCGGCGCGCGCGGTCTTATAATGGAGTCTCATACCGGAAAAACCTATGTCAAAAACTACAGACGCATTTGTCGAACAGAATCGCGACCGCCTTCTTGACGAACTGAAAGAGTTCCTGCGCATTCCCAGCATCAGCACGCTGCCCGAGCATCGCGGCGATATTGACCGCGCCGCGCAATTCGTCGCCGACAGCCTGCGCCACGTGGGCATGGAGAATGTCGAGATCGTCCCCACCGCCGGGCATCCGCTGGTGTATGCGGATTGGATGCACGCGCCCGGAAAGCCCACTGTGCTGTGCTACGGCCACTATGACGTGCAGCCGGCCGATCCGCTGGAAGAATGGAACAGCCCGCCCTTCGAGCCTACCGTGCGCGACGGCAACATTTACGGACGCGGCACCGCCGACGATAAAGGCCAGATGTACATGCACGTGAAGGCCATCGAAGCGCTGCGCGCCGGGACCGGAACGTTGCCCATCAATGTGAAGTTTCTGGTGGAAGGCGAGGAGGAAGTCGGCGGCGAATCCATCGCCAAATACGTGGCCGAGAATCCCGAAAAGCTGAAAGCGGATGTCGCGCTGGTTTCCGATACCGAGCTCTTCGCTGCGGGCATCCCCACGCTGTGCATCGGCCTGCGCGGATTGGTCTACATGGAGGTGGAATCCAGCGGGCCCGCGCGCGATCTGCACTCCGGCTTGTACGGGGGCGCCGCGCCGAATCCCATCTTCGGCCTGGTTGAGCTGCTTTCCAAGGTGAAGAACGCCAACGGCGTGATCCAGGTGCCCGGCATCTACGACGATGTCGAGCCGCCGGCGCCCGCCGAGAAGCGAAGCTGGAAACGGCTGCCGTTCAGCGAAGAGGAATTCCGGCTGAAAGAGGTTGGATCGAGCGAACTCACCGGCGAGCGCAAGCCTTCCGTGCTGGAGCGTGTCTGGGCGCGCCCGACCTTCGAAGTGCACGGCATCGCGGGCGGATTTACCGCCGCCGGCGCCAAAACCGTGATCCCCGCGAAGGTCACTGCCAAGGTGAGCTTCCGCCTGGTGCCCAAGCAGGATCCCGACAAGATCGTCTCGGCGTTCCGCGAGTTCGTCGAGAAGCACACGCCCAAGGGCATCCACTTCCAGGTGCGCATACTGAGCTCCGGGCCCGGGCTGTCGGTGAATCCGGACCATCCCGCCATCAAGGTGGCCGCCAAAGCGTTCAGCGATATTCTGGGCAAGAAGACCGTCTTCATTCGCTCCGGTGGATCCATTCCGATCGTGGGCGATTTCGCCACGCATCTGGGCATCCCCACCGTGCTGATGGGCTTCGGCCTGCCGGACGACGGCCTGCACTCGCCCAACGAGAAGTACTGCTTGGACAATTACTACAAGGGCATCATGACGGTGGCGCACTTCTTCGAACAGTACGGAGCCGCGGCGCAGCCGGCACCGCCCAGTTCGCCCCAATCCGAGGTTTCGCCTGCGGCGAACTAACGGCTGACAATCAGCTTTGAGAGCGACGGAACGTGCCTTGAGATCAATCGCTGACGATTGAATGGGCGCCGCATTTGACGGCAGCCGCCAGTACATGCCGGTCCTCTAGTATCCGAGATTGGAACCCGCCGATCCATGTCCGTAGGTTGCAACGGGCTCTTGTCTTTGGCCGTTGCCTTAGGCATTGTTCATCGTCTCCCTTTCTAATATTCGCTACAACATATACCACGGGCGACGGCACGCCGAAAATCGCCTTGGAGGGCGGCCAATCTTGGCCGCAGCCGCCTTTTTAGGCGGCCAGATCCGGCTGAAAGCCTGGCTGCGGACAGAATTGCCCGCCCTCCAGTGGAAATTGAGGCGGGTTGGTGTTTTTGACCTTGCACAATGGCGAAGAAAAAGCGAAACTAGGGTATGCCTGAACTGATCGGCATCGCCAAAATGGCCGCCCAAAGCAGCCTGTTAGAAGCCAAGGGACCTGCGAGCGCGCCGGTCGAGTACTTCGAGATCGGCGCGCGCAGCATCCTCAATCGCACCAAGCCCAACATGCCTTTCCAGTGGACCATCAATCCCTACCGAGGCTGCGAGTTTGGCTGCCACTACTGCTTCGCGCGCTACACCCACGAGTTCATGGGCATGCAGGATGGGCGCGACTTCGAGTCCAAGATCTACGCCAAGGCCGCCGCCCCAGAGATCCTGCGCCGCGAGTTGCGCAAGCTCGACCGGGCCGACCGCATCGCTATCGGCACGGCCACCGATCCCTATCAGCCAGCCGAGCGGCGCTTCCGGCGAACCCGCGCGATCCTGGAAGTCTTCGCGGAAGAGAAGGGCCGCCACGTGTCCATCACCACCAAGTCCGACCTGGTGGCGCGCGACGTGGATCTGCTCTGCGAGGTGGCGCAGCGCAACGTCCTGGCCGTCAACATCACCATCACCACGCTCGACCGCCGCCTGGCGCGCCTCATGGAACCGCGAGCGCCCCGGCCCGATCTGCGGCTGGCAGCCGTCCGCGCGCTCGCGGAAGCCGGGCTTACCGCCGGCGTTTTCCCGAATCCCATTCTGCCCATGATCACCGACTCCGAAGAAAGCCTCGACGCCCTGGCCTCCGCCGCGCGCCAAGCTGGCGCACTGTATTTCGGAGGCGGGCCGCTGTTCCTGATGCCCTCGGCGCAGAAGATCTTCTTCCCGTTCCTGGAGAAGCGCTTCCCGAAGCTGGCCGGCCCCTACCGCAAGCTCTATGCCGCCAGCGCGTACCTCGGCCCCGACTACAAGGCTCGGTTGCGGGAACGCGTCGCGCGCATTCGCGAGCGGCACGGCCTGGCATCCGCGCCCGTCGAGTATCGTCCGGAACTTTGGGAAGGCGAAGAGCAGGGCACGCTGTTTCCGATACAGTGAAATCTGGCCCCCAAACAGATGGATCTCGCCGGGTTCGATTTCGCGCTGCCCGAGGAACTGATCGCGCAGACGCCGCTCGCCGACCGCGCCGCTTCCCGCATGCTGGTGGTGGATCGCGCGCGCCAATCCTGGGAAGATCGGCAGTTCCGCGATCTGCCCGCCTTTCTCGGCGCGGGCGACTGCCTGGTTTTGAACGATTCGCGCGTGTTTCCGGCTCGCCTGTTTGGACATCGCGCGGGCGTGCATGCACTGCCGATCGGCAAGAAGAATCCGGCGCGGCGCGAGTATCTCACCGGCGAAGTCGAGGTCTTGTTGCTGCGGCCCGTCGACAGAGCAGCCAGGGAATGGGAGGCACTGGTGCATCCCGGCAAGAAGATGCGCGTCGGGGAAAGGGTGCTGTTCGCGGGCGGTCTGGAGGCGGAGGTCATCGCGCGCCGCGAGTTCGGAGAGCGCACCCTGCGCTTCCAATCGCACGCCCATCCCGGAGATATTTACGAAGAGTTCGAAAGGATCGGGCACGTGCCGCTGCCGCCGTACATCAAGCGCCCGGATGAAGCGGGCGACCGCGAGCGGTACCAGACCGTGTTCGCGCGCGAGAGGGGTTCGGCGGCCGCGCCTACGGCTGGCCTGCATTTCACGCCGCAGGTGCTGGATGCCTGCCGCGCGCGTGGCGCGGATCTGGCGTTCGTGACCCTGCACGTCGGTCTCGGCACGTTCCAGCCTATTCGTGGCGAACAGGCCGAGGGACATCGGATGCACAGTGAGCATTACAGCATCACTCCGGATAGCGCCGTTCGCATGACGGCCGCCCGGCGCCTGGTGGCGGTGGGCACCACCAGCGTGCGCACCATCGAAAGCGCCATGCGCGCGGGCGGTCTGCGGGAGGCGAGCGGCGAAACGGACCTGTTCATCTATCCGGGCTTCGAGTTTCGCGCCGCCGGAGCGATGCTGACTAATTTCCATCTGCCGCGCACCAGCCTGCTGCTGCTGGTGTGCGCTTTCGCCGGCCAGGCTCTGGCGCTGGCCGCTTATCGCCACGCGGTGGACGAGCGCTACCGGTTCTATTCTTACGGGGATTGCATGTTGATTGTTTGATGGGTGGGACAGGGTCGAAAAACCGGGGCGGCCTGAGAGGCCGCCGCAGGCCGGGGGCCTGCCCCACCAAGCTGCGATTACTTCTCTTGCAGAGTGCCCGCGGCGAACAGGGGACTCCAATTCCCGCCGGCATTCCGCATCAGCTTGAACGCCATGGCTTCGCCCGGCTTAGCCGATTGCATGATGTTGCGCACGTCGGCGGCCGTGGCCACGCGGTGGCGGTTGATTTCGACCAGGACATCGCCCTTCTGCAGTCCGATATCTTCGGCGAAGGAGCCTGGCTCGACGCTGGCGATCACCACACCGCCAGCCTTCAGGCCCATTTGTTCGCGGTCGGAGTCAGTCAGGTTTTGGACGTTGACGCCGAGGCGCGCATGCATGGCCCCGCCCTCGACTTCCTCGCCTTCCCCAGGCTCTTTACCGGACGCGTTGTCCGCCACGATCTCGGCGCGGTCGCCGATCTTGACGGATACTTCGACTGGCTTGCCGTCGCGCAGGAGTTTGAGCCCGACCGTGGCGCCCGGCTGCGCCGCCGAAATCGTCTCGACTAGCTGGTCGCCGCTTTTGATGGTTTGGCCGTTGATCCCAACGATGACATCCGACACTTGCACGCCGGCCTTGGCAGCCGGTCCACCGGGCGTCACCTGCGACACGAATACGCCGCTCGATGCACCGTACACCTTCAGCAGCGAGGCATTCTCTTCACGGGCGAACTGAATGCCGATGGCGCCGCGGGAGACTTTGCCGCTCTTCACGATTTGGTTATAGGAATTCACTGCCAGGTTGATGGGCAGCGCGAAGCCAATGCCTTCAAAGTTGCCGCTGCCGCTGACGATCATGGTGTTGATGCCGATCACTTCGCCGTTGATATTGAGCAGCGGGCCGCCGCTATTGCCGCGGTTGATGGCGGCGTCGGTCTGGAGGAAGCGCTGCAGTTGGTGGTCGCGCTCGCCGAGGTCGCGGCCCTTGGCGCTGATGATGCCGGCGGTCATGGTCTGGTCGAGTCCGAAGGGAGAGCCGATGGCCACCGCCCAGTCGCCCACTTCCATGGCATCGGAGTTGCCGATGCGGAGCGGCGAGAGCTGCTTGCCCGCGTCGATCTTCAGCACCGCCAAGTCCAACTCGGTGTCGGTGCCGATCAGCTTAGCTGGATACTTGGTGTGGTCCCCGGGCAGTGTCACTTCAATGCGGATGGCGTTCTCGACCACGTGGTTGTTGGTCAGGATGTAGCCGTTGTGGTCCACGACGAAGCCGGAGCCGAGGCCCTGGGCGCGCCGCGGCTGCTGCGGCTGCTGCGGCATGTTCGGCATCATGTTACCGAATGGGTTCATCTCGCCAAACGGATTCTCGCCGTTGGATGGCTGCCCGTTGAAGAACCAGCGCGCGTTGGAGCGCTTTTCCTGAATCGTGCTGACAATCTGCACGACGGAAGGCTCGGATTCCTTGGCGATCTTGGTGAACGAGTTGGATAGTTGAACCGGACTGGGAATGGTCAGCGCGGCGGGTGTGGCGGCGGCCGCGCGGGCGATTCCAGTATGGCCCACCAGGTTTGCGACTAGTAGCCCCCCGCAAAAGAGCAGGAGCGCAAGGGTGACGTTGCTTCTGTTCAGTTTCATATGGTTGTCCTTTGTTTGAGAGAATCTGTTGCTTAAATACCGTTCAACGCCGCGGGCGGCGGCGGCTCGAAGAAGACCACCGCGATTACGAAGTAAGCCGGAGACACTTGCACTTGCCACGCCCGCACCAGCACGATGGGAGCATCGGTCAGGGCGGGCGGGGCCGGCAGTTCAAGTTCCGGCATGCGCCTGGCGACCAGGCGCGGCCGCGGCGGAGTAAACCTCTTAGGGGCCCGTGAGATCGTCGGGGCCGCGGGGGCGCTCAGATGCGCCAGTCCCATGCTGGCCACGGGGACTTCCTGCACCCCAACCGGAGGCGTAGTCCGGGCGGCCACGATGAGCGCCGCGCTCACCAGGGCGAATGCCGCCATCCAGCCGGAACGCGAGAAGCGGGGCGTGGAGTTGCGATCCGGCTGCAGCAGAGCCTCCACGCGGGCACTGATCTGCCACCGCGTTCTGCCAGTCGCGCCTGGCGCCAGTTGGGGTGCGGGCGCGCGGCGCGTCAATTCATGCAGATGTGTAAGGCAAGCGGCATAGGGGCGGGCCTCCCCGGTGGTCGAAACCACCCAATCGTCGCAAGCCATTTCGCGCTCGATCTTCAGGCGGCGTCCGATCCAGTACACTGCGGGATTAAAGAAGAACACCGCTTGCGCGATGGCATGTGCCAGTTGCGTCCAGTCGTCCCAACGGCGCAGATGGGCCATTTCGTGGCAGAGCACCTGTTCGAATTCCTGGGCGGTGAGTTCGTCGAGCAGGGATTGCGGGAATACGATGGCGCGGCGCACAAAACCGGCAGCCATGGGCACCCGGGCTTCCCCCGAGGCGAGCACGCGGATGTTGCCGCGCCGACCGAGCAGAGTGGCGCGCCGTTTCAGGCCATGCAAGTGGACAAGACTCCAGGCGACCCGCGCCAATAGGAGGGCGGCGATCGCCAGCCAGGCCACCACGGCGTACAGCGGCCACTGCGCCGTTGTCGGAACCATCCACGGCGCGGAAGGCTGCGCCG
>JBEKPZ010000362.1:0-7008 GCA_049520215.1 Bryobacteraceae bacterium | reverse complement strand
CGCGATTCGTCTACGCCGCCAACCGGCTGCACGACACCATCGCGTGGTTTGCAATCGGCGACGACGGAGGCCTGACGTTCGCCGGTGAGGAATGGACGCGTGGCGACTATCCGCGCAGCTTCACCATCGATCCCACCGGCGGCTTCCTCTACACCTGCAATCAGAGAAGCGACGCCATTGCCTGCTTTCGAGTCAATCGGAAAACGGGTGCGCTCACGTTCACCGGCCAATACACCCCCGTGGGCACGCCCGCGATCATCGTCTTTGGAAGGCGGGCTTGAGCCCGCGCGGGGCTTCCAGCCCCGCCTCGTCGAGGACACCACTAGTTTGCACGTAGTAAACACGCCGGGATTTCCATTTCCGCCTCGCGGATTACTAAACCCAGCCGGCTACACGTCAAACGAGTCGATGCTTATTGAACTAACTTCATGCAAGTTGCCCTTGTTCGAGTCAGTGCGAACGATAGCCGCCGCCGTGGCAATCTTCATGGGCTGATCCTTAAGAGCGAAGTCCGCCGGGTCATTGGTATACGCATCCGTGCCCGGGAGCCTGAACGCCCGCTTAGTGGGGTCGGCCGTGGGATTTGCCCCGAGTGTGACGGTCATTTTGCCCATCCGCTTATAAAAAACCTTGCACTTCCGGCCATTGCGTTGGTACTCGACGTACGTCTGCTCGTCTTTCGTGATTCCAGTGCTTGATGCCGACGTGTCGAATCCACTGACTGGCCCGCTGTAGACGAGCAGGTTCGCGATCCGGGTCATCTCTTGCTTCCAATCCGCCTTGGTGGACTTCGCACCACCGTACCGGTTCTCACGATAGCAAGTGCCGTAAAGACGCAGCATTGTGCCAGGCGTCCGGGAACTTATGAACGTGGCAAAGGCCCCCGCCTGGCGTGCATTGCCGGGCGTAATATGATGACCGAACAACCCGGCTTCGGTCAGCAGAACCACGGCCATGCAGTCCCCCAAATTCGGAAAACCGATATTGTCCGGGTCGAAATCGACTTCGTGTTCGTTCAAGTACTTTGACACGCGCCCCTCCGCTGGTGCTCCACTATATCATGGAGACCGTCTGACGGGCGCCAGTGCCGTGCGCACGCACGGGAAAAGCCAGGCGGGTGTAGCACTTCTGTAGAATTCAGTGCGGCCATCCGCCCCGAAAAGATGACACACTAAAGATTCAATGGAAATGCGAACCCTCACCACCGCCATCTTCCTCCTCACCCTAGCCTCCTCCGCGTGGGCCCAGTTGCCCGCCCCCAACACCGCCGGCGTCGCCATGGGACACCTTCACCTGAACGTGCGCGATCCGGAAGCCCACCGCGTCTTCTGGACCACCCTCGGCGGCACGCTGGTCAAGCTCGGCGACATGGAAGTGATCAAGTTTCCGGACGTCCTGGTCATGTACCGCAAAGCCGAGCCCACCGGCGGGACGGAGGGCAGCGTCGTCGGGCACATCGGATTTCGCGTCAAAGACCTGCACGCGTCGCTTGAAAAATGGCGCGCCGCCGGGCTGAAGATAGTGCCCGGCGCCAGTCCGCACCAGGCATTCGTGATCGCGCCCGATGACGTCCGCGTGGAGATGACCGAGGACACCTCCATGGAGGTCCCCATCGCCAACCACCACATCCACTTCTATACCAGTTCCGTGGACGATACCAAGGCTTGGTACGTGAAGATGTTCGGTGCCAAACCGGGCAAACGCGGACCGTTTGAGGCGGCCGACCTGCCCGGCGTGAACCTGACTTTCTCGCAAGCGGCGGGCGCGGTCGCGCCTACCAAAGGCCGCGCGCTCGATCACATCGGCTTTGAAGTCAAGGACCTGGAAGCGTTTTGCAAGAAGCTGGAGGCGGCCGGAGTGAAGTTCGACATGCCCTACCGGAGCATACCGGCGCTGGGACTCTCCATCGCTTTCCTGACCGATCCCTGGGGGACCTATATAGAGTTGACGGAAGGGCTGAACCGGCTATAAACATTTTGCCCGGTTGCGCCGTCTAACCAGTTTACGAAAGGCCGCGCTATGCGATTGTCCGGCAAGACGGTGCTGTGGTGTGCGTTGTGCGCCTTTTCTGCGTCTTGTGGACGCAGCCCTGCCCCCGTGGCGCAAGTGGTGCATGCGGCGGACGCCGGCCCCCGCCCCGCAACCCGCCATGAAGTACACTTGACGGGAACCATCCAGGCGGTCCACTTCTTTACGGTGGCGACGCCGCAAATCGGGGGGCAGGACGGCCGCGTCACCCTGACTAGGATCATCGCCAGCGGGATGCGTGTAAAGACCGGCGACCTGCTCGCCGAATTCGACCGCACCAAGGAGCAGGACAATGCGCGCGATGCCAAGGCCAAGTTCGACGATCTGTCGCACCAGGTGGAGCAGCGCCAGGCGCAGAACCGGGCCGACGCCGCCAAGCGCGCCTCCGACCTGCAGGCCGCCGAAGCGGATCTGGCCAAAGCTGAATTGGAGCTGCGCAAAGGGCCTCTGCTCAGCGAGATCGACCGGCTGAAGAACGAGGTGAAGGCGGAAGCCGCGCGGGAGCACGTGGCCAGCCTCAAGAAATCCAGCGCATTCCACGACCAGGCCGATGCGGCCGCGGTGCGCATTCTCGAATTGCAGCGCGATCGCCAAAAGGTCAGCCTGGATCGCGCGCTGAGCAACGCGGATAAGCTCCAGATCCATGCCCCGCTCGACGGCATGGTGGCCCTGGAGAACGTGTGGCGCAACAACAGCATGGGCAAGCCCCAGGAGGGCGACCAGCTTTGGCCCGGCCAGCCGCTGGTCCGGCTGTTCGATCCCTCGGAGATGGAGGTGCGCGCCCAGGTGGGCGAGCCCGACGATTTGGCCCTGATTCCGGGCTGCCGGGCCACCGTGCGTTTGGACGCCTATCCCGACCTCGTATTTGAGGCGCACATGGTTTCCGCCAGCCCGGTGGCTTCGTCCGCGCTGGGCAGCCCCATCAAGACCTTCTCGGCGCGCTTCCGGCTGGACAAGAGCGATCCGCACCTGTTGCCAGATCTCTCCGCGGCGGTGGTGCTGGAATGAGCCCGATTCTTGTGTCGCAGGTTGGCAGCGGCTTGTGGGGCAGGTTGCCAACCTGCAGGCCGATTGTCAATCGGCCTTTCCCTAAACCTTCCGTGGTGCTGGAGCCATGAAACCTCCCCGCACCGCCCGCTTCTGGATCGGCCTCATCATCGTCCTGCTTGCCCTGGTCGGCGCCGCCGCGGGCATCTACCGCTTGCGTCAGGTCCAAGCCGCCGGAACCCTGCCGACGACGCCCGCCCGCCAGGGCGACTTCTCCGTCATCGTGCGCTGCCGCGGCGAGCTGAAGGCCAAGCGCTCGGTACAGATCACCGCGCCGGTCAACGTCCCCTCGCTGCGCATCGTGTGGCAGGCACCTGCCGGAAGCGCGGTGAAGGAAGGCGACCCGGTGGTGCGCTTCGATCCCAGCAGCACCCAACAGCAATTGCAGGAAAAGGAAGCCGCGCTGAAACAGGCGCAGGCCACCCTCGATCAGGCCGTCGCCGACGCGCGCATCACCGCCGAACAGGACCAGCGCGACCTGAGCACTTCCAAATACGACGTCGAAAAGGCCAGGTTGGAGGCCTCCAAAGCCGAGATCGTCAGCGCGCTACAAGGCGAAGAGAGCCGCATCGATCTGGGCCTCGCGGAGCAGAAATTGCGCGTGCAGGAGGCCACCGTGAACCTGCACGCGACTTCCGACAGCGCCAAGACCGCTTCGCTCACGCGCCAGCGCGACCAGGCGCAGACCGAAGTGGACCTCACCAACCATCGTTTATCCCAAATGGAGCTGAAAACGCCTCTCAGCGGTGTGGTCATGTATATGCAGAACTACTCCCAGGGATGGACCAATGCCAAGCCGTTCCAGGTGGGTGACCAGGTGTGGCCCGGCGGCGTGGTGGCGGAGATTCCGGACCTTGCCACTCTGGAGATGGAAGGCAAGGTGGAGGAGATCGATCGCGGCCGCATCGAGGTGGGCATGGAAACGCGCGTGCACATCGATTCGCTGCCGGAATTGACCATGCCCGCCGATCTGGCCGGCATCTCGCCGCTCACCGAGCAATCCTTCGAGTGGCCGCGCACCAGCAGCTTCCGGGCCTACGGCCACATCCGCCAACCCGATTCCCGCTTGCGGCCCGCCATGAACGGGAACATGGACGTGATCGTGAACCGCATCCCCAACGCCATCAGCGTCCCGGCGAAGGCCCTGTTCACGCGCAATGGCAAGCCCATCGTGTATGTCTCGGAGAAGGGCGGGTATCGCGCGGTGGAGGTGGAACTGCTGGCGCGCAATCCGGACGAAGTCGCCGTGAAAGGGATCAAGGCCGGCACGCTGGTAACCACGGTGGAAGTGAAGCCTGATATGAAGGACGAAAAGAAATGACGCGCGCAGAATGTACTACTGTCCATCAGTTTCTTGTGGGGCAGGCTCTCAGCCTGCGCGGGGCTCTCAGCCCCGCCCCCCGCGAGCGAAGCTCGCCCACACGCGGCTTGCATCCATGACCCGAAAAATCGTCATCGGCGCGATCCTGGCGCTGCCGCTCCTGGCGCTGGTGACTTGGGGCGGGTCCCGCTTGCTGAAGGCTGTGGCGCCGGCCTCCACCTCGCGCCTGCCAGTCACCCAAGTGAAGCGCGGCAACGTCACCATCACGGTCAGCGCCAAAGGCGAATTGTCCGGCGGACACACCGAAATGCTGTCGGCGCCCATGACCGGCGGCGGCGACATGGCCATCACCTACTTGCGTGAGGCCGGCGAACCGGTCGCCGCGGGCGATGTGGTGGTCAAGTTCGACACCACCGAGCAGGAGTTCAAGCTCAAGGAAGCGGAAGCCGATCTGGCGGAGGCCGAACAACACGTCATCCAGACGCAAGCCGACAACCAGGCCAAGGAAGAAGAGACCCGCTACGCACTGGTGCAAGCGAAATCGGACGTGCGCACCGCCGAACTGGAGGCGCGCCGCAATCCCATCCTGGCCGACATCGTGGCGCGCGAAAACACGCTGGCGCTGGAAGCTGCTAAGGACCACCTGCGCCAGATCGAGCACGACGCCGCCAACCGGCAGGCCACTTCGGCGGCGGCCGTGGCCATCCAGGAGGCTGCCCGCAATAAAGCCAAGGTGCAGGCGCAGACCGCGCAACAGAACATCGAGAACATGGTGCTGAAGGCCAAAGCGGGCGGCTACGTCAACGTCATGCAAAACTCGAACTGCAATTTCTGCATGTTTGGCATGCTATTCCCGGCCCTGCAAGTGGGCGACACCGTAGGCGCCGGCATGGTGGTGGCGCAGATTCCGGATCTGAAGAATTGGGAAGTGACTGCCAGCATCGGCGAACTGGACCGCGGCCACTTATCGGTGGATCAGAAGGTCCAGGTGGCCATCGTGGCGCTGCCGGGCAAGTCCTTCAACGGCACCGTGAAGGAGATCGGCGGCACCATCGGCGCGTTCTGGAACCGCCATTTCGACTGCAAGATCGCGCTGGAGCAGGTGTCCCCCGGCATGCGGCCGGGTATGAGTTCCAATATCCTGATCACCACCGGCACGCTGCCGAACTCGCTCTGGGTGCCGTCGCAAGCGTTGTTCGAAAGCGATAGCCGCACGTTCGTCTACCTGGAAACGCCCTCCGGTTTCACGCCGCGCGACGTCAAACTGGTGCGCCGCAGCGAGAGCCAGGTGGTGCTCACCGGCCTCAAGGAAGGCCAGGTGGTGGCGCTGGCCAATCCCGAACTGGAGCACCAGAATGCGCAAACCAAGGGCAGCGCCATGAAGGCTTTATCGCAATGAGAGGACTTGGCCGGATCTTCTCCGACACCGCGCAGGCTTTCGATAACCTGCGCGCGCAGAAAACGCGTACGCTGCTGACCGCGCTGGGCATCGTGTTCGGCGTCGGCTCGGTGATCGGCATGCTGGCCATCGGGGCCGGCGCGCGCGAGGAATCCCTGCGGTTCATCGAACAACTGGGCGTGCGCAATGTGCTGGTGGAGTCGCGGCCCGCCGCCAGCCAGCAGGAATTGCAGCAGCGCCGCCGCGATTCGCCGGGCCTCACCGACCGCGATGTGCGCATCCTGACAGCCAATGTCGACGCCCTGGAAACGCTGTCGCCCCGGCGCACGCTGCATCCCTCGCGCGTGCTGCCCAAGCCTTCCCACGAGGTTCCGGAACTCTACGGCGTGCGGCCGGCCTACGCCATCATTCACAGCTTGCACGTAGTCGAAGGCCGCTTTTTCGACGAGCAGGACGACGCCGCCAGCCGCGCAGTCTGCGTGCTCGGCGAAGCCGCCAAAGTGAGCCTCCTGGGCTACGGTCCGGCCCTGGGCAAGTTCGTCAAGGTGAACGACAACTGGCTGGAAGTGGCGGGCGTGCTGGGCGAGCAACTGGTCTCCAGCGGGCAGTCCAGCGGCGGCAAAATGCAGAACCTCAACAACATCGTCTACATCCCGCTGAACACGTTTCAATACCGCTATTTCGACGCCAGCAATTTCATGAAAGACGATCTGGACGCCGTGGATCTGCGGCTCAAGCCGGGCGTCGACAGCCTGGAAGTGGCCAAGGTGGTCACCGCCATCCTGAACTCGACTCATCACAATACGGAAGATTTCACCGTGACCATTCCCGCCGCTTTGCTCGCGCAACAGCAGCGCACCCAGACTATTTTCACTTACGTGATGGTGGCCATCGCCGCCATTTCGCTGCTGGTGGGCGGCATCGGCATCATGAACATCGTGCTTGCCACGGTGCTGGAGCGCACCCGCGAAATCGGCGTGCGCCGCGCCACGGGCGCGCGCCGAAACGATATCGTGCGCCAGTTCCTGACGGAGTCCGTCCTGATCTCGGTGGCCGGCGGCCTGCTGGGCATCGCGTTCGGCTTCTTCCTGGCGTGGCTGATCGCCCGCACCGCGGAGTGGAAGACCATCGTGACCACCGCCTCTGTGCTGATCGCCTTCGGCGTCTCGATGGCGGTGGGCGTGATCTTCGGGATCTATCCGGCCATGAAGGC
>JBEKPZ010000361.1:0-7016 GCA_049520215.1 Bryobacteraceae bacterium | reverse complement strand
GAGGCCTGCTGGCGCGACTTATTGCGCACGTCGTCGCCCACCGCGCGCAAGGAGCGGAGCACCGCCGGCCAGTCCTCCAGGTGCGAGGCGAAGATATGCTCCACCAGTTTCTGGGTCCATTCCGGGATGCGCAGGTTGAGCTGCGAAGGCTGGACATTAGTCTCGTCGGCCAGTTCCGCCCAATACAGCGCGTTGGACTCCCAGCTTTCGGCCATAATGCGGCTGGAATATCCCATCAAAGTCGGGAAGGTGCGCAGATTCAACAACTCCGGCCGGTAAGAATTGGCCAGCGTAGGTTTGGGCGTTCCGAAAGCGGCCGAGATGGCCGGGTAATTGATCTCGTGGGGCGACTGCGCGGCCAGGCGGCGGATTTCCCCCAGCAGCAGCGAAGGCTCGCGTTTGGTATCGGCTTCCATTCCGGAGGCCAAAACGAACAGCTCGGAAGGCGTCAGCGTGTTCAGCGCCGCTTTTACGTCGCCGCTTTCAAGCAGCATGCCCACATGTCTGACGCGTGCCGGCGCCGCCTGCGCACTCAAGACACCGAGCGCTTCACGCCGCAGCGCCGGATCCAGTGCGGATTCGGCCAGCAAAGACTCCGCGTAGCGCATGTGCAGCGCCACCCAATGCAACTGCGAGGGCGTGACGTTCCACCAGCGCGGGATCACGGCGCTCACGATCATCTGCGGCACCAGGTCGCCCCAGATCAGCGCCTGGGTCTGATCCGGCACCAGGAAATTCTGTTCGGCCTCGGCCAGCGCGTAGGGCAGCCCCGCGAGCGAACCCACCAGCCGGCCGCCGCCGTTGGAAGGCCAGCCCGAACCGAACACCTCCGTGGTGCGCCACATGTGGTTGGTGCCTTGCAGGCCTAAGAAATCGTGACTGCGCACGAACAGCGGATTGGTGTAGAGGACCTCCGCTCCCGGTGGCGCGTAGTGGGCGTAATTGTATGCCACCAGCGTGTCGCGCAGGAAGGGCGCCAACAGACCGCGCACCTCCTTCAGTTTCTCGCCCGAAGCCTTATCGAGGGCGGAGCGCAAATTCAGCTTGCGCTCCGCATCGAAGTGCTTATCGGTCCAGTAGCCAAAGGAGAGGGCATTTTTTTCGATGGGGCTCAGGGAGGCGCGCGCCAGCGGGATGCCGGCGATGTGAGATGAGACACGGTTCACCAACGCCGTGTTTAACTTCTCGCCGCGAGCCAGTGAGTCCGCGTGATTCGCCAGTTCGAAAAGGTCGTCCATGGGAACGATGTGCTGGGCTTCCAGGATGCGCATCATCTCCTGCACGATCTGGGTGTGGGACTCCGCGTCGCTGGGGTCCGCGGCGCCCGCCAGCAGGTCGAGGAGGCGTGCTTGCGGAGCCACGCCCGGCTTCGAGCCGGTGGCGGCCAGCAGCAGCGTCACGCCGCCGTGTCCGGCGTCGAACAGCGTGCGATCGTCGTGCACCGCGGAGAACGGGCTAAGCAGGGCCGCGAAAGTCTCGTCGGCTTTGGCCGCGGGCAGGCTTTCCGAGCGGGAAAGAATCTGCCACAGTCCCACCACGGCCTGCATGGTGCCGAGCGTGTCGGTGCGGAGCATAGGATCTTTGATACGGGCTACGTCGTCGGCCGTATCCACGAATTGAGCGATGGATTTGTCGCTGACAGTGGCCGCTTCGTTGAAGATGGCATACTGGCTGCCATACACGCGGTAGTTGCGCGCCAGCAAGTCCACCGTATCCGGCGCCAAGGGTTTGGACCGGTAACGATCCAGGTCGCTGAGCGCCATGAAGATCTTCAGCGGCTCATTCTCCACGGCTTTGCGTGTGAGCCCGAAGAGGGCTTCGAGCACGTCGTCGGCGTCCTTCCAGGAACTGGCGGCGCGCGTCAGCTTGGCGTCGTACTTGCCTTGCGGATGATTCGCAAACAAGTCCTTCCAGACTTGCAAATTGCCGGGGACGTGTGGCCGGCCATTGGGCTCGATCCACAAGCGCGTGGTCAGCAGCATCATGTCCGCGTTAGAGCGGAAAACGGGGCGCGCCGGCCCAGGGCTGGTCACCTTGCCGCGGATGGCCAGGTAGAAGCGCTGCATGCGCGCGGGCTCGGTCAGATACTCGCGGACCGGACCGTTGATCCGCGCCAGCGCATCGAAGTAGCTGGCCAGCCAGCCATCGTCCTTGGCGATCAGCTTGTCGAAAAACGTCGCGCCCTGGTCCGGCGACGCTCCCGCCAGTTCCGTCCAGGCCGCCACGGTGCGCGGCGCGCCGGGAACCACGGCCTTGCCATCGCGCAGCTCGAACATGCCGCCGAAGAAGTCCAGCACGTGCGCGGTGGCCTTCAAGCGCGGCATCGGAATGTTCTTGCGGAACGCCTCGGCGGTTTCGCGGTCCAGCTTGGATACGCCCAGATACAATCGGCATAAAGACGGATCGGAGAGCAGCACGTCGAGGAAACCGCTGGTCTCCTTTTCCTTGGCGGAGAGCCAATAGTCGGAGCCGAACAGCACCGGAACGCGCGCCGGGTGGTAGTCGTAGGTGAACGGACGGTTGGTTCGCAGCGCCAGCTCCAGCGCGGGCAGGGGAAAGCCGGAATCGGTGGTCAGAAAGGCGCGGGTGGCGTTGACGGTCTCCAGCACGACTTCGCTGCCGCATCCGCCGCGCATGCGGAAGCCCAGAATGCGCAGCAACTCGCCCGCGTTGGGCGAATCGCAATTCTCGATGCGGACCACCTTATCGGGCCCAGCCAGCTTTTCGATTTCGCGCGCCTGGGAAAGATAGCGATGGACCAGTTTGAGATATTCGGTTTGTTCCAAAGCTTCGTTGCTGTGGGCAGCCTGGAAGCCATTGGTGACCACATTGCGCGCCAGCGCGGGCAGCAGATCGTCGGCCTGCGCGTCGCTGGAGATGGCCGCCATGCGGGAGAACGAGCGCACGGGCCCCGGTATCTCGACATACGACTGATCGCCGGCCGGATTGCCTGGCGGCGCGGCTGGCACAGGAGCGGACCCTGAAGCCACTCCGCCGGAGTCGTGGTAGATCTCGAGGGAGCGCACGGCCCCGGCCGAGTCGCCCTGGAGGAAGGACAGTTCGGCCATGCGCCGCGCCACGGTGGCGCGCTCGCGGCGGTGGGCGGGCTGATCCAGCGCGGCCAGGAGCTTGCCGTAGGCTTCCATAGCGGCCGGATCGGCGTGGCAGTCGAGGAACTCCGCGTATTCGGTTAACGCGGCGATATCGTTCGGGGCGCTTTGCGCGGAATGCGCCAATAAGGCGCGCGCTTCCGCGCCATCCCCCGATGCTTCCAATTGGCGCGCACGCTCCAGGTTCTCACTTCCCTGGAGAGCGAAAGCAAAGACGAGTAGAAATACGATTGAGAGGGCCTTCATCGTGGTTCCCCTATCTGTGGTGCTACTTTACCATGTCCGGCGGGCGTATTGTGACGAGGCCGTCCCGATGGGGTACGGGAGCGATGTAAATTCATCTAGATTAGCTGTGGGGCAGGCCATCGTTTTTCGTGGCCTGCCGGGTTCGAGCACGTGGCACCAGAGCAGAATAGCCGCAACCCGAGCGTGACGCGGGTCTGGAGACCCGCTGCAGGCGTGGACGCCCGCCCCACATTGACAGATCTACACGCATCGTCGCGGCTCGCGAAGACAAACAACGATCGTCTGCGCCACGCTTCTACCGCTGCGCGACGATCACGTCCTGATCGCCCATCCCGCCCGGCACATAGGCCAGCACCCGGAAGTGCGCGCCCACCTGCGCGACCGCATATTCTTGCGTGTGATAGGCGGTGTGGTACCACTCCGGCAGAACCCCGCGCAGCTTCGCCGATGTTTGGAACAGGAACCCCTCGCGGCGCAGGCGTTGCGCGGCGGCAGGGTCCAATTGGCTCCAGGCGCGCTCGCCGTGCACGGTCAACAGCAGGATTCCGCCGGGGCGCAGGATGCGGGCCAATTCCGGCAACCACCGTTGCTGTAAGTCCGCGGGCAAGTGCGTGAACACGGAAATGATGTAGATCAGATCGAATTCATGGTCGGCGAAGGCGAGCGGCGGCCGCTCTGCGCTGACCCGCCAATACGCGGCCGGCAGATGTGCGCGGCACCAGGCGATGGCTTCCGCATCCACATCGGCGCCACAGAATCGCGCATCCGGAAACTGCCGCGTGAGCCAAAGCAGGGTGCGGCCGCAACCGCATCCGAAATCCAGAATGGAGTGGAAATCGGCGATGCGCTTGTCGACACGGAGGAGCGCCGCCTGGATGTTTTGGCTGGTATGTTCGCCGACTGCCAGGAACAGGCCCGGATCGGTGCTCTCGCTGACGCGGTAGCGCAGCAATGCGGGCGGAATCGGCATGTGAGGATGGCGGATGTCGGCATACCAACAGCGGATGGAGAGCAGGGCACGGAAGCACGGGTAGTAGGCTGCGCGCAAGGTTTGGGAGATGGCGGCGGGGAGTAGCGCTTTCAGGCGTCGAACGTAGGGGGGCAAGACATTATTGGTAGCACGTAATTTGCGAAAGCGCGGGCAGGCGGCCTGAGAGGCCGCCGCAGGCTGAGAGCCTGCCCCACGTGATCTTAACTACAGTTTATTATTATAAAGAAACTATACATAATAAAATGTAGTAAACTTGGGCGTATGAGATGTTTTGGATGCAGTCTGATGGCTATGATGGCTATGGTCCTGCTTTTCGCGGCGCGCGCCAGTCCGCAAGGCGAGACCACCAGCGCCATTGCCGGACAAGTCGCCGACCCATCCGGCGCCATGCTGTCCGGCGCAACCGTTCGGCTTACTGGCATAGGCACCGGCATTGAGCGCAGCGTCCGCACGGGCGATTCGGGCCGCTTCAGCTTCTCCCAATTGAAGCCTGGCAACTACGCGGTGGAAGCCGCCGCGCCCGGATTCGAGCGGCAGCGCAAGCCGTCGATCGCTGCCGCCGTGGGTCAGACCCAAACCGTCGATTTCGTTCTGCCGGTGGCCGCCGCCGCGGGCCAGAACATCGTGGTCACCACGGAAGCGCCGCTGATCAACACCGAAAATGCCAACACCGCTACCACGCTGGCCGCGGAATCCATCGCGAATCTTCCGAATCCCGGCTCCGACCTCACCTATCCGGCGCAGTTCGCTCCCGGCGCGCTCATTAACACCGCGGGCAGCAGCAACGACTTCGTCGGCGCGCAGAACGGCTACGGCAACGTGCAGTTCAACGGTCTGCCGGCGCTATCCAACGCCTACATCGTCGATGGCCTGGAGACCAACGATCCGCTGACCAATCTCAACAGCGGACTGGCGACCAACCTGGTGCTGGGCTTGAACTCCATTTCCGAAGTCACCGTCAACACCACTTCCTACGCGGTCGACCAGGGCCGCTACGGCGCTTCCCAGATCACATACGTGACGAAGTCGGGCACCAATTCGTTCCACGGCAACCTCTATGAGTTGTGGAATGGCTCGAAGCTCAACGCGGCGGACTTCTTCACCAACGCCACGGCCGGCAATCACAAACCGCGCTCCACGGTGAACCACTTCGGCGGCAGCCTGGGCGGTCCCGTGCGGCGCGACCGCCTTTTCTTCTTCACCGACTTCGAGCAGTTGCGCATCGCGCTCCCCATCGTGACCCCGGTGACTTTACCCAGCGCGCCGTTCGCCAGTTACGTTCTGCAGCAACTGCCGCGCGGCGGCGTGGACAGCGTGACGGGCGCCGCCTATCCGGCCCAGCCGCAACTGGTTCCGTTCTATAGCAACATGTTTTCGCTCTATCGCGGCGCGGGTGGAACGCCGCTGGCTGTGCTGGGCTGCCCCTTGGACGCGAGCGGGGCATCGGCAATCGGCGCGGCGGGGGCGCCTCCCGATGGCAATGGCTGCGCCCTGCGCCGCAGTGTCTCGCAATCGAGCGGCGATCACGAGCAGGTGGTCACCGCGCGCCTGGACTACAACATCGACGCGGCAAATACGACGTGGTATCGCCTCCAGTCGGATACGGGCCTGCAAGCCGCCTACACCGACCCCATCAATCCGCTGTTCAACGCCATCTCCTCGCAGCCGCTTTACTCCTTCGCGGCGGGCTATACGCATATCTTCAATTCGCGGCTGGTGAATTACTTCAATCCGGCGTTCTCCTGGTACGAGAGCCTGTTCGGTCCGGCGGATTTCGCCAAGACCCTGGCCGCGTTTCCGATGGTTCTGGAAGGCGTCGGGTCCAACGCGCCCTTCACCGCGCTGGGCGGCCTGGACGATAACTGGGTGCAAGGCCGCCGCGCCACGCGCTTTCACGTCAACGACAGTCTCTCCTTCGCCACCGGCCGCCACGACTTCCGGTTTGGCATCAGCTCGCGGCGGCTGCGCATCAATGACTTCGATTTCGGCACTTACACCACTCCGCTGGTCACTTACACGACGCTCCCGCAATTCGTCTATGGCGTGGCGTCCACAGCCACCGAGAGCTTTCCCCTGGCGGCATCGCAGCCGTTCAACTACCTCAACGTCGACTTATACGCGCAGGATTCCATCAAGCTCGCCGCCAAGCTGACCTGGACGATCGGGGTGCGCATGGCGCACAATTCCAATCCGGAGAACCCGCACGCGCTGATCGCGCGCCTGCCGGGATCGTTCGGGTCGCTGCCGCATGATGTCGATCAGCCGGTCAGCGCGGCGATTGAAACCGGTTTGACGCACTTGTTCCCTGCGACCTCCTGGGCGCTATGGCAGCCGCGCACGGCCATCGCCTGGCAGTTCGCGCCGGGATTCGTTTTGCGCACAGGGTTCGGCGTATTCTCCGACATTCTGCCCGGAAGCGTGGCCGACCTGGTGGGCGCCAACCCGCCATACGTGAACACCTTCCAAGGCGGTCTGTTGGGATCGGCGGGCGGCCTGGCGATCGCTCCCGGAGTGCCGGACAGCGCTATCGGCGCCACGGTTGCCGCCAACCAGGCGTTCCTGCGCGGCTTCCAGCAGGGCGAGCTATCGTGCGCATCCGCGCTTGCGAATCCCGCGCAATGCCTGCCGCCGGTCGCTTTGAATGCCGTGCCCGATGGCCGCCTGCGCGC
>JBEKPZ010000360.1:0-10187 GCA_049520215.1 Bryobacteraceae bacterium | reverse complement strand
GCGGTCGCACGGGCGCTGAATACCGATTCCGACCCTGGCGTGCGATCGAGGGCATTGCACGCCAAACTGGACGCGCTTTCGTTGCGCTGCCGCGCGGTGAGCGGCACGCTCGCCCTGGACCGCAAGAAGGCGGTCGCCTTGTTTCGTGAGATTCCGATCATGCGGTTTCCTGCCCACACATGCGAAGACGCCATGAAGGAGTCGCCGGGCATCTTCTTTGAAACTCTGGGCCAGGTCTTCGCACAGGCATTCACCCCGCAAGAGCGTGCCAAGGGCAAGCACATCGACTTCGCGGAAGAGTATCTGGGCGGCCTCACTTCGCCAACGCAGTTGGAGCCAGCCATCCGGATGATCGCGGCTCAAAAGCTCGCTCCGGATGAATTGGCGCGGCTTACCAGCGCGCTGGTGGCGAGCATTCAACAACTGAATAGCGACGACCGGACATTCACCGCCGAAACGAATCCGCGGCTTATCAACGAAGTGCTGACATTCGCCGACCGCTGCCGGCAGAGCGGGTGCTCGCCGCATTCCCTGGTGGCCAGTTTCCGTGCGTACCTGGTGAGGCATTTCCAGGCAGCCAGATGCGCGGAGAGCCTCAAGGCCGACTCGGGCGGCCGGTTGGCCGAGACGTTTAATCAGACGTTAGTGCCTCTGGTGGGACAAGGCGCGGTGGCTCCCATCACCGCCGACGAGATGAAACCTGTGTCAGTGGGGGAGGCGGCGAAGGTCTATGAGTTCTGGTCTAAGCCGGCGGCCCGCAAAGTGATGGCGGACTACAAGCTCTTGCGCTTTGGCACGGAGGAACAGCAGGCGCTCAATAGCGCGAAGGACACGCGTCCCGACCACATGGCCCAGTTTCTCACAGTGGAACAGAGAAGCACGCCCGAATGGCAAGCCGCTGCGCAGGAGTTTCTGAGCAGACTCGAGCAGTGGAAACAGGATAACGATGAGCCGGCGGAGTCATATTTCCACGAGGTCTGCTTCATGTATGCCGGATTGCTTGATATAGCGCCGTCCGGCTCGCTGCGCGAACACGTGCTGCACAGTTACATCGATTTCTTGAAGAACTCCGAAGTCGAGCACGGTAGCCCGCCGGAGTGGCACCTGGAGGTTTCCCGGCTGATGAACGGGGCGACCGATGCTACGTCAGGCGAAATCAGCCGCGTGAAAAATGAAATGCGCGCGCGTGGCGATCCGGTGATGATACTGCTGGTGGATGTACAACGGACTTTGGCGGCGCAGGCTCCCGCTACGACCGCTCCTCACCGTGCCGGCTCCACTCCGGCCCCTTGAATCTCTTCCGCACCACCGCCGCGTACAACACACCCAAGCTCACTAGCAGGCCAGCGAGAGTCTTCCCCGCCAGTTCATTGGGCGGCATGATCAGCACCACGCAGATGAAGGCCGCAAACACCACAGCCACCAGGTTCAGCGGCGCGCCGAAACGGCCCAAACTCCATACCGCCCGGCGGGGCCAATCCGACCCAGCCCGCCGCGCGCGCCACGCCAGGGCGATCGGAATCGTGTAGGCCAGGTATAGCGCGACCGTACTGAGCGAGGTTACAACGGGCACCGCCTTGGTCCAGAGCATGGCAGCCATCGACGCCGCCACGATCAGCCAGATGGCGGGCGCGGGCGTGCCGTGGCGCGGGCTGACCCATCGCACTTGCTCCGCCAGAGGCGTGCCGTGGTCGCGGGCCAAGGAATACAGCGCGCGCGATGCCGAGGTGATGCATGCCAGTCCGCAAAACCACATGGCCATGGACGCCAGCGCCGCCATGGCGTTGCCCGCCCGTGCGCCCAGTGCCTGTTGCAGGATGGCGATCACCGCGGGGATCTGGTTGCCCTGCGCGTCCTTGGCCGCCAGCACCGCGGGAATGCTGCGGATGGCCAGCGTCAGCGCCAGCAACAGAAGGTAACCCGCCACGCCGGAGACCGCGACCGACAGCACGATGCCCCAAGGCGCCCGCCGCCGGGGATCGCGCGTTTCCTCGGCCATGTGCGCCGAGGCGTCGAACCCGGTGTAGGTCCACTGCGCCTGCAGCAGCCCCAGCACGAAAGCCCACCAGTACGGCGAGCGTCCGTTGCTATTCACCGCCGCAAACAGAAACGGCACGGGTTGTTTTGGCGCGAGAAAGAACAGCGCCAGCACCACCGCCGCCACGCCGGCGATGTGCACCGTCACGCTGAAGTCGTTCAGGAGGGCCACCAGCCGGATGCCGTAATGGTTCAGAATGCCCTGGTTCGCCAGGATGAACGCGAACATGCAAAACAGGTTGAAGGGCGTGGAAGCTAGATGCAGAAACGGCAGGATGAACTGCGCGCAACTGTAATTGATGCCCGCCTGCGCGGCGATCAGCCCCAGGATGTTCAGCCAGGCCACCAGCCAGCCCCACCCCTTTCCGCCCAGATCGGCCGCCCAGTGGTAGGTGGCGCCGGCGGTGGGATAGGCCGAACACAGCTCGGCCATGCTGGCGGCCACCACCAGCGTGAAGACGGTGGCCAGCGGCCAGCCCAGCGTCATCTCTCGCGGGCCGCCCATTTCCAGGCCATAGCCGAACAAGGTCACCGCGCCGGTTAGAATCGAAATAATGGAAAAGGAAATGGCGAAGTTGGAGAAACCGCCCATGCCGCGGAACAGTTCCTGCGCGTATCCGAAGCGGCCCAGATCGGCGCGATCCTGTTCCGGAAATGACATCGCGCCCCGCGCCTAGAGTTCCACGTCCTTCTTCAAGTGCTTGCTGATGGCATGCTCGACCAACTCCTTCAAGGTCTGACCCGTCTCGGTGTGGACGAAGGTGTTCTCCACGATGTCCCAATCGAGCTTGTAGGCGCGGGCTCCCAGCGTCACCTTGATCTGCCCCGTGGCGGCGTCCGGCACGATCGTGAATTTGCCCGGCGGCCGGTCGAAGGAAATGGCAATCGCGCCGCCATGCAGACTGGACTGGAAGCCATAATCGTCGCCGGCCAGGACCAGGTCGCCCTGCAAAGCCGCCAATGCCTCGTGTGTGTGCTTCTTGAACTCGTGTTCTTCGATCATGCGTTTCCCCCTGTGGCGCACGCGACAACGTTCGATTGCGTACCTTCCACCCTAGCACTCCAATATGCCGCATGGCGCGCGGAGTCGCAAGCGCATTTTGCGCGGCATGCGTGCGGGTCGGGCGATTCCGATTGACGATAAGCTGATGCGGGACACGCTGCGCGCATCTGGCCTGAAGACCAAGCGCGAGGCCGTCGACCAGGCGCTGCGGACCTTTCTGCGCCTGCGGAAACAGGCGGAGATCCGCCGGCTACGCGGCAAATTGGACTGGCAGGGCGACCTCAACGCCATGCGGAGCGACAGTTGATTCTGGTCGATTCCAGCGTCTGGATCGATTACTTCAATGGATCGATCACGGCGCAGACAGAGAAGCTCGATGGCCTGCTTGGCCAGGAACCTTTGGCCATCGGCGACTCAATTCTCACGGAGGTACTGCAAGGCTTCGCAGACGAGCGAGACTTCAACACAGCCAGGAGAATGCTGACCTCGTTGAAGGTCGTGGAGTTGGGCGGGCAGGAAATCGCGATTCAAGCTGCGAGAAATTTCCGGGCGCTCCGCAAACTGGGCGTGACCGTTCGCAATACCATCGATACGGTGATTGCGACCCGATGCATCGAGAGCGGGTATGACCTGCTGCACAACGACAGGGACTTTGATCCGTTTGCCAGGCACCTCGGACTGCGCGTAGTCGTCTGACAATCCGGCTGTCAAGGTTCCGGTAGAATGGGAAGTGAGATTGGCCGTGGAAAAGGAAATGTCGAGAGACCCGAAGATCGTCACGCAGCCGCCGGCAGCTTCCAATCCGGAAGACGATGAAACGCGCGGGAACGGAAAGCCCTCCGGTGTCCGCACCGCCTCCGATGAGCAGTTCAAGAAAGCCCATCGGAAGACCAGCACGCTGCATGCGGGATTGTTTCGGCGCCTTGCCAAGTAGTGTTGGGGGATGCCGAGTATTCCAGGGGGAACGGTCTCCGTGCGGTGGTACCGAGGCAGGCTAGATTAGGTGCAAAGGATTGAGGAAGTGTCTGAATTCGCGGCATTGCATCGAATAGCGGCGGGCTTCCGGGATCTTGCAGCCAGCGAGAATAGCCGCATGTCGAACGCGCTCCAACGGACAGCGACGAACTTCCGTGACTTGGCAATCACCGAAGGCAGCCGCGTCCTGAAAGCGCTCCAACTGACCGATGAGAAGCTCTCTCCTCTCGGCGATCCTCTACGCGTTACACTTAGCGATCACCGCTGGTTACGCTACGACCGAGAAGAAAGCTACTCGGACTAGCTCGCGTGGGTTGTTACCACAATGAGTCCCGAACAGATCTTGGGCATTTTTGGGCTTGGCGAAGAAAGGGAGCTTGCGGTTGCCGTGTGCAACCAACAAGTGAAAGTCGCGCGTGAAGTCGTAATCGGAACGCCAGGCGATCTCAAACGTCTCGACTTGGTCATCCGCTTCGGAAGCGCTGCGACGCTTCTGATCGAAATCAAGCGCCTCAGCTATGAAAGGGCTGGCAACCTGGGAAACCTCGAGCCGTACCGTGAAAGGCTCGATATGGAACCCGGGGTGAAAGAAGCTGTGCTGCTGGTGACAGAGGCAACCGAGGCAGAAGCAACGGAAATCAGAGTGGCGGGCTGGCTATTGCGCACTTGGCGCGGCGTGGGCCTCGCTCTGCGTCGGGAGGCCGCACGAATTTGCAAATCGGGGAAGGACCTGCTAAAGCCTGGTTTGTGGCTTTGCTTTGCGGGCGCGATCGAGCAGAACCTCCTGGGCTTTGAAGTGGCCGCAACGGGCTACTCGCCGTCGGCGAGGCAAACGAAACAGTACCTTGAGGAGTTTCTTTCATGAACTCGGAGACCCGTGATAGTGACCGCGATCAGTTTTTCGGTAGGTGCGTTCAAGACTACGCCGATGCAATGTCCGCCTTGGCCACCTTTCAGGACCGGGCGGCCGAGTTGTGCAAAGGCGCGCTAAGAAAACGTGCGAATGAGCTTATCTCCGTTAACGGGGAACAGCCCGCAGCCATTGAGGCCTACCATGAACCAGAGAAACCGTCCGCACAACGCCAATTCAGATGCGGCGCGTGGGCCAAGTCGCGGGGCAACAATGGACCAAACGTAGCCTGCTGGCTATTGTGGTCGCACCAGCCGAACGAAGAGGGATTCCGACATGGGCTCGAGGTGTGCATATGGCTGCGGAACCGGGAAAGGGTGAGGGAGCTCTACCGTAAAGTCCAAAGAGCAAATGGATCGAGCACCTGGGAGATTGACAGCCATCCCCTTGGCGGCCCCACGTTCAGGCGCTACCCGGGCGCGCTCACGACGGCGTCAGTCGACGCCGATCTCAGCCAACTATTGCTCGACATGTATGACCTGCTCAAAGATATCGCTGGCATCGGGATGCTCCTGGAGCCGGGTGTCGTCCTGCCACCTCGGCTTAAAGCCATCTACAAGGTCCTTGAAGACGGGCAGCAGCACCAACTCACTGATATGCTGGTCCAGTTGCCCGAGTACCTGCCGTCGAATGTGTCTATCGATATGACCAGCCTGAAAAAGCTGATGAAGCGCCTTACCGCCAAAGGCAGAGAAAACGGGCTCTGGGCATGCACCCTAGGAGACGGAACCGCGCAGATGACTCTTCCAGCGGGGGGTAAGCCGTAAGCTATTTTAGCGACATGTCCGCACCTCGGCGCGAGGCCACTGCGTCGCCAACAGACGAATCCGTTGCCTACCTCCCCATCACATCCACCAAATCCCCAAACACCCCATACGCCGTCTGCTCCACGCCCGGCGAGATCGACACCGTCCCAATCGTCCCCATCAAATCCGTGTGCAGCAGCAGCACGTTCGACGTGCCCCCCACCGACGCCAGCACGTCGGTCTTCTCCAGCACCTCGGCGCGCACGCGCAGCGTGATGCCTCCCGCGCCGCGGCGGGCGCGGCTGATCAGCCGCACGGTCTTCCCCGCCCGCCCCAACTCCGCCATGCGTTCGGGTGTGAGCCGCGCGATGCCGCGCGTGGAGACGGCTTGCGGCGTGGTACGCGCATCCATCAGCACGTTGGCCAGCGCGGCCGTCTTGGCGGCCGAGTCCCAGCCCTCTACATCGAAGCTGGCGTCTGCCTCCGTCACTCCCAGGCTGCGCGCCAGCGCCAGGCCATCCTCGAATGAGCCGCCCCGCTCCATGGTTTCGATCACCAGTTTGGAGGTGGAATTGAGCGCGCCAGTGAAGCCTAGCACCGTCGCTCCGGGCAGGTTGTAGCGCACCAGGTTGAACACCGGCGCGCCATCCATCACCGTGGATTCGAAGCGGAACTCGACGCCCTGCCGGGCGGCCATGTCGCGCAGATCCGCGTAGGCGTGCGCGATGGGACCTTTATTCGCCGTGATCACGTGCATGCGCCGCGCCAATGCGGCCCGGATGTGCGAGATGGCCGGTTCGCCGGTGGCCGGATTCAGTGTGGTCAGCTCCACCGCGATGTCCGCCTGCGCGGTGTCCAGAAATTCGTCGATGGAGGCCGCCGCCGGGCCGAATACCGGGTCGAGCGGCACCCCGCGCGCCGATACTACCGTGCCGTGCCGCGCTGTGTGGATGCCAGTGATGCGGAACGGAAAACTCGCCCGCTGCCGGCGCAGCAGCCGCGCCAGCGCGCGCGCCACATTGCCGTAGCCGATCAGCGCCAGGCGAGTCACGGCTTTGTTCACTTCTTGGCAGCGTCGCGAGTGGCCTGCAAGGTGGCCGTCAAGCCCTCGCGTTCAATGGTGTGGGTGGAGGAAACGAACAGCGCGCCGATGATCGGCGGCAGGCCGCGCGTCAGCGACGTGGTTTCGCACTCCAGGTAGACGCCGCCGTCCCGCTGCTCCAGGCGCCAATAGCCGTTCAGCCGCCAGAGATAACCGCTGCCGTGTCCCGGCTGCAACTCGTGCTGCTTGGGCTTGCCGTAGTCTTCGATTTCGGTGACGCGCGTGGTACGCGTCTGGCAAACCCAGCGCGTCGAGTCCATCTGCTGGTAGTGCGCCTCGAAATCGGTGCGGAACACGCCGTTGATGGGTCCGTTGTGCAACACGCGAAGCCGGTAGTATTTGAAGTCGTTGCCATTGTGCGCGAGCAGTTTCGACTCCGGCACGTCCTTGTAAATGTTCTTGTGATGGTCGTAGTCCTGCAATACCGCCAGCGTCTTTTCCAAGGTCCCGCCGGGGATGAAGATCGCGCCGATCCAGTCGTGAATGGATGCCCCCGTCACGAACGTGTCGCCATCGCCTTTCGCGGGATCCACGGCCGCCTGCCCCTGCTTCACCAGCCGTAGGCGTTCCGGCGAGGCGTCCACCCACAGGAACGGGCTCTTGGCCGCGGCCAGGCGCGCTTCCGTATCGTGAGTGTAGCGATCGTAAGCCTGAACAGCCTCGGGCTTCAGATCTGCCGCCACGCATGACGCAGCGGCCGCGAGGAACAAAGCCAGGAAGCGGATCACACCGAATTGTAGCAGGCCGCCGCTGAGCCGCGACCGCTACCGAGCCGCGACCGTCAGGGAGCGGGTCTTCTGCTAACCGGACCTATGCTACCTTCGTCCAAGGCATATGCCCGGAATCGCGCAATTGCGTCAGGACTTCGTCTATGGCGCCCGCCTGTTGGCCAAGAGCCCCGGCTTTACCTCCGTCGCAGTGCTCTCGCTGGCGCTAGGCATCGGCGCCAATACCGCCATCTTCAGCCTGATCGACTCGGTGTTGTTGAAGATGCTGCCAGTCAAGGACCCGCAACAACTGGTCGCCCTGACCGATCCCACCTCCGGAGGCGTGAACATCGGCACCTCCACGGGCGAGCGCGGCATCCTCTCGAATCGCGAATTTGAAGCCCTGCGCGACCGCGCACAGTCATTCTCCGGCATGCTCGCCGCGCAGAGCCAACTGGACAGGAACAACGCCAGCATCGATGGCAAAGCCCCCGAAGAACTGCGCACCCGGCTCGTCAGCAGCGGATATTTCAACGTGCTTGGCGCCACCACCGCCATCGGCCGCACCTTCACGCCCGCCGATGAGCGCGGCCCCGGCAGCGCTCCCTACGCCGTGATCAGCTACGAGTTCTGGCAGCGCCGCTTTGGCGGATCGCTCTCCGTGCTGGATTCCCGCGTCCGCATCGCCAAAGCCAACCTGACCATCATCGGCGTGGCGCAGCCCCATTTTCTCGGCGAAAACGTAGGCGAAGCCCCCGATCTGTGGATTCCGCTCGACATGCAGCCGCAGATTATGCCCGGCCGCATGTGGCTCGAAGACGATCCCGGCCACATCGCGGAGAAGGTCATGTGGCTGCACGTGATCGGCCGCCTCAAGCCCGGCGTTTCGCGCAAGCAGGCGCAGGCTAACGTGGACGTCGTCTTCAAGCAGGTGGTGGCCGAGGAGTTTTCGAAACTCAGCCGGAGCCAGCCCGACATCTTAAAGCAGAATCTGGTGCTGCACGATGCCGGGGCCGGCGTCTCCAGCTTGCGCGGCAATTTTGCCGACCCGCTGTACGTGCTGATGGCCGTGGTCGCGCTGGTGCTGGTCATCGCTTGCGCCAATGTCGCCAACCTGCTGCTGGCACGCGCCACCGCGCGGCAAAAGGAAATGGGCGTGCGCCTCGCGCTGGGCGCGGGCCGCGCGCGCATCGTCCGGCAGTTTCTCACCGAAAGCCTGATGCTCTCCGTAGCGGGCGGATTGCTCGGCAGCCTGCTGGCGGTGTATGGCGTGCAGTTGCTTGTCGCGCTGGTTGGAGACCGCGCCGGTTCCGTAGCGTTGGATGCGCGGCCCGATCTGCGGGTCCTGTTTTTCACCTTAGGAGTCTCGCTGCTCACCGGCGTGGTCTTCGGCCTGGCCCCCGCCTGGAGGTCCGCGCGAATCAACGTCAGCAGCACATTGAAAGAGGCCGGGCGCGGGATGACCGGCAGCAGCGCCAAAATCGGCGTGGGCAAAATCCTGGTGATTGGCCAGATCGCACTCTCCGTAATGCTCCTGATCGGCGCCGGGTGGTTCATCCGCACGCTGCGCAACCTGGAGAACGTCGATCTGGGCTACCAGCGGGAGAAGTTGGCGCTGGTGGACGTCGACTTCCTTTCGGGCGGCTACTCGGGCAAGCGGCTCCCCATCGCGTATAACGAAGTGCGCGAGCGGCTGGCGCGCATCCCTGGCGTGCGCGGCGTGGCGTATTCCTCGAATGGTCTTTTTAGCGGCAGCGAGTCCGGCGACAAGATCAGCGTGGAGGGTTACAAGTCGCAAAAGCCGCAGGACCTCCACGCGCGCTTCGACCAGGCCGGCCCCGCTTACTTTGCCACGGTAGGCATCCCCATCCTGCTCGGGCGGGACATCGGTCCGCAGGACGTGGAGTCGGCGGAAGCCGTCTGCGTGGTCAACGAGGCTTTCGCCAAATTCTACTTCGGCACGCAAAACCCTATCGGCAAGCACGTGACCGACGAGTTCCCGGACACGCATAAAACGTTCGTGATCGTGGGCGTGGCCCGCGACGCGCGGGACCACAGCCTGCGGCGGGAAATCTTTCGCCGCTTCTATCTCTCCGCGATGCAGCCCTTGGGAGACTTCCCGCCGGACATGAATTATGAGATCCGGACCTTTGGCGAGCCAGGCGCCGTGATGCAGGCGGTGCGCAAAGCCATTCTGGCCTACGATCCAGCCATCCCGATCGGCAGAGTACAACCCTTCGTGGAGATGCTGGACGACAATATGCGCCAGGAGCGCATCATCGCGCAACTCTCCACGGTCTTCGGCGGCGTGGCCCTGCTGCTCGCTGCAATCGGCCTGTACGGCGTGCTTTCCTATGCAGTAGCGCAGCGCACCAATGAAATCGGCATTCGCATGGCGTTGGGGGCGGAGCGAGGTACGGTGGTGCGCATGGTTCTGCGCGAGACGGCGGTGCTCATCGCCATCGGACTGGCGGCCGGAGTGCCCGCCAGCCTGGCCTGCGCGCGCCTCATCCAAAGCAAGCTCTTCGGCCTGAAACCCGCCGATCCCGTGACCCTGGCGGGGGCGGTCGGCATCATGATCGCCGTCGCCATCGCATCGGGTTATTTACCCGCGCGCCGCGCGTCAAGGGTAGATCCGCTCATCGCCCTGCGTTACGAATAACCTTGTGGGGCAGGTTGCCAACCTGCAGGCCGATTGTCAATCGGC
>JBEKPZ010000359.1:0-7018 GCA_049520215.1 Bryobacteraceae bacterium | reverse complement strand
GACCTGCCGGCCACACGGCAGCGGTATGCGGTGTGGCGCCCCTGGACCAATGCGCAGTGGACTGCGTATCGCCGGGCGGCATCTCGTCCTGCACCGCGCCGCCGTCTTCGCCGGGCATTCTGCCGTCGTTTTCGCCGAGACTTGCAGTTCGCGCAGCAGCAGTGTCTTGCGGCTCGCCCTCAGACCGATGCGCAGCGGATTGCGAGTCGCCCTCGGTCAGATGTGCGGGGAATTGCTCATTGCCCTCTTCAATTGGACCTGCCGGCCTCACGGCAGTGGCATACGGTGTGGCGCCCCTGGACCGATGCGCAGTGGACTGCGCATCGCCGGGCGGCATCTCGTCCTGCACCGCGCCGTCGTCTTCACTGGAAATGGCAGCCCGTTCATCTCCAGTATCTTGCGGGTTGGCGTCGGACCCATGCGCAGAATACTGCGCATTGCTCCCATCAGCCTGGTTGGCTTCTCCTGTCCCGTTGGCCTTTAGGTTAACCGCCAGAAACCGCTACCAGAGGAGGTTATAGATGTTCCTGGTCTTCCTTTCCTTCTCCACCCAAACCCGCTTCACCTCGATTAAGGGAAATGGCTCAGGCGGATCCCCCCGCGTGTAGTTCTTCAGCTCGTTGAGGAAGGTTTGGAGCTGACGAACACTCACTCCCAGAGCAAGCGCCAGCATCTCTTGGGATGGAAAACACTCAACGCGCTCGCCCTGGTATTGGGCGAGCATGACCCAGAGTAGCCGCACGCCAGCACTGAGGGTTGGCTCCTTGAGGATGGCGTCGGGAATCAATGTACCGTCCAGCAGCATGCATGGCTGGAATGGCACACCAGCTTTAAGTTCTTGCATTGGTATGTCCTCCGATATTCGGCAACCCGTTCGCCCGCCTGACTCTATCGTACGTGATCGGTCGAAAGCGTCCAACCCCGCTGATTTTGTTCGAGATCGAATTATCGCCAGTATTTGAGCTTCTCGGCCGCATCCTTCAACCGGATGTCGACCACCCGCAGGTAGATCATAGTGGAATTGATGGACCGGTGGCCGAGCCACGACTGCACCTGATCGAGTCCCATGCCCTGCTGGAGCAAAGCCACGGCGCAGGTATGCTTCAGGTGTGGAAGTGGCAGAGTTCCCGCTTGATGCCAGCCGCGGCGCCATAGCGGCGCATGAGCCGGTGGAGTACGGTGCTATCGATTCGGCGTGTGCTGCCGGCTGGCGAAGATCAGCCCCGGCTGTTTGCTTCGCACCCGCAGCCAGGCGCGCAGCTCCTTCTCCTCCGATTTCGTCAGGCTGTAGATCTTCGAATAGGAGTCCTTGAGCCGGCGACAGTACAGCGTCCCCACGCCCTCGTTTGCCGTGGGCGCGATGTAGTCCCGCATCTCGATCATTCCTATTTCGCTCGCCCGCAAGCCTCGGTGGTAGGCCAGGGAGAAGATCGCCCGGTCCCTTGGATTCGTGATCGAATCCATCAGGCGCTCGGTCTCAGCCGGGGTGAGAAATGCCGGCGGCGGCGAGGTCTGCCGGCGCACTTTTGGCTTCGCCCCCCATCCACGTTTTTTATCCACGAAATTAGGCGAGTTTCCGCTTTTCGCCTTGTGGTGGAGAGGAGGTTCTTCCGACTGCAACAAAACGGACATTCTGTTGCGCTGGGGGGGCTTTTTGGCTTTCAAGTCATTGATTCTACGTTGCGGCATGAGGGGCGATCCAATCAGTAATGTTGCTCTACAGTGGTTTTTAGCCCATTTTACAGGCCTTTCGGCCACATCTCCAGAATCGCCCGTTTTAGCGCTTTTCGGCAAGCTACCAGCCGGTAGATGGCGCAAATCCTACCGGTTGCCAACACTTTTGTGCAGGCTCGCCGCTGGAGGCGCCAAGATCAAAGGCCTGATTTCATTGGCTGCGGCCCGCGCGGGCCCCGTCCAACACCCCCATATGGGCGCCATGGGCGGCACCTTGAAAACGTGGAGCGTAAACTGAAAACTCCCTCCATTCAACCCTGTTGCGGGCTGCAATGGAGGGGAGTTTCGTGCACCGAGATTAGCGCGCGTTTTTACAGCGCGTACTCGCGCTGGAGGACGAACGGCCCCACGGTCACCTTGACCTGGCAGGCGTGGTTGAGGCCCGGGCCGCGTCCGGCGAGTGTTCGCAGCCATGGATCGCGGTGTGGGTCCACGACGCCCGCCCGTCCCGGCTTTTATGCTTAACCACGCCACGGCCAAAAGCGGACCTTGCGGCAGGCTGTGCGGACAAAGGACCTTTAGCGCAGAGCAAGCACCTTTGTTGAGGTGAAGCGCTGCGGTGCGAGGCCTGCCAAATAAGGCGACGACGCATGTCGATGCGTCGATCTCCAATGAATCACCACGAATGAGGTGGGTGCTGCGGTGCGAGGCCTGCCAAATAAGGCGACGACGCATGTCGATGCGTCGATCTCCAATGAATCACCACGAAAAAGGTGGGGCGCTGCGGTGCGAGGCCTGCCAAAAAAGGCGATGACGTTATCTCGATGCGTCGATCTCCAGTGAATCACCATGTAAAAGGTGAGGTGCTGCGGTGCTGCCGCCCGCTCCCCGCCAGCCCGCCCCGTCGCCCGCCGCCCGCGGTCCGTCGCCGCGCCCGCCGGCACGCGGATGGGGATGCGCGCCGGGCGGAGGGCGGGCCGCATCCATGGTTCGCACGGTGCCCGCCGGTGGGTCGCGCACCGTTGCGCTGCGAATCCAGCAGCGTCGGCGAGCGGACACATCACCGGGACGCCGACGCGCAACCGGCACGCCCGAGGCGCGCCCTTGCCTCTTCCTCGCGCGATATAAGCACGCGCTGGTGGAAGGTGCGTTCCATCAATTGCCCCCCTTGGCACGAAATGTGCCGCGTCGAGCGCCGCTGCTCCTGGTTTTCGCATTTTTCACCTCGTCCAAAAAGGGTGTTTTCTCCGGCGCCCGCTGCCGCTGTGGCGGTGCCCGCGGCCGGCAAGTTCAATGTACTCCTCACAATGGCTGTGCCCTTCACATCCAGCGTGGGTGCTGGTGTGCTCGTATTGATACCGATCCTGGTCGCGCTGCCCGTTCCAGTCTGGTACACCACCGGATCCAGTATCGTCGAGGCCCCGGTGAGATAGTTGGCCTTGCCGCCGGTGCTGGTCACGTCGGTGGTCATCCAACACGCGCGTGTACAGTTCCGTACGTCCAATGGCGTAAGCGCTGGCGAGGTGGAGATCGTATTGCAAGGAGTGACCTTGTGTTCGCTAACCGATACCTTTCTTGGTTGGTTGTCACCTTTCTCTATGGCCTGATGTGCGTGTGCGCCCGGGGACAGGGGTCCTGCAAGTGGCCGAAGGCGGTTTTTCTGGCTCCGGGAAACGCGGTGTTTCCTGGTGAGGTGTCATCGGGTGCCAATCCGGGAACGCCGGCAGGCCAACCGCTAACCTCAAGATTTTCAATTACCACTACGGCCGGCACCACTACCGGCACGATTGTTTCCGCCGTCTACATCAAGGGCGGCACGCTGGACTTCTATTACCAGTTGTCAAATGATTCTACCTCTGCGTTTCCCCTGGTTGCGGTCGAGGCAACCAGCTTCGCCGGTTATAGGACGTGTGTAGCCTTTCGGGCGGACGGCTCCAGCCTGCCTGGATTTCAGAATGGGAGCAATCCCCCGGTAACGGCAACGAGCAGCAATCCACCTCCCGCCGGCGGATTCGAAATCGGTTTTCAATTCTATCCTCCGGCAGTTGCCCCTCCCGAGATTGCGCCTGGTTTGACGTCGCTGGTGTTAATCATCAGCACCAACGCTACGCGCGCCAATAACAAAGGAGCTGCTATCATACTGGATGAAGCCGCCGGCGCCACGACGTCGGCCTATGAGCCAGTATATTAGCTGACAGGTCCCGAGCACGCCGCAGCAACTCCAGCTCGGCTCTTCTGGCATGTATCGCGCCTCGGCCCGCTTGGCGACTATTCTCTCCAGGTCATTCCGGCCGACAAGGATTAATCGCTCCTTGCGGCGCTTGGTGTTTAGTAAGGCCAAGCGGCACCGCGGCTTCCCAGCCACGCCGTCCGCCACGTCCCCCCGCTGGGCGGCGCGGGCCAGGCGGCAGCGCACACGCCGCCGTTTGTCGGGCGCGGATGCGGTCGCCTCTGGCGCGACACCCGTCGGTCAGCCCCGGCGGCCACCGCCCGTGGTCCGACGCCGCGACCGCCGCGGGCGGATGGGGATGCGCGAGGGGCGGAGGGCGCCGCTGCGCCCCTGATTTGCGCGGGGCCGCTCGGCGGGTGGCATCGTTCTTTGCCAGGATGGCGACGCGCACCCTGCACGCCCGTGGCGCAGGTGCGCCGAGCGATAACTTCTTGGTGCCTGCGTTGGGTGGCATAACGCGCTTCGCGCCCCGATGCCCGGCGGCCAGCCCCACCGCCCGCCGCCCGCGGTCCTCCGCTGCTCCAGCGGTCGAACGGACGCCATGCCCTCGATCGAGAGGCACGCAAGCAGAGTCGCCGGGCGCGGCGTGCCGAAACAACGAACACTGCACTTTCTGACGCAGTATCTGCACTTGGAAGGGGGTGTGCGACATAAAAGTGAGAGCAAAGGAAGATCAGGATGCTCGGCTCTCCTCCCAGTAATCCTCGAACCTTCCGTTGCGGCGGCAGCAGCGCAGGGCGATAATGGCGTTGGCACCGCGGACAGTCCAGAACATGCCGGATCGCTTCAGGCGTGCACCGACGACAGATTTGCAGCCAGCTTCGATCACACCAGAGCCGACGAATAATCCTTGCTTTCGAAAGTCCGGATAACGCATGCGGCTGGCATTGGTGGTGAAATATTCGGCCTCTTTTAGAACCTCCTCCGCCATGCTCGCATGGGCGGCGGCATGCTCGGCGGCAATTTCGCGTAGGCGCATCACAAGGGGTTCAATGTGGCCATCGTCCAGGAGCGTTTTCATCGGTGCCATCCAGACCTTTTTGGCTATCGCATCCTGGGGGTGGAGCAGGGCGGCGACCTTCCATAAATGCTGCCGGGCGCGATAGAGATCGACGATTTGTACGGCACCGGGAAAGTGTTGGTCGGCCAGATTCCAAATCCAGGCGGCGCCATCGCCGATAACGATTTTGGTGGTGGCCCACTCCCAACCTCTTTTCCAGGCCTCGGTATACATACGGAAGCCGAACTGTTCGGCGATTTCGATAGCCCCAACATAGGTGGTGGATGCGGGACCGCGGATGGGCCAGCCCTCCTTATCCACAGTGGTTTGGGTGAAGACGCAGCCGAGCTTGTACTCCCGCGTGCGGGCGCGCTGTCCCTCCATCCGGCCCGTTCGTCCCTCGGTCTCGGCGGCCACGACGGGCACCTGCACACCATCCACGAGCACATACATTTTGGGAATGTCCTGTGGGGCAACGATGGGCAAGACAAGTTGTTTGGCGCGACCGATTTCCCGACCGTCCCGCTGACCGATCTCCGCGCCCACAGCCTTGGCGGCGCGTTCCACGGCTTTGGCGGTGACCTCCAGGCCGGCCAGCAGTTGCATGGGTTCGCAGGCTGGAGCGAAGGGCATCTCGCTGCCTACCACCGCCTCCATGCGCCGGACGCCCGGCGAGGATTCCAGACCAGCCACACCCAGTGCGGCGTCGGCCGGGATCTGTCCCTTGAAGCAATGCGGGCACAGGTAATAAGGACGGCTAATCTCTACCGGTCCCAGGACGGTCAACAGGGTCCTGGAACGTAATTCCTTGTAGTGGGCCGCGTGTCCGCACGGACAGGGTATCGTGCGGCTGTCGGCATCTGGCGGATCGTATCGCAACAGGTGCGTCAGCGCACAAGCCCCGGCCCGGTGCATGGCTGATCGCAAAACGGTCTCGACCGCTTCCAGATCGAACGGGGTGCTACTGCGGCGCTGTTGAAAAACAACCCGCAGGAAGCGGTCTACTTCGCGGGCAACTTCTTGTTGGATGGCCTGCGCCGTTTTTTTTCCGGGGCTGTTTGTACGGTCTGTTCCACGGGTCGTAAGCGGCAGATCTTTCGATTGACATTGACCAACTCGCCCGTCAGGATTTGGAATTTACGGAACTCAGCGATCTCGATTTCCGCCTTAGCGACGGCCGCCGGCGACGGCAGATTCTGAGTCACCGTCTTGCCATCGACCTTCTGGGTGATCTGAAAATGAGGGCCGTGACCGGCATCGTCGGGTTTGGCGCAATGGCAACGGGGATTCCCACAGCGTCGGGTTGCGCAGGTAATGGAACCGGGCTGGAAGTCGCCGAGTTGGGAGATCTGTTGGAGCACAGTGGTTCTATCGTCGATCAAAGCGGAAAGCGGATCTGGCATGGGCCTCCTTCTATTAAAGTATCACATACTTTAAGATCAAGGCCCCAAAAAAAGAAAATCAGCAATCCATCACTTTCATGTCGCACACTCCTTGGAAGGGCGCCACCTGTGCCGCCGCGTCTTTTCCGGAGCCAACCGCCAGGTGGCCTACTGCGTGCTCAGTGCTTACTTATCGAGAACGCCTGCAAAAGTGCCCTGAGCCTATGCGCTGACGGCTCACGGCTACCGTGAAACTCATCGCGGCGCCTGAATTGGCGTCAGATCTTCGGCCTCGAGCCGCAAATGTCGTAGCCCATCCGGATGACCAGACGCTCTGGTGCGGTGGCTACGTATTGACCCATCCGGAATACCTTTGGCGCATCGTGACTTATGCAGGGCGTCAGATCCGGACCGCGCGCCGCGGTTTCGGGCGTTGCGTCGTACCCGCAGCGTCGGCGCGCGGCCGCTTCACCGGGACGCCGACGCGCGGCCTGCACGCCCGTGGCGCAGGTGCGCCGGGCGATGACATCCCTCGTGCCCCAAGTTGGGGTGGCATTACGCGCCTCGCGCCGCCCGATGTCGCTTCCCGTCCCGTCGCCCGCCTCCCGCGGTCCGTCGCCGCGACCGCCGGCGCGCGGATGGGGATGCGCGCGGGCGGAGGGCGCCGCGTCCAATGGCCCTATGGAAAGCGCAGCGACTCGTGAATCTCCGGCTGATATCCCTCTCGAAAAG
>JBEKPZ010000358.1:0-7024 GCA_049520215.1 Bryobacteraceae bacterium | reverse complement strand
TCGGCGCGGTCGGCAACTTCTTCGAGGCGCTCTTCGCGTACCATGTCGATGGCGATATCCACCAGGTCGCGGATCATGGATTCCACGTCGCGTCCCACGTAGCCGACCTCGGTGAACTTGGAGGCCTCCACTTTCAAAAACGGCGAATTGGCCAGCCGCGCGAGACGTCGGGCGATCTCCGTCTTGCCGACGCCGGTGGGGCCGATCATGAGGATGTTCTTGGGCATCACCTCTTCGGCCATCTCCGGCGGCAGTTTCTGGCGGCGGATGCGGTTGCGCAACGCGATGGCTACGGCGCGCTTGGCGTCGGCCTGCCCCACCACGTGCTTGTCCAGTTCGCGCACGATTTCGCGCGGAGTCAGCTCGTCGAGGATGGGTTCCTCGTCCACGGACTGGGCGGGAAGATAGATGACCATTAGGCGAGCTCCTCGTAGGTAATGTTTTCGTTGGTGTAGATGCAGATGCGGGCGGCGATCTGCATGGATTGCTCGGCAATCTGGCGCGCGGAGAGTTTGGTGTTGCGCAGCAATGCGGTGGCGGCGGAGAGCGCGAAAGGCCCGCCCGAGCCGATGGCGGCCGCGCCCTCATCCGGCTCGATGACGTCGCCATTGCCGCTGACGATGTAGGTATTCTTGTCGTCGGCCACCAGCAGGAGCGCTTCCAGATGGCGCAGCATGCGGTCGGTGCGCCAGTCCTTGGCCAATTCCACGGCGGCGCGCGAGAGGTTGCCGTTAAACTGTTCCAGCTTGGATTCGAAGCGGGCGAACAGGGCAAAAGCGTCGGCCGTGGAGCCGGCGAAACCGGCCAGGATCTTGTCGTTGTAGATGCGGCGCAACTTCTTGGCGGACGTTTTCAGAACTTCGTTGCCGAGGGTCACTTGCCCGTCGCCCGCCATGACTACTTTGTTGTCGCGGCGGACGCAGAGTACTGTCGTCGAGCGTATGCGCTGTTTCATTGGAAACAACTAGTTTATCGCAGCGCGCGATGAACTAGCGGTCAGCGGTCGGTTTTCAGCGGTCAGCTCGTGACGTTGATTCCGGCGCTGGAGAGCGTGTTCATAATGATCGCCATCGGATTCGTCGCTTCGTTCGGGGTGCTATTTGCCTGGAAAGCCGCCAGCAGTTGGCTTAGCTGGTTGGAAGTGCCGCTGCTGGAAGTGGTGCTGCTGGAACTGCTATCCGCATCGCTTGACGCGGCGTGGAAGTGATGATGATGGTGATGGCCGCCACCGACCGCCTGCGCCAGATCCTGCATGTTGGGGAGTTGGCCGCTTTGCGAGGCGCTGGTGAAGTCCGTGGCGAGCTGGTTGAGCTGGGTGGCCTGTGTCGAATTGCCGTCCGCCGTGGCGGTTTGGGCGGCGGTTTGCAGGTTTGTGGCGATCTGCTGGGTGACCTGCTTGTACTCGGTCGGATTCGACTGTTGAAGCTGTTGCAGAGTGCTCATGAGTTGAGCGAACGGCGAAAGCTGGCCGTTCTCCGACTGCGCCGTCACCGACGACGCGCCCGTAGTGCTTGAACTATTCGCGGCCGAGCTGCTGTTTTGGAGCGCGGAGCTGAGAATCGACTGTAAATAACTGTTGGAAAGATTGTTGATGGAACTTATGGAACCCATGCTTTGCTCATCGGCATTTCGATCTCCGCTTTGCGGGCACTGTAAGGTATTGAAAAGGCGGGCTAGAGCATGCACAACACCGCCAAGTTTCCGGCGGCGCGAAGAAATCTTGGCGCCGCGGCGGCACGTGCCCTGCGAGTTCCCATGAGACGATCCGCCGTTAACGGCAACACTGTTCATTACGCAGAGTTTTCGCCCGTTGGAAAGGAGTGGGACGTTTTACGGCGTCCTAAGCGCTGCCGGCCCGATTTGCACCCGGGCCGGCCAATCTAACGTTTAGGCGAAAGGAGGCAACGGATGTTAATCATCACGTTGACCGTTACTATCGCCGCAGCAACGGCGATCACGGTGACGATCCGCATACAGCGGCGCCGTCGTCGTAAGTAGCAGAAAAAGCCGCGGCCGGGAAACCGGTCGTGGCCCCTCCTTAAAACTATACCCTTTCGGATCTCAGCGCAAGCTCGTTTCGCCACAACGCCACAACGCGGCGGGAGCGCGACCAGGGGGTCGCGCGCGGACGAGGGCGTCCGCCCCACTTTGGCCCGCAACAGGTATTCTGAGAATTGCCGCCCACGCGCCGCTACGAAGACAAAGTCCTGCTCCTGCTGACGCTGATTATCGGCGCGGTGGTCGGCCTGGTGGTGGTGGCCTTCATTCTGGTGACGGAGAATTTGGGCGCCCGGCTTTATCCGGGGTCCGTCGCCGCCTGGCGCCGGTTGGTCATTCCGGTGGCGGGAGCGCTGGTCACCGGCATTCTGCTGGCCCGCTATTTTCCGAACGCGCGCGGCAGCGGCATTCCGCAAACCAAGACGGCGCTATTCGTGCGCGATGGTTTCATCGCCATGCGCACCGTGATCGGCAAGTTCAGCATGTCGGCGATCTCGCTGGCCAGCGGCATCGCACTGGGCCGCGAGGGTCCGTCGGTGCAGGTTTCCGCGGGCATCGCGTCGGTGCTGGGCCGAAGATTGGGGCTGAGCACCAGCAGCGTGAAGGCGCTTTTGCCGGTGGGATCGGCGGCTGCGCTCGCTGCCGCATTCAACACTCCCATCGCCGCCGTGCTCTTCACGCTCGAAGAAGTGATGGGCGACATGCACGCTCCGGTGCTGGGCTCCATCGTGCTGGCTTCCGCCACTTCCTGGATCGTGCTGCACCTGTTGCTGGGCGACGAGCCGCTGTTCCACGTGCCCGCCTATCAACTGGTTCATCCGCTGGAGTTCCTGGTTTACGCGGTGCTGGGAGTGGCGGGCGGCCTGGTTTCGGTCGGATTCGTCAAGCTGCTGCTGTGGCAGCGCAAGTACTTTCTGAAGCTGCCCAAGGCATCGCTGTGGTGGCAGCCGGCGGTGGGAGGGTTGACGGTCGGCATTCTGGGCTGGTTCTTCCCCGATGTGCTGGGAGTGGGCTACAACTTCGTCAGCCAAGCCTTGAACGGCGGAATGGTCATCCGCACCATGGCGCTGCTGGTCCTGCTGAAGGTGGTGGCGACGGCCACGTGCTATGCGTCCGGCAACGCGGGCGGCATTTTCGGTCCCAGCCTGTTCATCGGCGCGATGTTGGGCGGCGCGGTGGGGGGCGTGGCGCACCTCCTGTTCCCCGACTATACGGGCAGCGTGGGAGCTTACGCGCTGGTCGGCATGGGGACGGCGTTTGCCGGGATTGTGCGGGTGCCGCTGACCTCGGTCATCATGATTTTCGAGATCACGCGCGACTACTCCATCATCGTGCCGTTGATGATCTCGAACCTGATCAGCTATTTCATATCCAGCCGGCTGCAGGAAGAATCGATTTACGAGGCGCTGTTGCATCAGGACGGCATTCACCTGCCTTCTGGCGCCAAGGCCCGCGAGGCGCTGCTGATGGTGGGGCAGGCGGTACGCCAAACGCCGGAATCGCTGCCCGCGAGCCTGCGGGCGGGCGATGCCGCGGCGATGGTCAACCGGGAGACGGGCGCCTGGCCGGTGGTGGACCAAACGGGGCTGCGCGGCATGTTGCGCGTGGAGCAACTGGATAGAGCGATGGCGGAAGGCGAGGGCGAGCGAACGCTGGACCAATTGGTTCCCGCACCCCATCTGGACAGACTCACCGCCGAGGAGTTCCCGCATCTGCACGCGGACCAATCGCTGGATTTCGCGATGCGGCGGCTTGCGGAGACAGGCCTGAAAGTGCTGCCGGTGGTCAGCCGCACCAACATCCGGGAGCTGAAGGGCACGATTTCCATGCAGGGCATCCTGGCGGCATACGCCATGGGGAACGTGGATCGGGAAGCCGAGCCCGTGCTGCCGAAAGGCAAGCCGGCCATGCTTCTGGCGGGCGTGCTGGCGGTGCTGATCGGCCTCGGTGTGGTGGCCGGTCTTCTGAGCTACTACTACCGCACCGAGCGCGCCGGGAGGGCGCAGCATTTCTTCCAGTTGGGCAATCAGTACCTGCAGAGGGACTTGTACGACGACGCCATAGGACAATACCGGGAAGCGCTCTCCATATCGCATGGCAACCAGTACCGGCTGGCGTTGGCGCTGGCCCTGGTGAAAGCGGGCCATCCGGATGAAGCCGCGATTTACCTGAACGATTTATTGCGCAGCGATCCAACCAATGCCGAGGCGAATCTGGGGATGGCGCGCGTGGCCGCGCAGGGAGGGCGCATCGATGAGGCCGTGAAGTACTATCACCACGCGATCGACGGCGCTTGGCCAGCCAACACCGCCGCCGACCGGCGCATTCAGGCGCGCCTCGAGCTGATTCAGGCGCTGGGCAAGGCCAGCCGGCGGCAGCAGGCGCAAGCGGAGCTACTCTCGATACCGGCGGTGGCGCCCGGCGGCCTTTCGGTTAAGAAACAGGTGGCTCTGCTTTCGCTGGAGCATGGGCTGGCGCGGGAAGGGGCCAACCTGTTCCGGGATCTGATCGAGCACGATGCACAGGATCAGCAGGCTTGGGCGGGTCTGGGCGAGGCGGAGTATGCTCTGGCGGACTATGCGGCGGCGCAGGATGCGTTGACCGCCGCGTTGCGCTTGAACCCTAACGACACGGCGGTCCAGAAGCGGCTGGACGCGGCGGCGCAGATCCTGGCGCTCGATCCGATGCGGCGCGGACTGGGGGCGGCGGAACGGTACCGGCGCAGCCAGGCGGTGCTGGCCAGGGTTCTCGATGTGCTGGATCGGTGTTCCGCGGCAACGCTGCCGGCTACGCTGAAGGGGCAGATGGACGCCGCGCGCAGGTTGTTGGTGAAGGGCCGGCGGCCGCCATCTTACAGCGACGCGGTAGAGAACAATACGTCGGTGGCGGAGCAATTGTGGACGGCGGGCGCGCAGGCTTGCGGCTCGATGCCGCCGGCGGATACGCCGCTGAGCCGGATTATGGCGCGGCTGATGGCGCGGTAGTGCAAGACCAGGGAGGCAGCGTCCTACCAGCCGACCCGCTTCAGTCCCGGGACAGAATCGAAGTGCTGGTCGCGGCTAATCACCGGCATGGCGTGCTGACGCGCTAACGCCGCAATCCATAGGTCATTGCCAGGTATCGGGCGGCCGCTACGCTTCAATTCGTCGCGGACCTCGGCGTACAGTCCGGCGGTGCCCTCGTCCACGACCAGCACGCGGCAACTCGCGATCACCTCGGCTAGCCATCGTTCATATCGCGTCCGGTGGCGCGACTGCCGGATGCCATACTTGAATTCGCCCAGCACAATTACCGGGACCGCGATCTCAGCCGCGCGTTGCAGAAGCGGCTGCAGGTCCATGTCACCGTCCGCCATGGCTGAGAGCCCGTTGGTATCCAGGATCACTGCCAGTCCTCGGGTTCAATCCGGCCAAACTGCTCCTCGATAATCCGGTTAATGCGCACTGTCTCGTTGCGCAGGCCCCGTAGCTTGCCGAACGTCTTCAGCCACGGCTTGTCGCGGGATCCCCGGGCACGCAGCTCTCCCGCGATCGCCTCCGACACCAATTCCCGGAGCGGAATCCCTTGCTCGGCCGCCGCCGACTTGGCCCGCCTGAAGAGGTCGTTCGGAATTTCCAGGGTCGTCTTCATCAGTCGCCATTGTCCCATATTTATGGGAGTGCTGGATCGTCCGGTGCGGCTGAGTGTTGAACAGATCGCGGGAGCCCAAGACACCGCTTACTGACGTGCGCGGGTCGGCGGATTGGCGTGGCACTTTCCGTGGGCGCCGGCGCGGAAGATGGACTGGATCTCCGCCGCGGTCAGTGCCCGCCGGTAGAAAGTCAGCTCATCGATATCGCCCTGGAAGTAGACGTCCTCGCGGTCCCGATACCCGTTGGCGTGATGCCGGCCGAGCCACAAGGGCTGTGGAACGTCCAAGTTCGCCAAGGTGGCGGCCCCCGAGTTTTTGTCCGGGCGCACACCATCCACATAGATGGCCAGCGGCTGCGGGGGCAGCCTCTTCACGACGCCCGCCACATGGTGCCAGCGTCCGTCCGCGATACTGGCTTCCCAAAACGGACCTTGGCCCCTGCTTCCGTCCGCGAGTTGCAGCGCCGGCTGACCCTTGTAAATAAAGATCAGATAGCCGAGCGGCTGACGCCCCCGTTTGTCCACAATACTGGGCGTGCCTGCGGACTGCCTGGTGCGAATCCAAAGCTCGATGGTGAAGTCGTCCTCGCCCACATCCAGGCCCGGCGTAGAGGCGGGGACTTCGAAATATTGGTCGATACCGTTGAAGCGCAGAGCGGACCCCACCATGCCAGGCACGCGCTGCGGACGGTGTTCGCCCGGCTGGCGAAACAGCGGTTCGTCGAAAGTAAACCAGGCCGAGATGCCGGGCGGTGCGGAGGCGCATCCGGATTGGGCGCGCGCCACACAAGCGATCCCTAGCAGCACGATAAGGCGCAGAGTAGGCATCTTAGTAGACCAGTGTGAGCTTGATATAGTCGACGGTGGTATCGTCGCCGATGCCGAAATCGAGAGAAGTCACTTTCTTGGAGAATTGCGCCCGCTGCACATCCAGCAGAAAGTCCCCATTTATCCCCACCGTATACAACCTTTCGTTTTCGTCGGGCCTGTCGGCCCAAATGAACAGGGGACCCGAAGCGGGCAAAGGAGGAACAAAGGGCGCGACTCCGTAAGCCAGCGAATCGTTTTGATAGCCCGATTTTCCCTTGCGCATGTGAACTTCGATCCGGCCCGCGCAGAATGTGAGCCGTGGAAGAATGATCGAGGCGAAAAGGTTCGCATCGTCGAGATCCTCATCAAACTGCTTGTGATGCTTGTGGCTGGCCCAAGGCTCCCAGCCGAAGAAGCCCGGGCTCACGTAAGGGATCGGATCGACGGGCAGCGCGAAATTGTCGTCCTGGCCCGACATTAGCGTGACAGTTCGCTCACAAGGCGCATAGCCGGTATTGGGCAGACGCGGTTGCAGGCTGAAGAGCGAAGGCAAATCGGAGCGGGCCTGCTCCAGATCTCCGCTTTC
>JBEKPZ010000357.1:0-7038 GCA_049520215.1 Bryobacteraceae bacterium | reverse complement strand
AGCTGATTGCCGGACTCACGGACTGGCGTGGCAAAACGCTGGCCGGCATCCGCAAGAGCATCCTTGAGACCGACCGGGAGATCATCGAGGAATGGAAGTGGATGGGAAGCCCAGTGTGGTCTCGCGACGGAATCATCGCGGTCGGCAACGCCCACAAAGATAAGGTGAAGCTTACGTTTTCCCACGGGGCGAGCCTCCCGGATCCTGACAAGCTCTTCAACGCGGGCCTCGCGGGCAACACGTGGCGAGCGATCGATCTTTTCGAGGGCGATAAGATCGATGCGCGTGCTCTGAGAGATCTCGTGCGTGCTGCCGTTGATTACAATCAGATCAAATTGAAGAGGAAAGCGACTGCGGGTACTCGTGCGAAAGTACTGAAAAGTAAAAAGTGATGGCGCGAACCGCTGCTGGCGCTCCATGGCGCCGTCCCGCGTTCCAGCGGCTTTGGCTGGGACTGAGCATCTCGTATCTCGGGGACCAGTTCACCATCATCACCTTGCTTTGGTTCGTGCTGCAGTTGACCGGCTCTGGTGCGGCGGTGGGCCTTGTCATCCTCTGCTTCGATCTCCCCGGCGTGGTCACCGGGGCGATCCTCGGGCGGCTGCTGGATCGCTACCAGCCGCGGCTGGTGATGGGCTTCGACAACCTCGCCCGAGCGGCACTCATCGCGGCGATTCCCGCGCTCTACGCCCTGGCATGGTTGCAGCTCTGGCACGTCTTCGTGCTGGCGCTGCTGGCCGGAGCTCTCTCGCCGGCAACCACGGCTGGGGTACGGGCTTTTGTGCCGCACCTGGTGGACGATGCCGCCCTCGATCGCGCCAATGCGCTCACCGCGGCCAGCCTGCAATTCTCGTATCTTGCCGGCCCAGTAGCAGCAGGCTTCGCCGTCGCCAGGTTGGGTGGTCCCTGGGCGCTGTTCATCGACGCCGCCAGCTTCTTGCTGATGGGCCTGCTGGTGCTGAGCCTGCCCACAATCCCTCGCGAACCGGGTGTCGCACAGCATGCCGCAGCTAATCGCTGGCTGGCCCGCAAAGGCGCGTGGGCGCCTAGGATCCTTGAAATAACTGCCCACGTGCCGTTTTGCGGGCCGTTACTAGAAGTCTTCGGCGCGCTGTTCAGCCTGCGCTACGTGCCCGCGCTCACGCTCCTCTCGCTGGTGTTCTTCTTCTCCTACGGCCCATTGGAGGCGGCCTTGCCGATCTACAGCGGCCAGACATTACACGCCAACGCTGGCGGCTACGGGCTGCTGTGGACCGGCTTCGGCATGGGGGCCTTCGCTGGGGTGCTGACGCTGACCAGGCTCTCGCACCGCTGGCGGCCGGGTATTGCCTTACCGATGATCGCGGTGCTCTGGGGAGCGCTTCTGTGCCCCCTGTATTTCATCCGGCAGCTCCCGCTCGCGATGCTGTTCCTCGGCGTGGCCGGGGCATCCTGGGCGCCCTACACGCCGATGGAAACCACCCTGCTGCAGCGACTCGTCCCGGCCGAGTTACGCGGCCAGGTCTTCGGCGCGCGGCATTCGCTGGTGGTCGCGGCGACGCCGCTGGGAGCCGCGTTCGGTGGCGTGCTGCTGCAATATCTCTCAGCGCCGCTGGTGATCGCTATCTCCGGCCTCGCCTGCATCCTCGCCGGGCTGGGTGGCCTCTTCTCACCCTCACTGCGCCAGATGCAACGAGGAATCCCCTAGCCTAGCAGGATGCTGAAAAAGGTATAAACATCGCTCACTAAACCGGTTATCAATGACTTAGCGGCAGTTGGTGGCACAGGCTTCAGCCTGTGAGAGCCTTTTCAGCATCCCGCTGGTGTTCTGGCAGGACATGAACACCGATAAAGAGATTTGCGACATCTATGGGCACTTTGCCGAGCATCCGTGTTCATCTGCGTTCCTTTGTGGCTAAGAACGAATACTGAAACACCCCAACATATCGAGATTCGCGGCGCCCGTGAGAACAATCTGAAGAACGTCTCGCTACACATCCTCAAACGTAAGATCACGATCTCCGGCAAATCGTCGATCCTTTTCGATCCTCGTCGCGCGAGCAGCGGGATAGTCCAGGTTGTAAAACCGAGCGGGACACTTTCGAGCAATGTACCGGCGCTCTGATGTGCGGCGGTCCCGGACGTCGGCGGCGAGAGCCGCCAGTACGTTGCAGAGGGACAGGGTCGCCGAGTTACTCCGTTCGTAGCGCGCGGGCAGGATCGGTGGAGGCGGCGCGGCGAGCGGGAATCATGCCGGCAATGCAGGCGGCGGCCGTAAGGGTGAAGATGGCGGTGAGCAGGACGCCGGCGTCGATGCCTTTAATTTCGTAAAGCTGGGATTCGACGAAACGGACGGAGAGCAACGCGGCGGCGATACCGATGGCGAGGCCGATGCCGATATGGATCAGGGCTCCGCGCATGACCATGGCGATGACACCGGTACGGTTGGCGCCGAGCGCCATGCGGATGCCGATTTCGCTGGTGCGGCGGGCGACGGCGAAGGCGGTGACGCCGTAGAGTCCGACGACGGCGAGCAGCAGAGCCAGCGCACCAAATAATGCGGTGAGGCGGGCGATCATGCGCTCTTCGGTGAACTGGCCGGCGATCTGTTCATCGAAGGTCTGGAATTTCACGATGGTTAGGTTGGGATTGATTCCTGCGAGAATGCGCTGCGTGATGGCGGCCATCTGGTTGATGGGCCGTTCGGTGGCGAGGACGATGGCGCCGGCGAACAGGGACTCATCATGCTCGATGGGACCTTTGGCGCTGGCGGGCAGCTGCAGGATGGACAGAAAATACATGCCGTGATTCTTCCAGCGCACGCTGGTGTAGGTAGTGTCTTCGACGACGCCAACGATCTGATAATCGCCGGAGGATGTGTCGCTAGTGCCGAACGAATGACCGATCGGGTTGCGGCCGTTGAACAGCTTTTTAGCGAACTCCCGATTGACGACGGCGACGGCGGGAGCGCCAGGTATATCCTTTTGGCTGATGCCGCGGCCCATGACCAGGTGCGTTCCAACAGAATCGAAATATTCGGAGCCGACTTTGACGATGGAGGCGCCGATGTGGGGATCGGGCTCGCCCTGTATGCGGATGCCAGTTCCCCAGTTGTTGTCTTCCATGGGGGTATACAGGCTGATGCCGACCTTTCTTACGCCGGGGATACCGTGGAAGCGATCCTCGATGGTGCGATAGAGCGCCGGCAATTGCGTAGCGGAGTAGCCCGCGGCTTGCGGGTTAATGTGGACGATATAGCGGTTGGCGGTTTCGAGGTGCAGGTCGGTGTGTTGGAGCTTGTAGAGACTTTGCGAGAACAGGCCGGCGCCGACCAGAAGCACGAGCGACATGGCAGCCTGTAGGACGACGAGGCCGCGCTGCAGCAGAGTGGCGCCGGAGCCGGTGGTGCGAGTGCCGCTGCGCAGAGCATCGGCCGGATCGGCTTTGGCGGCGAACCAGGCGGGGGCAAGGCCGGACAGGATGCCAGTGAACAGCGAGAGTCCCAAGGCGAAGGCCAGCACGGGCACCGAGGGGCTGGCGTGGATGGGGAGATTTTCCGCATCGGAAAATGCGAGGGCGAGAAGCATGCGGGTGCCAGCGTAGGCGACGGCAAGTCCGGCGATGCCGCTCAACACGGCGAGGAGCACGCTTTCGGTAAGGAACTGGCGAATGATGCGGCTGCGTTTGGCGCCCAGTGCGGTGCGCAAGCAGATCTCTGAGCGGCGGCCCATGCCGCGAGCCAGCAGCAGATTGGCAATATTGGCGCAGGCGATCAGGAGGACGAGGGCGGAGATGATCATGAGCAGGCGGAGGTTGGAAGAGTAATTTTCCTGCAAGTTCTGGATGCCTCCGCCGCCGGGCGTGAGCACGACGTGGACTTTCGAGAGCAGCGCCTTCCCTTCCCCGGCGGAAAAAGTCCCGGTTTGGGCGAACGAGTTGCGCACCATGGCGCTCAGCTTCTGCTGCAGAGCGGCAAGCGAGACGCCAGGCTTCACGCGGCCGACCATGTACAGCCACTGCACATCGGCATCGTGCACGTAGCCGACATTCGCCAACACGGGCATGGTTTCGATGGGCAGATAGAAATCCGGGGGCGCGCTGGCGAGGCGATCGCCATAGAAGCCTTGGGGAGCGATGCCGACGATGGTGACGGGCTTGGTATTGATCCAGAATGTGCTGCCGATGACGGAAGATTCGCCGGCATAATTGTGCTGCCAGGCGGAGTAGCCGATGACCGCAGTCATGGGGGCGCCCGCGACGTCATCCAGATCGCTAAACAGGCGGCCCGCCTGGGCTTGAAGACCGAAGGTGCGGAAATAATTGCCGGAGACGAATTCGCCCATGACGGAGCGCGCGCCAGCGGGATCGCCATCTCGGCGGGCGATGATGGGGCGGTAGCCGAAGCCGGCCTGCATGGCGGCGAGCTCTTCGAATTCGGGGACGTTCTTTCTTAGCAGTCGCCAGGTTTCGGTGGGAAACAGGGAGTAGTCGCCATCGCTGTGCGTGCCGCTGTTGACGCAGCAATCGTTGTTGTCGCCGATGCGCACCAGCGTCTTGGGATCGGCGACCGGGAGGTTTTTGAGAAGGACGGCATTGACCAGGGTAAAGATGGCGGCATTGGCACCGATGCCCAGTGCGAGTGTGAGCATGGCAGTGGCGGTAAAGCCCGGGGTCTTTCGAAGCTGCCTTAGTCCGAAGCGAAGATCCGGTATGAGCGTTGCTTTCACGTTGTTCCCCAATCGTCAGGAGCGGACTTTAATTGGACGCTGGGGAACGGCTTCGGTTAGCGGAAGGCCACGGGGCGCAGGCAGAATGCTGAAGAGTTGACCTGGCAGTATGCTGAAAAATGCTCTCACAGGCTGAAGCGTGTGCCACCAACTGCCGCTCAGTCATTGATAACCGGTGGCACAGACTTTAGTCTGGGGCCCGAATGAGCGATGTCGACAACGGCGGGCCGGCCCACCCCACCGCAAATTCTCACTGACTCCGGCTGGACAACACCGTCTTCGCCGCCAAGCCGGGTGGGTTCGACTACGGCAACACGAAGCTGTAAGCCGTGTAGCGGATTTCGCTCCAGGCGAGTTCCGGCACGGCGTAGCCCGGGAAAAGCGGACGGTTGACCGGCGTGAACTGAATCCGGATGCGAATTGCGCGGCGGCCCTCGGTGAGATCGCGCGGGATCAGAAACTCATCGTCTCTAAAACGCCGGTTGGAGGTCTGCACAATGTGCTGCGTTTCTCCCAATTCCGCCTGCGGATTCGAATACACACAGGTATTTGAGCCGGCCAGATACCAGATGCCGGCAGGCTTCCATCGTGGTGTTCGGGCGCGGACATCGGCGACGTGGACCTCGGCGCGTTGGTTAGGAAATGCATAGTCGAGCTTGCGGCGAAGCATCACACCCAGGTTCCGGGAATCAATTTTCATCGTGAATTCCGACGTGCCCTTTGTATGGCGGCCGCGGTCGGTGTGCGGCGGGAAAACCTCCCGGCCGTCCAGCGTATCCACTCCCCATTCATAGCGGGAACTGATCTCATAAGGCGCGGAAGCATCCGGTGACGTGTAGCTGTGGGCCTTTTCACTGGCGGGGTTGGCGATTACCAGTTCATCAGTCTTCACCAGGGTTGCGCGCGGCGCTCCGTACCAATAAGTAACCGTCTCGTAGTGTTCGGTGGATTGATTGGTGCCGCCGTGTTCCAGCGTGATGCGCGCGTTCTTGCCGAAAGGCATCAGATCGGCCAGCAGGAAGCGGTATGCGGACTCGATCTTGTCTCGCTCGTCCTTCGCCTCCTGCGCACTCCGCGCGCCCGCCGGATGCCCGACAAACGGAAGCGTCATGTTTTGCCCGCCCCAGTAATCCCCGCCGCCGCCCCATTCCTCGGTGCCGGTGCCCTGCGCCTGCGGCGTGAGGCTGTCATCGAAATAGAATCGCGGATCGCCTTCCAACGTGTTCAGGTCCGCGCGATGCGAGAAGATCCACGAGGTGCCCACCAGATGGCCGGACCAATCGGCGCCTCCTTCGGTCTCGCGCGTGTCCAGCAGGAGCAGGTCCTGGCCCGGTTCCGGCGACGGGTGATCGCGATACGTGGCATGGAAGTACCCGACGTGGCTGGGCGGATCTTTGTATGGCACGTAACGCACCGCCCAGCGAATGCCGGCAACGTCAGCGCCTCCCGCACTCACGAGTTCCAGTCGGGCGGAGTGGAAAAACGGCATAGGAAAGAAGCATGCCAGATACACCCGTTCCGCGTCGAAGCGCACGAGGACCGGGAAAGCTTTAACCAGGTATTCACGGTCGTCGCGGTTGTAGAACGTGCCTGCCCCGAAGAACAGCGCCAGCGGCGCGTCGATGGAAGGCGCGTGACGGTCGTCCCAAACTACTCGCAGGCGAGCGGAAGAAAGGTCCACAGCATCCTTGCGCGGCAGAGAAAGCTCCAACGCGCGCAGCATCGAAGGCGCCCGCATGATGCGCGTCAGCAAAGTGCTACCGCTTCCCGGAAGCGTCACCTCGCCATGGCGTTCCTCCACTCCGGCAGCGATCCCTTCGGGCGTACCGGGACGCGGCGCGAGATCGCTTCCGGCGCGGCGGATGAGCGCCAGCACCTCCGCGTCCGGTACCGATTGCGTGTCCCAGGAGCGAATCGGGCGCGACAGATTCGCCCCACGAACATACTGGTGGTAGATGTAATAGCCCGTTCCGTAATGCGTCCGGGAGTATGCCATCTGGAAGGAACGCTCGAAGGGGATCGGGACCCAGGTGAGGTCGGCGCCCCGTGTGAGCGACCACGTCCAGGTCAGCGGGTTTGGAAACAGATGCTCGGGAAGGAACACGGAGCTCTCGGCGGGATCGAGCGGATCGGCGGTGCTGCTTTCCTCGATGATGTGGTCGGCGCCGTCAACGACGTAATGCCACGGGCTGCCGTGCCAGTGGTTGTATCGCGCGAAGTAAAGCACGCCGGGGCCTTCCACGTCGAGCGAGACGTTGAAATCGTTGGCGAGTTGGTAGAGGAAGTGGCTGGCATCGGCGCCTTCATTGCCCCCGCTGCGATCATAGGTGCT
>JBEKPZ010000356.1:0-7047 GCA_049520215.1 Bryobacteraceae bacterium | reverse complement strand
GTCAGGGAAGCTCGTCGGAATCGTTATGTTGATCTGATACAAGCCCGCTTCAACCAGACCAGCCCAGTCTGGTATAACGGCGGCCTCCGAAAGCGGTAAAAGGGATGGAAACACAGCAACTAGATCACCGGAACAGAAATTGCCCTGGTAGGGCGGTCCGGTGGGGCAACCTAGCTTAATCGGTTCGGTGACCAATTCTCCAATCGGTCCCGTTGGTCCGAAACCCGTCCCGTAGAGTTCGATAGTTTCGCCCGGTTGTGCAGGACGTGAAACCACCCCAGGCAGCATGTCAGCTTTGCCCACCAGAGTACCGTCAAGATGTCTCGCCGCCACGTAGTTATTCCCCACCGTGAATAAGTTCGGCTGATACAACCCGCAATACTCAACGAGCGGCAGGCCGCAACAAATCGTAATCGGCACTGGGAACGCATTGCTTGTGCCATAGGGCGTCTGCACTACCACAGTTACAGGCGGCTCCACTATTACACCAGTTGGCGGCACTGTTGCACCCGAATACAATGAATACAACTGTGGTATAAGGCCAGTCAGAATGTTTATTTGTGTGGGACTAATGTACTCAACGTAGGCGGATAGACTAGCGATTGCACACGGTGAGCTTGTTGTGAAGATCCCAAGATCACTGCATGTCGAAACAGAAACGCCATCCAGTGAAGTAGGCATACAAAGCGGTGGTTGTCCATTCTGAGCACAACTCACAAAATCTGAACTGGTCCATGTTCTCGTGTTTGAGGCCAGATTCGTTCCAAAAATTGTGATGTAGGTGTTGTACACCAGACCTCCACTATCCATCGGTTGGAAACTTGCACCGTCGACCACTGCGGCGATCACCGGTCCGGTCTGAGCAAGCAACCCCATCGCTGAAAGCAAGCCTATCAACACGACGGTGACGGCCTTCGATGTTGCGATCCTAAATGTGTTCACAATTCTCCTTTACCGAGACCTTAGCAGCGCATACAACAGCCCGAGGATTACCGGCAACAGGACGGAGAGTATCCACAAGTGCGTCACGATCCGGCTGGCAATGTGTCGGGCGTCTGCCGAGATTTCTGTACGAGGGTCGAACGGTATGTCCTTAGCCGCTTTGAACAGGACATGACAATTAGGGCATTGCGCTGTTTGAAGCGTAATGCCGGGTGCTCCACACTTCGGGCAACTAAACCCGGCGACTTCTTTGGCTTCGTTCGTTTCCATGAAGCTTCCTTTCCAAGCTGCCACATTGTAGCAAGCAGCAAACCCATCGGAGCCGTCACTCACACCGTCGCTTCGGAATCCAACCGACTTGCTGTCAGTGGTCGGGCTGGTTACGTCCGCTTGTACTTGGTCGTCGTTCATTGTAGGTCATCAATCGAGATCGTAGTACCTAAACTCCGAAGGTTGACCATTTGAATAAGGAGCCCTTCGTTCCGCTACTGTGTTTGCAAATTCAGCAGCATATGGTTCTGGCAAGCCATTTCTGAACTCGCGCCATTTGTCTTGTAGCTCTTTATAAAGAGCTTTCTGGACATCTGTTGTTATGTCTCTTGAGGTGTCATTCCGTGCATAGGTTACATGAACAAGTTGCTTGTTTATCGCACAGCGCCACAGTTCAGAAACTGGCAAGTCTGCCTTGTGGGTAGCGACATAGTGTTGTGCTGCAACGCAGTCTCCATTTCTGTTCTGGAAGAAATCAGCAAGTTTTCGGCAGTTCAGGTAGAAGGCGTGGCTAATGTGCGTGTTGATGGGCGGCTTAAAATTGTCGCCGTCTATATCTTGGCCGGTCAGAACCATCTCGGCGGACGAGACGAAGTTCGCATACTCGTGAACGATATGGCGAACAGCCAAGAGCTTGTCTACGCTGGACACGGGAAGTCGTCCTTTCTGTCGTTGCCTGGACACAGGAAGTCGTCCTTTCTTTCGTTGCGCCCCTATTTTACCGCTCGGCCACTCGCAGATGTCTAGGGCGGCAGAGACTAGCGGCGAACGAGGGGCTAGGGCGTTCTGCGGGTGCTCTCGGTTGCATCGGGCCGAAGGTCTCAGCATGGCGGCTCCGGGCGGCGGTCGCGGCCGTGGCGGCGTTCGTGCGGAGCCGCGTGAGGGGTCGCTCGTTCGTGCTAGAATGGCGGCTCGTTGGAAAGTAGATAGAACTTGTCTACCGGAAGCGTCTACCCGGCTACTTTCGCAACACCATTTTACACAAACCAAAGCAGTCGCACGCAAGATAAACTCCGATGGATAACCTGAAGTCGCTGATCCGCGAGGTGCCTGACTTTCCCAAGTCTGGCATCCTCTTTTACGACATCACCACGCTGCTGAAAGACAAGACCGGGCTGCGTGGCGTCATCGATGCGCTTTGCGAACACTACCGCAACGCCCAGGTCGACATGGTGCTGGGCATCGAAGCGCGGGGCTTTATTTTCGCGCCCGCGCTGGCCTACGCGCTGGGCGTCGGCTTCGTGCCTGTGCGCAAGCCCAAGAAGCTGCCCTCGGAAACCCTGCGCGTCAGCTACGACCTGGAATACGGTACCGACAGCCTGGAGATGCACAAGGATGCCGTCGCGCCGGGCAGCCGCGTATTGATCGTCGACGATCTGCTGGCCACCGGAGGCACCGCCGCCGCCGTCGCGCGGTTGGTCGAGCAGGCCGGCGGCCAAGTCGCCGGTCTGGCCTTCGCCATCGAACTGACGTTCCTGAACGGCCGCGCCAAACTGCCGGGCTACGACGTCTTTTCGCTGCTCAAGTACGATAGATGAGTGTCCTGCCAGCATAGCCGCAACCACAAGAGGCGGCCTGAGAGGCCGCCGCAGGCCGGGGGCCTGCCCCACGAGATTCTGACCGGTTGTAATACTAGGGATAGCCAATGAGCCAGACCCGCCAGGCCAGCCTGCGCGCCCTCGCCAAGATCAACCTGGATCTGCGCGTCCTGCACGCGCGCCCGGATGGCTATCACGAAATCCGTACCATCTTCCAGACCATCTCGCTGGCCGATATCATCGACGTCGAGTACACCCAGGCACGTGACACCACGATTCAAATCGACGGCCATGTCGACATCCCGGATAACCTGATCGCGCAAGCCGCCACCCTGGTCCTGGATGCCATGCGGGTCGCCGCCCGGGTCCGATTCCGGCTGCGCAAACGAATCCCCATGGGCGCCGGTTTGGGAGGCGGATCGTCGGACGCCGCCGCCGTCCTGCTTGCGCTGCCCGCCCTGGCCGGACACCGCCTGGCATTGCCGCACCTCATGGAACTGGCTGCCGGACTGGGTAGCGACGTGCCGTTTTTCCTGGTGGGCGGGGCCGTCGCCGCCCTGGGCCGCGGAACCGAACTGTATCCGCTGCCCGATTCGCCTGCGCGCCGCGGGCTTCTCGTCGCGCCTGCCGTACACGTTTCCACCGCCGTCGCCTATCGCGCCCTCACCCCCCGATTGACAACCGAATCGCAACAAAATAAAATAGTTAGTTTCCAGTCACAGGTCTGGGGTGAACTTGGGGATGGTCCCTGCGCGCGGGGTGTTAACGATTTTGAAACAGTAGTTTTCGAGCAGTTCCCGCAACTCGCTGCCTTGAAGCAGCGGCTCGCTAAGCTGGGTGCGAATCCGGCAATGATGACCGGAAGCGGCTCGGCGCTCTTCGGTTTGTTTCGTACCCGGGAACAGGTAAATCACGCTGCAAAAACATTTCACGACGCAAGTGTTTTCCCGATCTCGCTGGTCAGCCGGGCGCGCTACCGCAGTCTTTGGTGGCGCACGCTCCGGCCGCACATTGAAGGAAAAATATGGCCGCCGTTAAGCCCATCCGGGCGCTGACTCCCGATCGTTTGAAAGTCTTCTCCGGCACCGCCAATCCGTGCCTCTCCAAAGAGATCTGCGCGTCGTTGGGCCTGGGACTCGGCGATCTGATGCTGGAGACATTCTCGGATGGCGAAGTGTATCTCCAGTTCCAGGAAAACGTCCGCGGCGCCGATCTTTTTCTGATCCAGCCAACCTGCCGTCCGGTCGACCATCACCTGATGGAATTGCTGCTCATGATCGACGCAGCCAAGCGCGCCTCAGCGGACCGCATCACGGCAGTGTTACCCTATTATGGGTACGGTCGGCAGGATCGCAAGGACAAACCGCGCGTGGCCATCTCGGCGAAATTGGTGGCCTCGTTGCTGGAATGCGCCGGCGCCGATCGGATCATGGCGCTGGATCTGCACGCCGCGCAGATTCAGGGGTTCTTCGATGTTCCGGTGGACCACTTGTTTTCGGCCCCGGTAATGATCGAGTATTTCAAGCCGCTGGAGATCCCGGATCTCACCGTGGTTTCGCCCGACCCAGGCGGCGTGGAGCGTGCACGGGCGTTTGGTAAGCGGATGAACGCGCCGCTGGCGATCATCGACAAGCGCCGCGAGAAGCCCAATGTGGCGGAAGTGATGAACGTGGTCGGCGCGGTGGAAGGCCGGAATTGTTTGATGGTGGACGATCTGATCGATACGGCCGGCACCTTGGTGAAAGGCGCGGAGGCCTTGATACTGAAAGGCGCCCGCAGCGTGAGCGCATGCGCCACGCATGCCGTGCTCTCGGGACCGGCGGTGGAGCGCATCGAAGCTTCGCCGTTGAAGGAAGTTGTGTTTACGAATTCGATTCCGTTGTCGGACGAAGCCAGGCGTTCGAGCAAGATCAGGTCTCTCTCGGTGGCGCCCCTGCTGGCCAGGGCTATTCAGTCGATCCACGAAGAGACGTCGGTAAGCAGTTTGTTTGTGTAGCGAAATCAGGGCAACGCAACCCACGCTGAAACAGCGACCCACGCTGAGCCGCGACCGTCAGGGAGCGGTTGGAATCGGACTTGCGGCCCTTGAAGGAGAAATGCAGTGAGAAAAGAGATAACCGTTGCTGCGCAGCCCCGTGCATCGCGCGGCAAGAACGAAGCGCGCCGTACGCGCCGCTCGGGATTGATCCCGGCGGTGGTCTATGGCGCATACAAAGAACCCGTCACAGTGGCCGTCAGTCCCAAGGCAATTCTGCAGATCGTACACTCGGCCAGCGGCTACAACACCATCTTTAACCTGGATATCGAGGGCCGCGAGAACACGCCGGTCATGGTGGTGGATTACCAGAACGACCCGATTCGCGGCACGCTGCTGCATGCGGATCTGAAGCGCATCGATCTGACCAAGCGCATCCGGGTATCCATCCCGCTGGGCACCACCGGCGAGGCCAAAGGCGTCAAGACGCAGGGCGGTCTGCTCGAAGTCATCACCCGCGCGGCCGAAATCGAGTGCCTGCCGGATGAGATCCCCGAGGGCTTTACGGTGGACGTAACCGAGTTGCTGATCGGACAGAGCAAGCGCTTCAGCGACCTGCCCTTGACTGGCTCCATGAAGTTGATCGGAGCGCCCGAAACCGTGATCGCGCACATTGTGACCATGCGCGCCGAAGAGGTGAAGCCGGCTGCCGAGGCTGCGCCCACCGCCGAAGCCGCCGCTACGCCGGCCGCCGCCGAACCGGAAGTCATCAAGAAGGGCAAGAAGGAAGAAGCGGCCGAAGAGGCCAAGCCCAAGAAGAAGTAGCGCACCATGTTCCTGGTGGCTGGCCTGGGAAATCCGGGCGAGGAATACGCCAACACCCCGCACAATCTGGGTTTCATGGTGGTGGACCGGCTCGCGGAAATGCACAATATCCGCGTCACCAGGCGGGATTCGAAGGCGCTGACAGGAGTGGGGCAGATCGCCGGCCGCGATGCGATGCTGGCCAAGCCCCAGACATTTATGAATCTCAGCGGTACGTCGCTCGCGCCGCTGATGGAGAAGCATTTGCTCACGGCAGCGGATCTGATTCTGGTGTACGACGAATTGGCCCTGCCGTGGACCAGTTTGCGCATCAAGCCGCGCGGCTCCTCCGCCGGCCACAACGGAGTCGACTCCGCGATCCGCAGCCTGGGCACGACCGATTTTGTACGGGTGCGCTTGGGGATTCATCCCGGCCACCCGCTAAGCAGCGGGATAGACTATTTGCTGTCGCCGTGGAAGCGCTCGCTGCGTAAGGAATTGGAGCAACTGGTGGCCGATGGGGCCGACGCGGTTGTCTCCATAATTGCCGAAGGCGTCGAAAAGGCCATGACGAGATTCAATCGTCGCGCCCCAGGCTCAAACGAGGAAGCATGAGAATCTACGAAGAGCTGTTTATAGCGAAGCCGGACGCGCCGGACGAAGAGGTGGACGCCTTCATCGAACAGATGAAGACGACCGTCTCGAACGCCGGCGGCACGGTGGATAAAGTGGAAAAGTGGGGCAAGCGCAAGCTGGCCTACAAAGTCGACCGGTACCGCGAGGGCGCTTATGTCCTGTTCCAGTTCACTGCGGGTCCGGAAACCGTTAAGGAATTCGAGCGTCGGCTGCGCGTCTCGGACCTGGTCATCAAGTTTCTGACGGTGCGCATCGACGAGACGCTGAAGCGCCTCGAAAAGCGCAAGAAGGACCGCGACAAACGGGCGCATCGCAAGTCCATTGCCGCGCCGTCCGCGCCGCAACCCTCGGTCGCGCAGCAACTGATGGGCGAAGGCGCCCCCGCGCCGGCCATGCCCGGCCTGCCCAAAGAGGCGCCCCCGTCGGGGCCCAAGGAGGCGTAAGGAGATCCCATGCCAGAATTCAAAGGAAGACCCGGCAGTGCCGGACAACGCCCCACCGGCGGCGACAAGGCCGTAGCCACGCAGAAGAAAGCGTATTTCCGCCGCAAGAAGGTTTGCCGTTTCTGCGTCGAAAAGATCGACGACATCAATTACAAGGACGTGAAGCTGCTCCACTCTTTCGTGGCGGAACGCGGCAAGATCGTCCCGCGCCGCATTTCCGGCGTCTGCGCCCCGCACCAGCGGCGCCTGACCGACGCCATCAAGAAAGCGCGCAACATCGCCCTGCTGCCGTTCGCGGCGCAGTTCTAGGAGCCCACCATGGAAGTCATACTGCGCGAAGATATCGAACGGCTGGGCAACCGCGGCCAGGTAGTGAAAGTGGCCGACGGCTACGCCCGCAATTTTCTATTGCCCAAACGCCTCGCCGTGGCCGCCACGG
>JBEKPZ010000355.1:0-7178 GCA_049520215.1 Bryobacteraceae bacterium | reverse complement strand
CGTGCGTGAGTTCCCGGATCGCTGCATCCACCGACGTGTCCGGACGCTGGATCCGGCCCACGCCGCCTGAGGGAGGCGGTGCAGTCGGCGTCTCGAATGCCAGCTTCGGCTTTTCCTGCTCCTGGATTTGCGGCGGCTCTGCCTGGATGGTCGGGGGTCCCGCCGGCAAGCCGCGCGGCGGCTCGCGGTTGCCGGCTTGGATCTGCGGCGGCTCCGGCAGGGGCGCTGGTGGAGGTTGCGGTGGGCTGGCTATTCTCGCCTGGGGCCGGGTGGTGGAAGGCGGCGAATTTGGAACCTGAATGCGGGGGTGCGGCTGCAGGGCCTCCACGGTAACTTCCTTCGCGATGGGACCTTTATTGGGCGCCTTCTGGGTCAATTCCGTGGGCGGCCCAATGAGCGGAGTGATCAGCGGTTCCACGCGCCGGGACGGCTGCATCAGGCTGCGGGGCATCAGCATCAGCGCTATTACTGCCGCAACATGCGCAGCTATGGAAAGTAGGCGCGCCTGGCGGACACGTCCGCGGTCCTGCTCCCAACTGGTTAGCAGATGCAATTCCGCCGGAACTTCCACCGAGGAACGAACTAGAGTTTCCATCCGCTTGCCAACGACTTAGAGACTATCTCCGAGTGTTCCTTGATTTTATCAAGAATGCACAAAGCTATCCGTAATGTTTGACGCGCCCGAAGCCCCGAAGTTTTCGGCGAATTTCGGGTCTCCACGCTGTCCAGAAAGGCGTCGAACTGCAACTGCAATGGCTCGGATTTCGTCACCGGAACCGGCTCGAAGGAGACTTGACGGTCGCCGCCGACCGAAAAGATGAGCAATTCCTGACGCGCGTAATCCAGCGAACAATACTGTTGCGGCTGGAAAAGGCGCAGCTTGCGGACGCGCTCCGTGGAAACGCGGCTGGCCGTCAGGTTGGCCACACAGCCGTTGGGGAATTGCAGGCGGGCATTGGCGATGTCCACCTTGGAAGACAGGATGGAGACGCCCGCGCCGCGGATCTCCTCCGGTTCCGCGCCGGTCAGGCTCAGCACGATGTCGATGTCGTGGATCATCAAGTCCAAAATGACGTCGACATCCAGACTGCGCGGGCTGAACACGCTGAGCCGGTGGATTTCGAAGAACAACGGCAGCGTGACGCGGCCCTCCAATGCGATCACCGCGGGATTGAAGCGCTCCAAATGGCCCACCTGGAGCACCCGCCCGTACCGCTCCGCAGCCGCCACCAGCCGGTCCGCGGATTCCAGATCCGGCGCGATGGGCTTCTCCACCAGCACGTCGATCGCGTGCTCCAGCAGCCAGCAGCCGATCTCCGCGTGGGCCGAAGTGGGCGTGGCAACAATCGCCGCATCCACCTTGCCGGCCAGTGCCCTGTAATCGGCGATCGTGGCGCGGGTGGGATCGATATCCACCACCGCGGTCAACTCCGCGCGTGCGGATTGCCGCACCACGCGGCAATGGTTTTGTCCAAACTGTCCCGCGCCAATTACCGCGACTCTATGCATCTCTCACCTTGTGGGGCAGGTTGGCAACCTGCAGGCCGATTGCCAATCGGCCTCCCGTTGTGGCCTACGCATCGGGCGCCTGCCCCACCACGGCGATCCCCGCTTGGTCGGCGAGCGCCAGCATCTCCGTGCGATCCAGCAGCAACGTGCGGCCCGCATCCACCGCCATCGCAGTCGTCCCGGTTTCACGCATGACGGCGATGGTGTCCACTCCGGCCACGGGCACATCGAAGAGCAAATGCCGCCGCCGATTCGAAACTTTCACCAGCGTCAACGGACGGCCGTTCACCAGGCTGGCCGCGCGCCGAAGCAGGGCGTCGGTGCCTTCCATGGCTTCCAGAGCCACGCAGGCGCGCTCGCAGACGGCCACGCTCTGGCCCACGTCAAAGCCCGCCAACGCGGCGGCCACCTTGCGGCCATACGCGATATCCGCTTCCTCGCGGGTATCCGGCTTGCGCCGCGTCATGGCACCGGAATCGGCCAGCAGCGCTTTCAGCAGCGCGGTCGAGTCGCGGAGTTGGATGCCCTCGTCGGCCAGCACTTGCGCCACTCCGCCGATCAGTCCGTCGGTATTCTTCGAAGGCAGCGAAGCCAGCAGCTTGATGAGCCGCCAGTCTGGCCGGATGGAAGAGAAGATCTTCGCGTGCTTCACCTGCCCGGCCATCACCACTTCGCTTATGCCCTCTTCCTTGAGGATCTCAATCAGCCGGCTAAGCTGGCCCAGCGAGATCCAGTGGCATCTTGCCGCCAGACGTTCGACCTCCGGCGCTGCCTCTTCCTGAATGGCCAGCACCACCACCTCGTGGCCCAAACGGCGCGCGTTTTCCAGCGCCAGGAGCGGAAAGCGGCCGTTACCCGCGATGAGACCGTATTTCATTCGTGTACTACTGTCCATCAGTCGATTGTGGGGCAGGTTGGCAACCTGCAGGCCGATTGTCAATCGGCCTTTCCCAGAGCGCGGTCAAGCGGCCTGAGAGGCCGCTGCAGGCTCGGAGCCTGCCCCACATCTACTTAATCACTCCCCGCGCGGATCCGCCGATGAACGCCAGCAACTCCTCCACCTCCGCACACTCGGGAATCTCCGCGCGAATTCGCGCCACCGCCTGCGAAGTATTCAAGCCGGCCCGCGTCAACAAGCGGAACGCGGTCTGCAGTTTCTCGATGGTGCCGCGCTCGAATCCGCGGCGCTCCAGCCCGGTATGGTTGGCGCCGAACACCTTGATCCCGCGTTCGCTAACCGTGTTCGAGAACGGCAGCACATCCTGCGTCACCACACTGTATCCGCCGATGATGGAATGCCGCCCCACCCGGCAGAACTGGTGCACGCCCGTGGAAGCGCCGATCACCGTCCAATCGCCCACCGTTACATGCCCGCCCAGAGTGACGGCGTTAGCCAACACCACGCGGTTACCGACGTGCACGTCGTGCGCCACGTGTACGTAAGCCATCAGCAGGTTGTCGTCGCCGATGCTGGTCACGAGCCCGCCGCCTTCGGTGCCGCGATGAATAGTGACAAACTCGCGGATCTTGTTGCGGTTTCCGATGCGCGTTTCGGCCCGCTCGCCGCGGTATTTCAAATCCTGCGACGCCACGCCGACCGTGCTGTATGGGAAAAAGACGTTGTCCTCGCCCGCGCGCAACGGCCCTTCCATGTAAACGTGCGCCATGAGCCGCGTCCCGGCGCCGATCTCCACTTCGTCGCCTATGATCGAATACGGCCCGATCTCCGCGGTTTCGGCGATGCGCGCCGTGGGCGAAACAATCGCGGTGGGATGAACCGGCATCGATCAGGGAAGCGCTTCCGCTTCTTCCTTGTCCGCCAGCTTGCACATCATCTCGGCCTCGGCCACCACCAGCCCATCCACGGTCGCGGTGCCGGCCATGACGGCCACGCTGGCCTTGCGTTTCAGGATCTTCATCTCCAGGCGCAGCACGTCGCCCGGAACCACGGGCCGCCGAAACTTGGCGCTGGTGATGGAAGCCAGCAGCACCAGCTTGCGGTGCCGGTCCTCAACGTGTTTCAGCACCAGCACGCCTGCCGTCTGCGCCAGCGCCTCCACGATGAGCACGCCCGGCATCACCGGAAAGCCCGGAAAATGGCCCTGAAAGAAGGGTTCGTTCTGCGTCACGCACTTGATGCCCACAATCCGCTCGGCCTCTAGCTCGATGATTCGATCGACCAGCAGCATGGGATAACGGTGCGGGAGAATGTCGCGAATTTCGTTGATATCCAAAACGGGCATGGAAGTCGCTATTATAACAGCCGTGGATTCTTTTCTCTTTGAAGCCCGCTCCCGGCGGAAACAGATCGTCGCCCTGATCCGGGAAATGGTGGAATGCGAATCGCCCAGCGACCATCCGGCCGCGTTGAACCGCTTCGTGGATCTGCTCGGCGATGTCGCGCCCTCGTTCGCCCGCGTCAAGACCTTTCCCGGCGGACGCTTCGGACGGCATGTCGTGTGCGAGTTCGATCTGTTCGGGAAAAAGAAACAGAGACAGATCCTGGCGCTCGGCCACTCCGACACTGTATGGCCCCTCGGCACGCTGGCTTCCATGCCTTTCCGCGAGAAGCAAGGCCGTTTGTGGGGACCCGGCGTGCTCGATATGAAAGCCGGCATTGCGTTTTTCATCTATGCCATGCGCATTCTGCGCGATCTGGAGACGCCCGTGGCCCACAAAGTTGTCATGCAGATCAATTCCGACGAAGAGGTCGGCAGCGAATCGTCGCGCGCGTTGACCGAGAAAAATGCGAAACGAAGCCAATTCGTGCTGGTGTTGGAGCCGGGCACTGGGCTGGAAGGCAAGCTGAAAACGGCGCGCAAAGGCATCGGCGATTACACCGTGACCGTGCGCGGCAAGGCGGCGCACTCCGGTTTGGATTTCACGGCCGGTTCGAGCGCCATTCTGGAACTCGCGCGGCAACTCGAAAAGATCGCCGCATTTACCGATTTGCGCCGGGACATCACCGTGAACCCCGGCGTGATCTCGGGCGGCACGCGCGTCAATGTGGTGGCGGCCGAAGCCAGGGCTGAGGTGGACATGCGCGTACCGCGACTCAAGGACGCGGCCGCGGTCGATCGCAAATTCCGCGCGCTGCGGCCGGTGGATGAGCGCTGCACCATCGAGGTCGCCGGTGGCTTGAACCGGCCGCCGCTTGAGCGCTCGCCCGCCGTCGTACAACTCTTTCGCAAGGCGCAGAAGCTGGCCGGCGAGTTGGGCGTTACGCTGGACGAATCGTCGGTCGGCGGCGGCTCGGACGGCAACTTCACGGCCGCGCTCGGCGTCCCCACGCTGGACGGTCTGGGCGCCGTGGGAGAAGGCGCGCACGCGCCGAACGAAAGCATCCTGGTGGATCGCATCGCCGACCGCACCGCGCTGCTGGCCAAGCTGGTCGCGACCTTATGACCACCGTGTGGGGCGGGCGTCCACGCCTGCGGCGGGTCTCCAGACCCGCCAGTTTTCTCCTGCTGTCCTTTACCCTTACCGCCGTCGCGTCCGCCGCCGATATCGACGCCATCTTCGCGCCCCTGGCCAACGCGAAAACCCCAGGCGCAGCGGTCCTCGTTCGCCAAAACGGCCACACCATCTTCCAACGCGGCTACGGCATTCGCGACCTGCGAACACTATCCCGCATCGACGCCCAGACCGACTTCCGTCTAGCCTCCTTCACCAAGCAGTTCTCGGCCATGGCCATCATGCTGCTGGTGCATGATGGCAAGCTGCGGTACGACCAGCGGCTGACGGACATCTTCCCGGACTTCCCCGCGTACGGGCAAGCCATCACTGTCCGCCACCTGCTGACTCACACCTCGGGACTGCCAGATTACGAAGACCTGATGCAGCCCGGTCCATGGACTGCCGCGCATCAGATTCAGGACGACGAAGTCCTGGGTCTGCTGAAGCGGCAAACCGCCGGTAAGTTCGCTCCCGGAGCGAACTGGGCTTACAGTAACTCCGGATATGTGGTCCTGGGACTAATTGTCGCGAAGGTGTCCGGCCAGCCGTTCGGGCGATTCCTAGCCGACCGCATCTTTCGGTCGCTACACATGACTCACACCCTGGTTTATGTAAACGGGACCAACACGGTTCCCAATCGAGCATATGGACACACGAAAGAGGGGGACCACTTCATCGAGACCGATCAAAGCTCGACCTCGGCAACACTTGGCGATGGCGGTATTTACTCCAACCTCGAAGACCTGGCCCAGTGGGATCGAGCGCTCGACAGTCACGCCCTGCTGAGCGATGCGGAGATGCGCCCGGCGCTGTCCCCGGTCACGCTAAACAACGGAAGCCAGCCGCGCTGGCCGATGACGCCCGACGACGATAACCTTCATCCCGGCCAACCGGTCGCGTATGGATTCGGCTGGTTTCTCGATCCTATTGAGGGCCGCCCGCGCATGTGGCACACCGGCAGCACCATGGGATTCCGCACGGTGATCGAGCGGTTCACCAGGGACAAGTTGACTATCGTGGTCCTGTGCAACCGGACGGATCTTGATCCGGAGAAACTCGCGCTTTTGAGCCTCGCACAATACAGTGACCGGTAACTTGGACCTTGTGGGGCGGGCAATTTTGCCTCGGGGTCCCCTCTGGGGGCGGCTTTCAGCCGGCCCGAGCCGCCTACAAAGGCGGCTGCGGCCAAGATTGGCCGCCCCACATCAGCCCCGATGCGGGGGGCACACTTGTCGCAAAAACTGTCATGGTATTACGCGAGACTCAATAGCCAGTAACTTCCCAATAGGTCTGATAGATCTCATCGCCGATTGAGCCGAACGGCCGCAGCCGGAAACCGGTCGGCGCCGCGGTCAACTGCTGGCGTGAAACCCTGGGCTGAGCCTCGCTAAGAGCGAACATGACTTGTGGGCCGCGCAGTAGAGCGACCTGGTTGGGATTCTGCGCGTCGACCGGTTCGTACCGGAAGGGCTGATCGATCTCTAGCTCTATCTTGTCGCCGGTTTTCCATGTCCTGCGGGCCGGATAAAATCCCGGTGCAACCTCCGAGCGGACACGATGGCCGTTTAAGGAGACTGTCGTGCCCTTTCCAGCCCAGGCCGGGATCCGCAGATAAACCGTGAATTCGCTTGGCGGCGAAGTGGTCACCGTGAGAGTAATGCCGTTCCCACCCGGATAGTCCGTCTCTTGCAGCATCGAGCAACGCGCGCCGCTCTGCTTCCAGCTCACGCGGGATGGGACATAGAGATTGACATAGATGCCATCCCGCGCACTCAGGTAGGAGCTGATTCCATAGTCCGCCGTAAGCTGCGGAAAGGTCCCCGAGCAGCAGGGCCACTTGTCGTCTTTGTCCCAGCGATATTGTGCGTCCGGGATGATACGGTCGTAACTCTTCCGGGCCGAAACATGGTAGTCGGAGTAGTAGAACGTCGAACCGTCCTCCAGGATCGGCTTGATCCCCAGAGCCGCGTTGTAAAGCACCCGCTCCATGCTGTCGCCGTAGCGCGACTCGCGCGTGAGCGCCAGCAGATACCGCATCACTTTGAAATGCGCATAACTGCCGCAGCCTGTTTCGAAGTGCCGGTGAGACGTGCGCAAGCTGTCGCCCAGTTCACCCTTGCCGGGTTCGACGAAGGCCTCATTCGGTCCCCAACCGCCGGTAGCGTAGCTCTGATCTTTCAGAATCATGTCAACCGCGTTCTTCACCGCGCGCA
>JBEKPZ010000354.1:0-7185 GCA_049520215.1 Bryobacteraceae bacterium | reverse complement strand
GCGCTGGCGACCTGGCTCCACTCCATGGAGGCGCCTTTCACGTCGCCTGCATCCAGCAGCAAAGAGGTCAACTGCCAGCGCGCCTGCGTCAACATGTTCTGGGCCATTTCCCGGGCAGCGCCGAAGGTCGATTCGACCCGCTTCGTCCAGATCGCTACCATGTCGCGTTGCAACGTGACTTGTTGCGCTTCGGTGATGCCCGGGGCCTGCATAAGGCTATAGAAAATCGTCTCGGGGCTCTCCATGGAGCGCGCCAACTCCACCAGCCAGCCGGTACCTTCACCGGATTCCATGGACGCGCGCACTACCGGCGCGACGAGTTCATCGATGCGGTATTCGCGATTGCGCTGGTAGTAATCGCCGAGTAGATGGACGATATCGCCGCGCAATTCGCCGACCGCATGGCGCTGGCCGATATCGGTGAAGGTCTCCGCCACGCGGTCCCAGAAAGGTTCGGGGACGCGCACGCCGCGACTTTGAATCCGCAGAAAATTTGCGAGCGCGGCCTTCCATTGGGCAATCGCTTCCGTCCGGCGGCCCTCCGACCACAGCACGCGGGCTATGTGGTCGTGAGCATCGCCGCGGTCCGGATCGAGTTCCAGCGCGTGTTCGAATTCCGCAGTCGCTTTCGCGCCCTGCCCGCGCTCGGCGTATGAATCGCCCAGCGCCATGTACGCGTCGGGATTTCCAGGCGCGGCTTCCAGCGATGCCGGCAGCCATCGCTCGGCGGCCGCGTTCTTGCCCAAGGCCAGATAATCGCCATAACGCGCGCCATAGTAGAACCAGACCGATCCCACGATGACGGAATCCGGTTTGAGCACCGTTTGCAACCGTTCGCCGATGGTCCGCGTATCGAGCGCCGTCTGGAACGCGGCGTCGATAGCGGGTACGCGGTCATCGAAGTACTCGCCGGCAAGCGCGGTATAAGCGCTGGCCCAGACCGGAGGGAGCGCCATCCCGCGAGATCGAATCGCCGAGTACGCCAGTTCCGGATGGTCGCCGCCGATCGCAAATTGAATGGCCCGGTTGCGAATCGCATCAGAACCGTGGCCGCGCACGATGGCCAGCAGTTCGTCGGGTTGGCGTCGGGCCAGCAGCGCCAGGTAGCGGTCGAGCAGATCGCCCGAGAGCGCGTTGCGCGCCAGCGCCTTCCGCATCACGCGCATCTGGCTATCGATGTCCCCTTCCGCGATGAATGCTTGTGCGGCCTGGGCCAAGGCATTCCCTGCAGCGGGCCCGCCGGCATTTTGCGCGGCGTAGTCTTCCAATTGCGGCCCCAACTCACCATAGAGCCCGCGTTGCGATTGGAGCGTGACGAAGCGTTGATCGACTTGCAGAGCTTCCGCAGCCATCGACTCGCGGAGCCATCGCGATTCGAGATCCGCTAACCCAGCGGCCTCGATGAGGGGCAGGAGGGTGGCGTCGCGAGTCAGCCGCGGAATCTGGGCCGCGCGCGAGCTTAGCGCCTGCTCGAAGTGCGCCTTCTCTTCCGGCGTATAGGTTTCGCTGATGACGCTTCCAACCGCCTGCAGCACCGGTTGCAGCGCGGGGCTATCGACAGCCAGGCGGGAGAGAAATGCGTCGGTGCGGCGCGCCTTAGTCATAATGCGCGCGTAGATCACCGCATTGCCGGCTTCCTTGAAAGGATCGGAACCCGCGAGATTTGCGCCGCGCTCGGCGAAGGCGACGGCATCGGGCAGGATGTGCCAGGACTCCAGCCGCCCGGCGATCTCGAAGTCGGCATCGGCTGTCTCGGCTCGCGCGCCGATAATGGCGGTCTTCAGCGCGGCGACCGCCGCGGCATCCTGTCCGGTGCGGGCCCGCAATTCCGCGACTCTGACGAGCCACTGCGGATCGCGATAGGCCAGTTCGTAGAGCCGGCTGTAGGTCTTGATGGCATCGTCGAACCGCATCAACCGCCCTTCGAGCCGGCCTTTGGCTTCGAGCAAATCCGCGCGGTCCGGCCGCGCTTTCATTCCGCGCTCGTAATCGGCGATGGCTGCCGGATAGTCCTCCGCCACGGTCTCGATGCGGGCGAGTACGATCGGCCAGCGATAGTCGAGCGGCGCAGCCGCGATGGTCTTGCGATAGAACGCCACCATCCGCGCCGCCTGGCCGTGCGCGACGGCATAGGCCGCGGCCTCTTTGGTGAGCGCCTCATCTTCGGGATAACTGTCGACCACTTCGATATACTGCTCCACCGCCCCGGCGCTGTCCTTCAACCGGTCCAGCGCTGGGATCAGACTGCGGCGAACAGTAGCGATCCGCTCGACGCGCTCGGCGGGCGCCAACTGCGATTGTTTCAGCCGTTGGATGGCCGCGAGCTGATAATCGCGAAAGCCGGGATCGTCTTTGGCCTGCAGGTAGGTGTCGGCCATGGCGGTCAGATATTCGGCGCGCAGAGGATCGGCCGAGAGCAATCCCGTCAGCAGCGTGCGCGCGCGATCGAACTGGCCGGCTTTCGTAGCGATTCGCGCCGCTTCGAGGGTGAAGCTGGCAGCCAGGTCCGCCCTGGCGCGCTTGGAGGCGTCGAGCAGAATCTCGATGGCTTCCGCGGGCTGGCGATTGCGCACGTGAAAATCGACCACGCCTCGCACCACGCCGAGAATCAGCGGGTGCTCGCGATAAAGGGCATCGGCCATGCGCGCCGCCCCTGCGACATCCTTCTTCGATTCGAGCAGGCGTGCGTAATCGAGGGTCAGCCGCATTTTGTCGACCGGATCGTTGGCGATGGCGGCCAGGCGCGCGTTGGCGCGCTCCTCAACGCCGTCGAATCCCAGACGGTGGGCATTCTCCTGAAGCTGAGCGAGCGCGGTAGACGACTTCTCCACCTCGACGCGCGCCCGCAGCAGCGCTTCTTGATCGTTCCGGCGCCGCCCTGCTTCCAGCACCGCGATGCGCAGCGAGACGGCCTGCGGCGTTGGATCGGAGGCTATGGCAGCCGCGGATGCCGTGTCGACCAGGCCGCGCGTGGCCAGCCGGTTTAACAGGCGCAGCAAGCGCTGGTTTGCGGCGTCCTGGCCGTGGAGAGCGCCGGCCACATATTCACGCACAGCGCCAGGGTAGTCGCGCTTGCCTTCATGGATCGCGCCCGACTGGTAGGCGAACAACGCCGGATCGTTGAACTTCTTCCGGGCGGCAGCGATCCAGCGTAACGCATCGGTATAAAGATAGTAGTCCCAATAAATGGTTGCGGTATCCAGATAGGCGTCGGGTTTACCGGGCTGCCCGGCTGGAATGCGCTCCCAGAAGGTGCGGGCGCGGCTGAAGAGTTCGCGGTCGGCCAGGATGTCGCCCATGCGCGCCAGGATGGTCTGGTCGCGCGGCTCGGCTGCATGCTGGTAGCTGGCCATGGCAACCGCGACGTCGGTGTCGTGCGCATCATAGGCGGCCAGCGACCGGTAGAGGGTCGACGCCTTGGCGGTGAAATCGCTCCGGCCGGGGTATGCCGTAGCCAATGCTCGCGCGGCCGGCGCTGCCGCTTCAAAATGCGACAGCCATGCTTCCGCCTCCAGGGCAAACTGTACGGCTGCCGGATTGGAAGCCAGAGCCTGGTCAAAATGCCCGTTCCCGATCCCCGGATTGGCGGCGCGCATCTCGGCTAGTTCCGGGTAAAGGCGTCCCCGCTGCCAGAGCCGCGCAAACAACATTGAGCGGAGTTGCGGATCGTAAAACCAGTATTGCCGGAGGAGCCGATCGGCGGCGGCTGCATCGTAAGTCTCCTGGCGGGCGTATGCGCCGAGCAGATTATGGACAAAGGCCATGTCTTCCGGGAAGCGCTCGTGCGCGTACTGATTCAACTGGCGGTAGAGAGCGGCATCCGGGTGGGTCGAGGAGACGATCTCGCTGAAGTACCGCTCCAGTTCGGTGCCCGAGAAGACGGCGATGGCATCCCGGCTGATCTTCTCGACGGCAGTGTACTCCCGACGGCGTAAATACCAACGCGCCAGTTTGTGATACCAGGAGCGATCGGGGAACTTCGCGATCGCCTGCGTGTACAACTCTTCGACTTCGCTCGCCGTGCCGTTTTGTTCCAGGAAGGCGGCCAGCCGTTCGTAGAGGCCGGGGTCGTTGGGATGGCGATCGATTTCGGTCCGGTAGACGCGCAGTGCGTCCAGCGGACGATGCAGACCCGCCATGCGCGAAAGATATTTGTCCAGCACCTGCACGTATTCGCCGGACGCGGCACCGGCGCCGGTCGGCATCCCGTAGGATTTCGCCGCCAGTTCGCGCAGCAGTTGATCGTACAACGCAAATTCCTCGCTGTCACGGTTCGCGCGCGCCAGGGCATCGGATACCAGCATGGCCACCTGGACCCGCGCTGCTCCGGCGGGAAATGCGGCCAGATACTGGCGGCCGCCTTGAATCACGCTGGCATCGTCGCCATATACGCCGTACGCGGAAATCATCGCGGCGCGCAGCGGATCGCGGTAGGCGGATTTCGGGAAACGCTGCTCCAGCAACGTCACCAATTGGGCCGCGGCGGCGCGATGGAAGTAGGCGGTGGATTTCTGGTTCTGGCTTTGATATTCCCAGCGCGGCCCGGTCCAATTCAGCAAGAGCGAAAGAACGCCGTTGAGAAAGCCTGGCGACGAATCGACGGTGGCGATGTCCTTGTAGAAGGAGAGATCGCCAGATCCAAACTGGATCGGCTCGCCCGGCGCGGTGAGTAACAGGTTGGCGAGACCGTACAGTGCGCGTTCCTCCTGTGCTCCGCCGGCCGGAGGCGCACTGTAGAGCGCGTAGTACAGGCGGGCTGCTTCGTTCACATCCGGCAGCCACTCGAACAACTGGGCGAGCGTTTGCAACTCCTCCGCGGTCCATAGAACTTGGCTGGATTCCTTCGCGATGCGGTACTCCAGCAACACCCGGCGCGCAGCCGGGATGTTGTTCTGCTGCCGAAAATAGTGGAACAGCCGCGCGGTGGCGTTCAGGTCTCCGGAGTTCGACGCCAGCGCCGTGCGCGCCCGGCCGGCAAATTCCCGCAGTTGTCCCTGCTCCTCCAGTAGTCTGAAATAGCGGGCCCGCATCTCGTCGGGCCAAAGCGGCTGAAATGCCCGGTCATAGACCTTGAGGGCGGCTTCCGGATGGCCGCGGCGCATTTCCAGATCGGCACGCATGCCGACCGGCGCGTATGGATCATGGAAAGTGCGGCTATAGCTGGCGATTTCCGCTTCGGCCGCGGCGTATCGCCTGGCGGCGCCCAGGTATTCGATCAGCTTGCGCCATGCCGCAGGCTCCTTGGGATACCGCGCCACCCACCCACGAAAGACCGGTTCCGCCAGTGGATCGGGAAGCGTGTCCTGCTCGATCACTCGGGCCATGCGCTCGTAAGCCCGCCAACCCCGTTGCGCGCTGGCCGGCGCGTGTGGCTCGTCTTTGGCTGCTGCCGCCGCGGTAAGCGTCGCCAATTCGTCGCGCGGTTGGATGCGCCGATGGTAGAAATCGGCCAACTCGATTTGGGCGGCGTAGCGATCGGCCGCGGTCTGGGCGTAGGTCTTCCAATCCGCCTCGGCTGCGGTGAAATCGAGCGCCACTTCGGCTTCTCGCGCCCGCAGCCGGTACAGCATGGCGTCGCGGGGCGCACTCGAAATCAGACTGCTCAGCGCGGAACGGGTCTCAGTGGGTGGCCGCAGGATCGGCACGCTGCCACCCGGCATGGGAACGCTGCGGAACAGCGCTGCGATCACAGGACCGGAGGGGATGTGCTGTATCCATGGCTCCAGTTCGCCGCGAATGAGCCACGCGCCGCCGGCCATCAGGCCCGTGGCAATCAGGATCCGCTTACCAGACTTCAAGCGCCACCTCCTGGGATCCCACGTTGTGCGCGATGTCTTCGGCGGTCACGTGAACGGTGTACTCTCCCGGCGGGAGATACGCCGGCACCTGGATCTCGCCCGTGTTGGATTTCGCCGCGCTGTTCCAGCGCAGCGCGGCGGGCATGGCGCCGTAGAGCCGCGCCGTGACGGTGCGCGCATTCCCGGAGACCTGCGCTCGAATGTGCACGGTCTCGCCGGCGTGTACGCGGGATTTTTCCAGGCGCGCCCGCAGCACGGGCGTTTTGCTGGCGATCACGAAGCTTTTGGATTCGCGGTAGACGTGGCCGTCGCGGTCGCGCAGGATCAACCGAACCTGGTATTCGCCATCGGACATATCCACCGGAGCGAGGAACCGCGTCTGCCAGGTGTCTTCCTCCTTCAGGTAGCGAAGGGGCTTGGTGAGGCCGAAGGGAAAAAGCGCGATGACCGAAACAATGGATTCGTCGGCTTTCAGGCGAAGCACCGGATCGCCCGGCCGGATGACGCGGGGCCGCAGCAGTGCGCGCGGCACGGCCAGGAACGATGTATACGGCGTGACGAACTTGTACTTCTTGGAAAGCCGGATGATTTCGTCGATGGTCGCGCGATCCTCGCCGTCCCGTGCGATCTTTTCGAGCAGCGCATCCACGCGCGCTTTGGCCCAGGTGCGAGGCAACTCGGGATGTTCGGCGCCGGCGGCCGGCAACGGGACGGCGCTCGAAACGCGGAGCGGTTGCCCATCGCGGATTCCCGTGACGGTGAACGTGACTTGCAGCAAGGGCCTCTTGTATTGCCCAGCCCACGTGGCCATGGAACCGGCGAAGCGCGCCGCTTCCAGCGGATAAACCAGATCCGCGTCTGACGCCGGCGCCACCGCCAGCGAGAGGTTTTTCAGCGGATACTGTCCGATCTTGTCCAGAAACGCATTCAACTTGAACTCGATGGGCTCCGTGGACCGTACCCAATCGAAATACCCGTTGTTGCTCGCGAGCATGCGAAGCAGCGGCAGATTGGCATCGTCACCGATGCCCAGCACCAGCGTATGCGGTCGTTGAGCCGGCGGACGTTTGCGGCACTGCGCCGCATACCATTCCGCGAGCTTTCCGTTATGCACAATGCCCTCGGTGGCTCCGCCGTCGCCGATCAGCATCAGGTACGGTTCGCTGGTGGTGGTTTGCGCGAGCGCGGCCGTCAAGGCACCCTGCAGGTTCGTGCCGCCCCGTATGCGGCTGTTGCGGATGAATGCGAGCGCCTGCTCGATATTCTGCGGGGTTGCCGGGCGCGGCTGCGGAGCGAAGGAATTCACCTCGGAGTTGAACAGCAGCAGGTTGAACGCATCGGAGGGCCGCAGGCGCCGCAGCGCGGTCTCGCATGCCGCAAAGCTTCG
>JBEKPZ010000353.1:0-8505 GCA_049520215.1 Bryobacteraceae bacterium | reverse complement strand
GCTGGTCGGGCGCGCTGGGCAGCGCTCCGGGAGCCTTGTTGCCGCGACTATTCTGAGGTGGCACAGGCTTTAGCCTGTCACGATTCCGGCTCGGTCTCTTCCACCAGCTTCTCCACGTGAATGCGGTAGATGGCGGGCTTGCCATCCCGGTCGCTCTCAAAGAAAATCTGCTGGCTGTCGGCGGAAAAGATGGGCGCGACCATGGCCGGATTGCTGGCGCGGTGCTCGCATAGCGACAGCTCGCGGCGGGTCAGCCGCAGCAGAATCAGGATGTGCGGCGCGGCGCGGTTCTGGCTGGCCCCCACGAAAACCGATGTATTAGTGTTGCATCCGAAGTGCGCGAACTGGCTGGTGCGCGCCACCAGCTTGTCCGTGCTCTGGTCCGGGGAGCATTCGCGGAGTGCGTGCAACTGCGTGGGGTCGTCCGGGAAATTCAGATACAGAACGGTGCGGCCGTCCGGGCCTGCCGGTAGAGGATCTGCGCGCGCTTGGGCCGCGCCTGCGGGTGCGACAGGATCCAGGGAACTTCGGTGACCGTGCGGGCCCCGCCTTTTTGCAGTCCGATAACCCGCAGACGGGATGCGCCATCGCGCGTCTCGCCCATGAGCGCGGTGCCGTCATCGGCGACGCTCGCGCCGGGGCAGCGCTCCCAGCCCTCGGCCACCTCGTAGATCTGGCGCGCGCGCAGGTTGCTCAACGCAAGCTGATCGAGCACCGGGCCGTCCCAATAGCAGAAGCTGCGCTCGTCCGGCAGCATGGCGATAGAGGAAGCATCCAGATGCGGGGCTTCCGTCAACCGATGCGACTCGCCACTATGCAGGTCCATGCGGCAGGCTTGCGGCCCGCCTGTCTCGTCGCTCGCGTAGAGCAGGAATCCACTGCGGTGCCCGAGCACCCGGTTGTAGTAAGCGGGGAGCCAGCAGGAATGGGCCGGGTCGGTAAGCCGCAGCACTTCGAACTCGGTGGCCGGGTCGGAGTAGCGATGCCAGGCGGACGGCAGCAGCACGCCCTTCTGCTCGGCGAATGCCCACGGCGCCAGACCGGAAACCAGAAAATTGCGGCGCGTCCAGCGGCCAAAAACGGCGGGCACAGCCCCCATGGGAAAATGGTAACACCTTCCGATGTGGCGCTCGTTTCGTGCATTACGCCACGGCCGCTACCACAGAGCGCTAGTAAGTGAGCCGCGGATACCAATCCGCGCCGCGCCCTTCCGGAGTAAGATCGAGTAAGTTCCACAGCGGCCACATCATGTCGATGTGCCGCTGGTTCTGCCCGGGCTCCGGCGGAGCAAACGGCTAAGCACCGGCATTTGGCCGCCATCGGCAGTCTCTCCATGATAGTCGCGATTGTATGTGTTCCCCGCCGACGACAGCAGCCGCAGGTTATGCCACCCCCGCCCGCGCGCAAACTCGCGAATGCGCCCTATTGGCGACTTCGCCACCACTGCCAGGTTGAGCCGCTGAGCGGCGTGCGGCGCCGTGCCATTCAGGCTGTCCAGAAACGACGTGCACATCGGGCACGCCTGCTTCATTGCCGGACCATACATGAAGTTATAGAGCGCCAGCGTGTCCAGGCCTTCCCGAAACAAGTCTGAAAGTCTCCCCCGAACCACGGTCGCCGTATCCGCCAGGTCCGCCGCTCCCTCCTCGAACCCATAATCCTCCGGCAACTCTCCGCCCAGCGGCAGCTTACGCCGCAACTCAGCCACTTGCTCCACCTGTTGGCGCAAATCGCGTTCGGCCGCCAGCAACGCGTCCCGGGCAGCGCGATAGTCCGCGCTCTCACCCGGAAACCGTACCGTCGAATGCCAGTCCATTAGGCCTCCTTCTCAACTGTCTACTCTATCCGAAATAGCACCGCCGGACCTATTTCGGCCGTCTTCTCCAAACCCCACTCCGCCTCGTGCCCCACCATGGCGGCGCCCAGCAAGCCATTTCCTTCATCGCTGTTATACGCCAGGATGTAACGGAACCCCGCGCCGCGAACCGCTCTCGCGGCTGCCATCCGCACGTCCCCCAGAGGCTTTTCGGTTGCCACGGGCCGGTTCGTCAGCAAATGCCATCCATCGTGCTCGCGCCCGTAGAATTCGAGCGGCAAAGCGTAGGCCGCGGTGGGCGAGGTCATCACCGCGCCGCTCAGCGCCAGCCCGCGGTCGAAATCCACCTCCATGTACATCCCGGCGCGTACCGGTTCCCAGGTGCGCCAGCGCGTCGCCCGGTTTCCATCGAACGCCAGCGGTAGCTCCCACACATTGGGCCACGCGCGCAGTTCCCACTGCGGGCCGCCGGAGATCGGATTCTCGCCGGAGAATAGCGTGATCTCGTGAATCTGCCACTCCACCGGCGACGCCTGCGGCACGCGGATGCGCAGTCCCCATATCTCGCGCGGGGTCCACTGTGCACTGACATCGAAAAGCGTGTCGTTCGGCGCCGCAGCCAGTCGCAGCGTATCGAGCAACTGATCCGCCTGCGCCGAATGCCAGAACTCCAGAACCTCGCGGTCCGTATACGCCTCCGGCACCGAAATCAGCGAGAAGACCCGCTCGCCTGACTTGGTGTTGTCCTCGACCAAACGCGCCACCCCGTAAGCGGGCAGCACGCTCTCCAGATAATCCCGCTCCGGTTGGATGCGTAACGCCGCCTTCCACGGAATACGTTCCAGGCGCCATGTGTATGCCGGATGGTAAAGCTCGAAGATTTGCGGCCAGCAGGCCACCGCCTGCACCACCACGAACGCCCACAGCACCTGTCGCGGCAGGACGATCGCTACAGCCAGCGACAGAGCCATCGCCAGAAACGGCAATGCGGGCATCAAAAAACGCGCCCCCGTGTTCCAGAACCAGGGCAGAGCCAGCAGCGCGGCAGCCATCCAGCACAAACGGCCGGCCCGCTTGCGTAGCGCCAGCAATCCCAGCGGCAGTGCGAAGAACACCGGCCCAATCGTGCCGCCGAAGCGCCCGCCCACTATCAGTTCGTACGGAACCCGCCAGGGCGGCACGCCCCATAAAGAGCCTAACGCGGCAGCCAAATCCTTCTCCATCGATAAATGGAAATAAGGATTGGGGAAGATCCGGTTGAACAATGGCGCCACCGGATTGCCGGTCATGATCGCGTCGCGCAATATCCACGGCATCGCCACCACCAGCGCCGCACCCGTCAGCAACGCCAACCGGCGGACGTGTATGCCGCGCTCCACCGCCACTACGTACAACAGCGCCAGAATGGCCACCAAGCCTCCAGGAAACTTAATGGCGTAGCAGAACCCCGCCGTGATCCCCGCCACCGCCAGGTAGCGCGCGTCGCGCGTGTCGCGCCATACCAGCAGCACATAGAACGTGGCGAGCGTGAAGAAAACTCCGCCCGCATCGGTATACGCGGACGTGCCGGTTATCCCTACGATCGGCGCACAGAAGTACAGCGCCGCCGCGGCCAGCACTGCCGCTTCCGGCAGACCCAGCCGCCGCCCGATCCGCCACATCAACGGCACGGTCGCCAGCAGAAACGCGCAATGCACCAGCCTCGCCGCCGAGTGCTGTCCGAAAGCAAATGCCGGCACAAACAGCATCTCAAGACCCTGCGGCAGCATTTCATAAAAGCCCACCCGGCTGGGGAACCCGCCCAATCGCACATATTCGGAGGTGAGCCCCAGGTGAAACATGCGGGCATCCGGCTCCAGCTCCGGCGCCAGCGCGTTGATCAGGTACAGCGCGCCGTAGAACGCCAGCGCCGCGCCTGCCACGTATGCGCTCCCGCGATCCGCGCGTGCCTGAAGCGGATCCGCTAGCCGCGCCGCGCCGCGCCCTAGCCGCCAGAACACCGCCAGGCAGACCGCGCCCAACAAGATGAAAGTGACACGATTGCCCACGCCGCAGACCAGCAGCAGAAACACGATGCTGCTTTCCGCCGCCGCCCCCACCGCCAGCGCGATGGCCGGCGGAACCGGCAGCCGGCGCAGGCAAATGTTGCCCAGCATCCACGCCACCGCCAGCGTGAAAAAAGCGCCCCACAGGATGGAGAACAGAATCGGCAAACGATCATTGTAATAGCCGGGCTCGCAACATGCCCGCAACGGTGTTCTACTAATGAGTAGGAGGTCCCCATGACGGCCAAAGCCAAGAGCAAGACAGAAGCTTTACCGGCAGCCGACTTGCATGCCGCCCAGCGCTATCTGGAATCCCTTCTCGACTCCGACGAGCCCCTCGCCCCGGGCGAGATCGAAGAAATTCAGGACAGCATCGAAGGCATTCGCCGCGGAGACATGACCCTGGCGGATTTCGAGCATAAGCACGGCGTCTGACGTCTCATGTCTTGGTGGGGCAGGCTCTTAGCCTGCGCGGGACTCTCAGTCCCGCCTCTGAAAGACTCGCTAGGAAAGCGCCTCCGCCAGCCGCGCGAGATCCGTCTCATCGTTGTAAAAATGTGGCGACACGCGCAGGTTGCCGTGCCGCGCAGCCACCAGCACCTTGCGCGCCTGCAACTCCCGCGCGATGGCCGGCGCTTCCCGCTCCGCGAACCGCGCCGTCACGATCTGCGAATCGTAGTGCGGGCTGCTGTCCGCCAGCAACACCGCGCCCGCGCCGCGCAGCACATCCTGCGTCCTGCCCGCCAACTCCATCACTCGCAGCTCGATGCGCTCCGGCCCGATCGCTTGCATCATCTCGATCACCGCGTCCATGGCGTACAATAGCGCGAACGGCAGCATGCCGCCTTCATACTTTTCCGCTTCGGTAGCGAACTGCGGCGCGCCATGATGCAGATTCTCGTGATTGCGCCAGTCGCGATGGCTGCGCCACCCGATCACCGCCGGCGCCAGCCGTTCGCGCAACTCCGGACTAACATACATGAAACCCGCGCCATTGGGCGAGAGCAGCCACTTATAAGCGTCCACCGCGAACAGGTCCGGCAGGACGCGCGAGACATCGAACTGCAACGCGCCCAGGCTCTGCGTCCCATCCAGATACAACAGGATCCCGCGCCGCCGCAGCATTTCCGAAATCTCCTCGAGCGGCGGCCGGAAACCAGTCGAATAATTCACCGTGCTGATGGCCACCAGCCGCGTGCGCGGCGTAAGCGAATCGTAGAAGCGCTCCCAAGCCGTCTCCACAAATTCCACGCCGCAGCCACCGAGGTGCGACGGATAGTAATAGTGATTCGGAAACTCGTCTTCCAGCGTGACGATCTGGTCGCCCGTCTTCCAATCCAGGCCGCCCAGCAGCAGCGACAAGCCCGCCGACGCATTGTGAATGAACGCGATGTCCGCGGCCTGGCAGCGAATGAATTCCGCGATACGCGCGCGAATGCTGTCGGCATCGCGGAACCACTGCATGAAATCGGTGCAGGCCAATGCGTCCCGTCGGGCGAAGTGCCGCGCCGTTGCCTCGGCTGCGCGCCGCGGCATCTGCCCGAAGGTCGCCGTATTCAAATAGGTCCACTCCGCCAGCGCCGGAAACTCGCCGCGGAGCTTTGCCCAGTCCACCCCCGCCCAATCAGTCGCCATCACGTTCCTTCGCCCGTGCCGCCACCTGCCCGGCCGCTTCCGCCACCGGCACATCCACCGTCTTCTTGCCACGCCGCTCCACCAACTCCACCATCCCCCCGGCCACTTTCTTCCCGACCGTGATCCGGAACGGCACGCCAATCAAATCCGCGTCTTTGAACTTGACGCCCGGCCTCTCGTCGCGATCGTCCAGCAGCGCGTCCAAACCCAAGTCCAGGCACGCGCGATAGATCTCCTCGGCCGCCTTCTTTTGCGCCACGTCGGCCATGTTCACCGGCGTCACCACCACCGTGAACGGCGCAATCGCCGCCGGCAGACTCATGCCGTCTTTATCGTGATACAGCTCAATCGCCGCGCTCAGGATGCGCTCGATGCCGATGCCGTACGATCCCATGATGGGCGTCACCTCCTCGCCCTCGGCGTTGGTCACATGCAGCCCCATCGACTCCGAATACTTGTACCCCAGCTTGAAGATATGCCCGATCTCCACCGTCTTTCGGATCTCCACCGGCGCGCCACAACCCGTGCACCCGTCTCCCGCCTCCACCTGCCGCAAGTCCATGAACTCCGCTTGAAAGTCCTCTCCCGGCGTGACGTGCCGCAAATGGTAATCGTCCTTGTTGGCGCCCGCGATCATGTTGCGCCGCCCCGCCAGCGCATCGTCCGCCAGAATCCGTAGCCGCATGACGCCCACCGGACCGAGCGATCCCGGATCCGCGCCGAACGCTTCCCTGATCTCATCCGGACGCGCGGGGCGAAACGCCGCGTCGCCCGCCACGGCGCCAAATTTGGTTTCGCTCAGTTGATGATCGCCCCTCAGCATCACCAACAGCGGCTTGCCATGGGCGACCAGAACAAGGCTCTTCATTTGCGAGCTTTCCGGCAAGTCCGTGAACGCGCTAACATCCGCGATCGTCTTGCGCCCCGGCGTGTGAAACTCCTCCGGTGCCAGGTCGCCTTCCGGGTCGGGCGCCCCCGGCGCGCTGGCGTTCGCCGTGGCCTTTTCGCGATTCGCCGCGTAGCCGCATTTCCGGCACATCACGATGAAGTCCTCGCCCGCGTCCGATTCCACCATGAATTCGTGCGACTGGCTCCCGCCCATCGCGCCTGAATGGGCTTCTACAATCAGGTATTCCAGACCGCACCGCTGGAAGATGCGGCAATACGTGTCGTAGTGTTTCCGATAAGCCGCGTCCAGCCCCGCCGCATCCATATCGAACGTGTAGGAATCCTTCATGATGAACTGGCGCACGCGCAGCAGCCCCGACTTCGGCCGCGGCTCGTCGCGAAACTTGGTTTGGATCTGGTACCAGATCTGCGGCAATTGCTTGTAGCTGCGCAACTCGCCGCGCGCCGTGGCCGTAATCACTTCCTCGTGCGTCATGCCCAGACACAGGTCGCGCTGAAAGCGGTCCTTCAGCCGGAACATGTTATCGCCCATGGCGTCCCACCGCCCCGATTCCTGCCATAACTCTGCCGGATTCAGCGCCGGCAGCAGCATCTCCTGCGCGCCCATCGCGTCCATCTCTTCGCGCACGATGCGGATGATCTTCAACAACGACCGCTGCGCCAGAAAGAGGTAGCTGTAAATTCCCGCCGCCACCTGCCGGATGTATCCGGCCCGCAGCAGCAGTTGATGGCTGGCCACCTCCGCTTCGGCGGGGTTGTCGCGCAGTGTGGGAATGAACAGTTTGCTCCAGAGCATGGGGGTGCGACCAGTTTAACATTCGGGCGCGCCTGGCGCGCTGCGAACGATAGAATTGTATCCGTGGGTCTCCCCAAACCACTCGCCGCGTGGACCCGGCTCTTCTGGCCGGCGACCGCCGCGCTCCTCGCGTACCTTTGCGCGGTGCAGCTTTTCGCCGCTTGGCGGGAATCCAATATCGGCGACGAGCCTGTCGAACTGGCGGCCGGCTACAGCTATCTGAAGACCGGCGACTTCCGCCTGAACGCCGAGCATCCGCCGCTTGCCAAGATCCTTGCGGCGCTTCCCCTGCTGGCCCTCCACCCGTCGCTGCCGCTCGATTCCACGTTCTGGACCAAGGCGGATGAGTACGCCTTCGGCATGCGGTTTTTCGAACAAAATAGCGGTTCGATTGACACACTGCTTTTCACCGCCCGGCTCATGTCGATTTTTCTCACCGCATGCCTCGGCCTCGCCATCGCCCTATGGACCCGTTACGCCTTCGGCCCAGGCGCGGCGATCCTGGCGCTGACCCTTTATGCCTTCGATCCCACCGTCACCGCACACGGCCACTACGTGAAAAACGACGTCCCGGTAACCTTATTTTGTTTCCTGGCCGTGATCGCGTGGTGCGCATTTCTGACCCTGCCCACGCCGCGGCGCTTGGCCCTCGCCGGCGTCCTATTGGGCCTGGCCGTGGCCACTAAGTTCTCCGCCCTTTTTCTGCTTCCCGTCCTGGCCATTCTTTACGCTATCCGCTGGTGGCAGCGACAGAAGGGACTTTCACTCCGGCACGGCATCGGCTCCATGCTGGCCGCCACGGCTCTCGCCGCCCTCGTGGTCTTCCTGATCTACGCCGCGCTGGCGTGGAGCCACGGGGTGAGGTTGGGGGGCATCGATGCGCGCGTGTGCCACGATCTCCTGGATCGCAACCAGACTCGCGCCATGGCGCGATTGGTCTCGAGAGGCATACCGCGTGTCCATCCGTTTCTCGAAGGCCTGCTCATCTATGTGGACCACGACACCTTCGGTCATCCGTCCTATCTGCTCGGGATGCATGGAACCGAGGGATGGTGGTACTACTTTCCAGTCGCCTTCGCCGTGAAGACCCCGGCCGCCACGCAGGCCCTTCTGCTGCTGGCAGGCCTGCTGCTCCTGCGCGGGATCTGGCGTGCGCGCATCCGCGCCGTAGCTTTCCCCTGGTTTGCGGTGTGCGTGCCGGCCGCGATCTATGCCGCCTTCAGCCTGCGCAGCCACCTGGACATGGGCATCCGGCACCTGTTGCCGATCTGGCCGTTCATCTTCATCCTGGCCGCCGCCGCCGT
>JBEKPZ010000352.1:0-13292 GCA_049520215.1 Bryobacteraceae bacterium | reverse complement strand
TTGCCCGCGCGGCTCCCATCCCGCTTCGTTTTCACCGCGGTTTGAAACAGGGCTGCCTTGTCGGTGTAGTAACCCAACGGCCGCCCATGCTTCCTTATGTACCGCTCCAGCAGATTCATGTTTTCCAGCGTCGAGTCGCTCGCCACGAATCGCGCAAACCAGCGACCGGTCGCATCGTCGATCATGTTGATCAACAACATCTCTTCCCCGCGTCCTTCCAACCAGTCGTGGTCGCTGGTGTCCCACTGCACCAGTTCCCCAGGACGGCTGCGCCGCGGACGCCATTCATGGATCTTCTCCACCCGTTGTTTCCCGGGCCTCCACAGCTTTGCCCTGGTCATCCACAGCCGCACCGTCTCCCGGCTCACCTCAATGTCATGTTCCTTGGCCAGGTATTCCGAGGCCAGCGTCGGCCCAAATCCCAGGTATACCGGCTGCGACAGGATGGCCACCGCCTCCTTTTCGGTGTCCGCGCTGATCTTCCGGTTGGACGGCAACCCCCGCAGCCCATGCGCCACCACCTTGTCGCCGCGCCGCTTCAGTTCCCGTAGCAGGCGCCGCACGTGCCTTTCGGTGATCCCCAGTTCTTTGTTTCGTTCGGTGAACTCGCGGTCGAGCTGCGTCATCAGGTCTAGCACCATCTGCTGTAAGACCTTGGAATCTTCCGGAAGATGTTTCGGATCGATAGATTAGCATCGCCGGTAACGCTTGCGCCGGACCGCTTGCTGCAGGTCGATGCCGCTCAGCAGAGCCCCTAATTCTTGTACCGTGATCTCCCGCCGGCGCTCCGCGGCGCCATCGCCCAGCGGCATAGCGTAGGTGCCCTGCGTCATCGCCTTATTTGGCGGGCCTCGCACCGCAGCGCTTCACCTCTTTCGTGGTGATTCATTGGAGATCGACGCATCGACATGCGTCATCGCTCCGCGATCCATGGCTGCGAGCACTCGCCGGACGCGGCCCGGGCCTCAACCACGCCTGCCAGGTCAAGGTGACCGTGGGGCCGTTCGTCCTCCAGCGCGAGTACGCGCTGTAAAAACGCGCGCTAATCTCGGTGCACGCAAACTCCCCTCCACTTCAGCCCGCAACAGGGTTGAATGGAGGGAGTTTTCCGTTTACGCTCCACGTTTTCAAGGTGCCGCCCATAGCGCCCATATGGGGTGTTGGACGGGCTTCGTGTACGGAGCCAAGCATACGATAACAATGCACTTGGAGTTCGCGGCGGAACGGTTCCGCGAACCGTCCAAACTCCTCGGAGGAGGCGGCTTGCGGTTGATGTGACGGTCCCGGTGTCATTTGCAGTCAGTATGGGCCTTCGGCTGACCGTCCGTCAACTCTACCATCAAACGAGCAAGCCAGCTCCCTTCTAGTTCCCCTTCGGCTCTTTGGGGTTGGGCCGGCCCTTGCCAGTCGCAACCAGGCTGCGCAAACTGCCGTTTACATAGGAGCCCCATGCGTTGGAGCATACATCGAAACACTCATACGCGGGAACGAGGCCCTCGTGGGTGAAACGGATTTCCGTCTTGTTGCCGTGTGTGGAGATTTCAAACACAATTCTCGTGTTCGTCCATTCGGTCCTATCCTGAGTGAAATTGAAGTAGTTATCCACAACAAGCCAGGTGACCTTTTTGTTGGGCACCATTTCGGTCACTTTCATCGTGCAACGGTGCGCGTCTTTGTAACGATACGTCCACTCATCGCCGAGCTTTGCGGTGCTGCCTTCGATGTTTTCCGACCACCATCCACGAACGTTGTTGATGGCGGCGAAGGCTTCTTCGGGAGATTGGTCTACCGAAAGGGTGGTCGTGAAATTTGGGTCCGGGTTGTTCATGGCTGTCCCTTTCCTATGCGAAAACGTCTGGCTGACTTGTCCCTGTGCTGATCAGCTTGCGCAAATTGCCGTTGATGAGCATGCCCTAAGCGTTGGAGCAGCTACCGCAGCATTCAATCTCCGGTTCGAGGCCTGAGTGCGTAAAACGGATTTCCGTCTTGCCTTTTTTGTGGAGATGTCAAAAGCGATGTCCGTGCCGGTCCATTCGTTCTTGTCTTTCACAAAGCTCAGATGGCTGTCGGAAACATGCCAGGCGACCTTCTTGCCGGGACTGAGTTCCATGACCTTCTGCGTGGAGCGGTCCGCATCTTCGTAACGATACGTGAACTCAGCTCCCAGCCTGTCGGTGGCACCCTCGATCTCTCCAGACCACCATCCACGAACGTTGTTGATGGCAGCGAAGGCTTGGTTCGGCGTTTGGTCCACCGAAATGGTTGTGGTGAAGCTGCGCTTTTTCATGCTTTGTTCTCCTGTTGGCTGGACGTCGTATTAAACCGCCACGCTCTCCGGCACGAAGCCCGCGTACTGGCGCTAGAACGCCTTGGCTACGCCAGTGCGCCAGCCCTCGGCAATTGACTGGGACGCGGGATCGGGGAAGATATCCTCTTCCTTGTTCTCCAGCCGGTCGAAGATGCCCTCCGCGACTGCTTCGGGCGAGGCCTTCGGCATCTCAAAGCCTCGGGTCATATCGGTGTCAGTGGGACCGAGGAACACGCCATGGACTGTCACGCTGACCTGCAAGGAGTGCTCTCAGCGATTGCGTCATGTTGAACGCGGCGGCTTTTGAAATGGCATAAGCAGGCGTGAGTGGCAACGGGGCGAGGGCCATCAAGGACAGGGTGTTGACGATTGCCCCATGGGAGCGTTTCAGCTTCGGCAAGAAAACGCGGCTCATTTTCAGACTTCCGAAGAGGTTGACGGCAAGGTGCTGCTCGATAACGTCGAAATTGCTCAGATCGTCGTATAGAGCGATGCCCGCGTTGTTGATCAGGACGTCGAGGCTGTTGACCTCGCTGGCCGCCTGCTCGATCTGCGCGGCGTTGGTCACGTCAAGCGTCAGGGGTGTCACGCTAGCGTCGGCGGCTGAAAGTGTGCCGCGCGTTCCCGCATATACCCTCTTCGCTCCCCGGCTAAGTGCCTCATTGACAAGCGCACGGCCAATACCGCGATTTGCTCCGGTGATCAAGACTGTCTTGTTCTGAATGTTCATAACGTTCTCCTTTCAAACTGCTGTTTCTCTGTGCTCCCACCCTGTATAACCGCCGAAGGGGTGGAAACTCATCGGTGCTTTGCGAAGTTTCTTCGATGCCGCGCAACGTCGCCGCGCCGCCGGCGTGCGGATGGGGACGCGCTGCGGGCGCGCAGGCTGCGCGTCGGCATCCCGGCAAAGTAGCCGCCTCCCGACCGCGCATCCCCATCCGCACGCCGGCGGCGCGGCGACGGACCGCGGGCGGCGGGCGCGGGAACAGGCCGGCGGCGTCGGGCGCGGGATGCGCGTTATGGCACCCAAACCCGCGGACTTCGCGCACCTGGAAGTTGTCGTCCGCCGCACCCGCGCCACGGGCGTGTAGGCTGCGCGACTGCATTCCAAGAGAACTTGATCACGTCGATGGGAAGGTTGTCTTTCTGCGAGTGCTGGAGCGCCCTTTGGCGACGTTGCCGCGGCCATATACGGCGACGGTTTCGATCTCCGTGCGACGAACGGATTTCAATTGCACGAAGACGTGCTCGCCCAGTGTTTCCGCCATCCGTTGCTCTTCATCGACGTAGTTGAACAACTCGACGACATAGTCGATTCCATAGTCGCGATGGTAAGGGCGAATCACTCATTCTTTGGGCAGCAGGTGCTGGAGGACCTTGACGGATTCATCCTCCATGACATGCTGGACCGGGCGTCCCTTCACGTGAGCCATGACTTTATTTCTTTCCGCGCTTCCGTCCGCGTTTCGGTGATTCGCTTGGTTCGGTGGCTTCGAGCTGTTTCGCCTCCACGAGCGTCAAATCGGGGTTCGTCTCCGAGTACTTCGCGAAGCTCGGGTCGAAGCGTTTCATCTCTTCAAGCTGTCGCTTGTCTTGTTCGAGGTGTTCAGGCTTGCGGCGCTTGTAGTTGTACGAGTTGATCCGCTTCTCCAGGCGCGACCTCGACGCGGTACTTCTCGTAGTTGAGCTGTTCCGCAAGGATCTGCGCCTTCGGACGTGATGAGGAGCGGCATGGATTCCAGGCCGGGGAGCTGTCGTTGTGCGGGGTCGGCGGCTTTGGCTTGCGTGATCACCCGGTTCACGTACTTCATGACGCCTTCCTGCGCAAAGTGGTCCCGCAGTTCCTTCCACCGCTTGTTGTCATCGGCTTTGAGGTCGTCCATGACTTGTTTGGCCGCGTCGTTGATCGCGAACGGCGCGCCGGCCCTCGCTGCCCCCGTGCCGGTTAGGGCCGCCTTTTTCGAAAAAACTCTGCGCCGGCGCAACCGCGCCACGCGCGTGCAGCCCGCGCGTCACCATCCCGGTGAAGTGGAAGCCCGCCGACGTTCCTGGATCACGGGCACTGGCAAATGGTGCGCCACCCGCCGACCGGCCCCGCTCATCCTGGATGCGGCACCTTCCGCCCGGCGCGCATCCCATCCGCACGCCGGCGGGTCGCGGCGACGGAGCACGGCGCGGCGGGCGCCGGGACGCCGGCATCACACGACGCGCGCGCAGGCACGCCGGTTGCGCGTCGGCGGGGCGGCGAAGTGGCCGCTCGCCGACGTTAGTGGATGCGAGCGCCCTCTCCGCCCGCCGCGCATCCCCATCCGCCACGCCGGCGGTCGTGGCGACGGACCGCGGCGCACGGGTTGAAGACGCCGGAGGCGCGCTACCGCGCGAATCGCGTCCCTCGTCGGCCGACTTCGGCCATCCGGTAGGTATCCCCCGGCGCACTTGTGCCACGGGCGTTCAGGCTGCGTGTCGGCTTTCCCGACGAAGTGACCGCTCGCCGACGTTCCTGGATGCTGGCGCCCTCCGCCCGCCGTCCATCCCCATCCGCCCGCGGCGGCCGCGGCGACGGACAATGGCGCGGCGGGGCGCCGACAGCGGGGGCGGGATGCGCGTTATGGCAAGCCGATCCTGCGGACTTCGGGCATCGGGAAGCGATCACCCCCGCGCACCTTCGCCACGGGCGTGCGGCTGCGCGTCGGCGTCCCGGTGAAGTGGCCGCGCGCCGGCGGTCCCGGATTCGGGCGCCTCCGCGCACCCGGCAAGCGATCACCGCGGCCCAACCGCGCGACGGGCGCGCAGGCATGCGGGCAGCGCCGGCGTCCCGGCGAAGGGGCGGCACGCCGAGGTTGCTGGATCACGGCGCAAGGTGCGCCATCCGCCGACCCCAATCTGAAACTAGGGGCGCCATCCACCGGCCGGAGCCCCCCAGATCGCTGATGTTGCTCCTTCCGCCCACCGCGCATCCCCATCCGCACGCCGGTGGTCGCGGTGCATTTCAAACCAGGAGTAATCCTCCGGCCGCACTAGGACAGGGCTAATGTGCAGCCGCGGCGTCATGTAGACCTTCCGCCAGAAAAACATGAAAGTCCGTGGCTAGAGGCTCGGCGCCAAGCTGCCGCATCATCAGTCCGACTTGACCTCGATGGTAAGTGGAATGATTCGCCAGATGTTGCATCAGAAGCGCCAATCGAACTTGTGTTGTGCGAAAAGGAAGCATCCCTTCCAAGGATTCGCTAGTGACATGATTCATGAACTCAACCTGCTCCTTCTCGACGTCCGCCCACTTTAGCTGAACCGCAGTCACGTTGGGAAATGCACGCGGATTGAACATGGCATCTCGTCGCGTTCGCAAATCTGTGACAAAGGCGGAGCTACGGGACGACGCCCTCCAATACGCAAGCCAGATCCACTCCCCGCCGATGATATGCACCAATGTGTCTCGCACGGAACAGAAAGCACCGCCCAGATCTCGCGTGAACTGCTCAGCGCTGAGCGCTGTGGCTGCTTGCAAAACTCTGTTGTTCGCCCAGCGGTCGTATTCGTAGAGCAGACGAACATCATCTTTGGTCATGGCCACCCCCTCGCTTGGGCAAAGTGATTCTTGAACGAATATTCAGCGAATTCATCTCGCCGCTAGTATACTCCGACCGGCTCCGCCCGGATTACGCCACTCGGAGAGTGTTTCATGGACGCGCCGCCTTTCGCGCGTCGCGCATCCCCATCCGCACGCCAGCGGTCGCGGCGACGGAACGCGGGCGGCGGGCGCGTCTGGTTTTCCCGCTTCCCCCGAGCGGACCAAAGCGTACGATCGCGGTCAAGCCTGTTACACTGCGAAAGAGCGTGAAAGGCGAGAGACAGCGAGCGCGGGAAGCTGTTCCTTGCTTGAGTGATTCTAGCCAGGATTTCCAGCTTTAGCCCGCGCGGGGCTTACGCCTCGATCTTCGGCGAGCGGATCTCGCCCAGCGGGGCAGCGCCATGCGCTGCCCCACCAAAGTATTAAGCTGGGGAATGCTGACGGGGAATCCCGGCAGTCCGACGTCGAGCCGATAAACTCCCGGGTGAGAAGTAGGTGCCGGAGGTTGCGACCCACTGAGAATGTACAGGTCGAGTATCGCGGCTCCGTTTCTACCAAAGAGGACCGCGGAGGTGTTTTCCAAACCGTCCGCCGCCGACGCGATCGTCTCCTGCGTGCCATCGGGGAATATCCGCACAACCGACATGCTGGGCTCGGTAGCAACGTACAGGTTCCCCAGCAGATCGAATGCAAAATCGTCCGGCGTCAGGTTACTCGCATACACTGCGGGAGTTCCAGCGCTGCCATTCTCCTGCATCGGGATACGGTAAATCGTTCCCTGATACGAGACGGAGACGTAGAGGTTTCGCTGAAACAGGTCGAACTTGATGCCATTTGGTCCGGGAATCTGCAAGCTTCCGGGAGCGTGCATATCGAGCCAGATCTCGGGCGTACCTCCGGAAGCGCTCACCCGCCAAACATAGCCGAGAAACGCATCCGCGAGGTAAAGGTTGCCGAAAAAATCGGGCGTCATGCCGTCGAGGCCGGCTCCGACTGGGAACGTTGCGAAGACCTCTTGCGACTGATCCGGGTGTACGACGTAGATTACGGAATTCTGTCCGGCCGAGTCGTACGCAACGAACAGGTCGCCGGTGTTGTCGTCGATCACAAGTCCCGCGGTAAGGCTTCCTGGGGCCCTGCTGCTACCAGGAGGGCCCGGTCTTGGTCGCAACGGGTTCCGGAAGCAGCGGGTGGTCTACCAAGGCACGCGTGCCGTGCAGGTAGCCATCGGCGAGCGGCGCGCGCCGCAACCCGAGGGTCGGCCGGGATACCTGCGGGTGGATACCGTGCACCAGGGAGATCGGGACGGGGTGAAGGGGGTCTATCACATCAATGCGGTGGACGAAGTGACGCAATGGGAGGTAGTGAGCGCCACTGCGCAGATCAGCGAAGCGGCTCTGAAACCAGTGCTGGAGAGAAGCCCTCGATGTTGTTTGCCGGCATCAGCGAGACCGCGCCCACATGCAACTCCCCCTCGCCGGTTCCGGCGATCTTGAGCCGTCCATCGTCGTTATCGCCCCGGGCTGCGAATCGGAGCGGGAACTTCCGATACGCGGGGCCAAGGGCGCGAATCGTCACCGTCTGCCGATCATTAGCCTCTGTGCCCCAGACCAGGGTCACCTTTACCACTGCGCCAGGGTTGCCCGCCAGAACAACTCTGCCGGTATACGCTCTCCCCTTCCGCACGGCCAGCCCCGACTGTCCGAAGCCGCGCGGTTGCTTCCCATCGAGTTGGATGCGCGGCGTATGATCGCCCAAGTAAGGGTGGTCTGCATCCATGGTGACGAACTGGTCCTGGCCGTAGAGATACTTCGAAATCGGGGCGCCGGTCTCCGACGGGTCGATGGCGACGTTCACCGTGCGGGTCTGAGCCGCACACACGGCCCGCAAGGAAAGGCGCTGCCAGCAAGAGTACCCTACCCGCAGTCTTCATCATGGCTCCAGCGAGACGACTGTCACCGACTTTGGCTCGACGGTCAGCGCCAGCCTGCCGCCTTTTAGATTTAGATTTGCGGAAACAGGCTTCGGCACCACGGCGCCGGGCGCTTCGAAGGTGTTCACGCTGTCGACGGCGGATGCAGCCAGTGTCTCTCCCTTCGCCGACTTCGCCGTCATGCCGGCGATCTCAGCATCCAAGTCAACCGGCTTTTCGGGATCGAGGTTCGTGATTTCCAGCCAAAGCCTGCCGGACGCGTCCCTGGCAGCGATAGCATCCACTCGCGGCAGGCTGATGCTGCCTTGCGTGTAAGTGCCGGGGTCAAAGGCGACCGGAACAAACTTCGCGTCCTGGAATGGAACATACATCTTGTAAACGTAGTAGGTCGGAGTGAGAACCATCTGCCCCTTGTCCGTCAGAATCATCGCCTGCAGCACGTTGATCATCTGGGCGATGTTGGCCATCCGCACGCGGTCGGAATGCCGCGCGAAGATGTTCAGGTTCAGCGATGCCAGGATGGCGTCCCTAAGGCTGTTCTGCTGGACCAGGAAGGCCGGATTCGTACCGCGCAGCGCCGCGTGCCATGCGCCCCATTCGTCCACCGCCAGGGCGACCTTCTTCTGCGGGTCGTACTTGTCCATGACAGTCTCCTGCCTGCGCAGCAACTCATTCATAAACAGCGTTGACTTCAGCGATTTCCCGTAATCCTCAACGCCGAAGCCGGTCGAAGGCGTCGAGGGGGGCCAGCCGTTGGGCACCGTATACCAGTGCAGCGAAAGGCCCTCGATATTCCAGCTCCAGTCGTGATGCTGCCAGGCCCTCATGATGGTCTCGGTCCACTCGGTTTCGGGAGTGCCCGGGCCGACCGCTATCTTGAGCATCTGGTTGGGGCCCTGCTGGGAAGGATTGTCATTCCTGACGAAGTGGCTGTAGATCTTGAGCTGGCTCAGATAATAGTCCGCGGTCATGTTGCCGCCACAGCCCCAAGTCTCGTTTCCAATGCCAAGGAAGCCGACGCTGTAGGGATCGGGATGTCCGTTGGCGGCCCGCTCTTTGGCCAGCGCCGTCGGTCGCGCGGCGGTCATGTACTCCAGCCATTCGCCCGCTTCCTGCGGAGTCCCGGATCCGACGTTGATCGAGACGTATGCCTGGCTGCCGATCTGCTGGAGGAAATCCATGAATTCGTGGGTGCCGAAGCTGTTCGCGTCAACCACGCCACCCCATGCGGAGTTGAGCGTTGCCGGCCGCTGCCCGGTTGGGCCGACTCCTTTGCGCCAATGGTACTCGTCGCCAAAGCAGCCGCCCGGCCAGCGGACATTGGGCGCCTTCAAAGCCCGAAGCGCGATAACAACGTCATTGCGGATCCCGCGCGTGTTCGGAATTGGGGAATCCGTGCCAACCCAGATTCCCTCGTAAAGGCCGTGTCCGAGATTCTCCGCGAACTGGCCGAAGAGGTTGCGGTCGATCTTCGCTCCGGCCTTGGATGCGTCGATGGACAAATGCGCGGTTTCTGCCGCCATAAGCGCTACGGTCGATACCAGCAACAGAGAGATACAAGGGACGAATCGAACAGCGCCGAACTTCATGATGTCTACTGTAAAGAACCGCTCGGTCCGTGAGCAAGCGAAATAAATCGCTCTATTCAGATCGATTTCGTCGATGGATTTTCTCTGGCGTCGAAATCGCTCTGGAATAGGGCCGATGGCGCGCCGGCTCATATCGCTTCCGGTTCGTGGGCTTCAGCAGGCCGCAACCTGTAAAACAGGGACGAAACAGGAAATCAAGGGATGTCTGCTGGCGGGTCACAGCGTCGCAACGACTCTGGTATTGGCATGGACCGGGCATCATTCCATTGTGCCCCAAGGCAGTGCCGGGAAATCCCAGGATGAGTGGCACCCTGCAGCGGCCGCGTCAGGGCACTTCCAACCCGGGCGGCTTACCCGAGATTTGTTGGAGCAGATCCTCGTTACGCTTCTCGTGCAGTCGCCGCACGGTGGCGAGCTCGGCTTTGGCCTCCGTCGTGCGCCCCAGGCTCTGATAGACCTGCGCCAGGCGGTAGTGCGCGTCGGCTCTGGAGGGATCCAGCCGTACGGCCTCGCGGAGTTCCCGGGAAGCGGGCTCATACTCTTTGTGGCCGGCATGTAAGATACCCAGATCCAGGTGGACGATGCGAATCTTCGGATCCAGACGGCGGGCTTTCTCCAGCAGCGGCCGCGCGCCTTCCGCATCGTCGCGATGCAAAAGCACGTCGCCGAGGTAAGCATTGGCTTGCGCATGCGACGGATCGTTCGCCAGTTCGCGGCGGAACTCGCCCTCGGCCTCGTCGTAACGGCGTTCTTTCCAGTACAGATAGCCGAGGCCGAAATGCACATTGGGTTCCTTGGGAGAAGCCGTGGCAGCGGCCTGGAACTCGACGACGGCGTCCGCATCGCGGCCCAAGCCGTCCAACGCCTCGCCCATCAGCATGCGGGTCGCCGCGGAATTGGGCTGTTCGCGCAGCAGCCACTCGAATTCCTGCAGCGCTCTTTCGTGCTGGCCGGACCACAGACAGCTCTGCGCGACCACATGGTGCAGTTGCGTGTTGTTGGGATCCGCGGCCAAAGCGCGATCCAACTCGGGAACGGCCTGGGCGTACATGCCGGCGCCGTAGTAACTCATCCCCAGCAGCGTGTGGGCCTGGAGGTTCTGGGGATCGATTGCGAGGACCGCGCCGAGCGGTCCCAGGGCCGATTTGAAATCTCCCAACTTGAACTCGGCCAGTCCCAAATTCAACTGGACTTCCAGGATTTTCGGTTCAATAGAAAGCGCCTTGCGATAGCAGTCCGCGGCTTCCTGGTAATGCTGCTGCCGCGAAAACGCGAGGCCCGCATTTGCCAGGGCCGGAATGTCGGCCGGGTTGCGGGCGGGCAGGGTCTGGCACCCTGCGGCGGCGCGGGCGCGTCCGGCGATGGAAACCGCCAGCAGAACGTAGAATGCGTCCCGCCGCCGAATCATGAGGATCCCTGCGTGCGCGGCGCGGGGCCCGTGGAGTCCCGCAATACCAGTTCGGGATCGAGGACGATCTCGCGCCCCGGCAATTTGCCACGCGCAGATTCCGGCACGAGCATGCTGAATGCGAGGTGGCCGATACGGTCCCTCGGGATGTGCACCGTAGTGAGCGATGGATAACTGAACTCAGACAGTTTGATGTTGTCGAACCCGGTCACGGAGACGTCCTCGGGTACGCGCAAACCCCGTTCGCGCACCTCCCTCAGGACGCCAACGGCCATGACGTCATTGACACAGATGATGGCCGTGGGCTGGAATCCCGAGCCGAGGACATCGCGGGCGGCCTGCTGACCGCCCTCCAGCCCGTCTTGAGTGGCGACGGCGCGCCACTCCGTTCCGGGCGCGTAGCGGGATACGGTTTCCACGAAAGCTTTCTCGCGCTCGCCAATGGGTCCCAGTGTCGTGTGGTGACCCACAAAGGCCAACCGGCGGTGATTCAGGTAGTGCAAATACTCGACTACCCGCTCGATGCCGCGCCGGTAGTTGACGCGGATGTTGGACATGGTGCGACCGGCTGTTCCCACGTCATAAAACACCACGCGGAGCTTGCTGGCAGCCAATTCGGATATCAGGTCCGGTTCCATTTCCGACACGATTACCGCCAAGCCTGCCACGCGGCGTCCGATCATCAATCTTACGCTCCTCACCAGGTTTTCCGAATCGTAGTCCGTGTTGGCGGCCACGACCTCATATCCGTGGACGTGGGCGTCGCCTTCGAGGGCGCGAAAGATGTCGAAGAAGAAAGGATTCTGCAGATTCGAAGCGATCATGCCGAGCGTGCGGCTGGCGCCTTTGGCGAGCGATCGCGCGTGCAGGTTGGGCTGATAGTTGAGCTCCGAAACCGCTCGCATCACGCGCTGCCGCGTGCCATTCCGGACTACGCCGGCATGGTTCAGGGCGCGCGATACGGTTGCGGTGGAAACCCCCGCCCGCTTCGCGACTTCATCGAGGTTCATCTGGCTAGCCGTACTGAGCGATCAGCACATCGGCTATCGACGCCGGCGCGCCCGGCTGGCACCTTCCCGGCGGTATCGGAGGGATCGCGTTCGCGACCCCTCCCCTGTGTTTCACGTGTCAGAAGCTCAATTTTAGCGAAAGTTCAATGGTCCGTGGGTCGTAGGTATCCGTAACCTGACCGAAAGAGGAATTGCCGAACGACGTGTTCAGGTCGTGAAACTGCGTGTGATTGAACGCATTGTAGAACTCCGCCCCAAATCGGAGGTTCGCTTTTTCCTGGAAGCGGAATTGCTTGAACATCGACAGGTTGAAGTTGATACGGCTGGGACCTCGGATGGCGCCTTCCTGCGAGTTGCCCCAAGCGAGATTCGCGGGAGCGGCGAAGGCCGACGTGTTGAAGAATTCCCCTACGGTACCCGGATAGGTTAGAGCAGACACCTGGTTAGGCCGGTCTGTCGCGTTGCCGCCCAGCCCCAGGTTGTCGTAACTTAGGGTAAATATATACTTGCCTAAAGTGATAAACTGGTAGCGGCGTGACAGGCCGGGAAATTCAGGCGAGCTTGCGGGCGCGCCGCCGCGCCCTGAGCCGCTTCTGCCGCGCCTCTTCCTTCAATAAGGCTTCCTTGGGCACACTGAGGCACGCCCGGATGCCACGGTCGAAGTTCTGGAACTGGTCCGGCCCCGCACACCTTGCGCTGAGGTCTGCTATCGTTTCCGCTTGCGTCTTCATGCTGGTTCCATCATACCGCCAAACGTTGCCCATGCTACAATTCTGCGAATATGGAAGATTTGGAAGACTTGAAAACGATCACAATGGACCGCGTGCTGTTCCGTTGGCTTGTGCTTCGCTGGCTCCGGTTGGAGATTGAGGATCGAGGACTTCGTGCAGTGCTTGCTCAAGCAATGAAACAAAACCCTGCGGGGGCCAAGGATTTTGCGGCTTTGCTTCAGATGGAGACAAACCGTCTGCCACCTGCTTGGATCGAGCTTGAATCCGAGTTGCAGGATGCATTGGCGATAAAAGACGACCCAGCTTCTCTGAGTGTATTAAGTCTTTTCGCGTCTCTTCTGGAGTCTCGCCGGGAATCTGGCGATCCTCCATTATCCTGAAGCGTAAAGCAAAACAAAGTTCCTCTTCCGCATTGGCTGCTGGTGGCCAGTAGTTCTCATCGGCCATCTTCGCTACTACCTCGGCAATCCGTTTCTTGATTTCTTCTCTTACTGGCATAAAGGTCCCGGTATTCTCCGTTTGGCTTTCGATTATGAATGGATATAGAATTGGGCTGACATGCAGATGATTTTCTGCCCCAACTGCGGGAATCGGTCAGGATTCAAGAGGGACTTGGGATGCGGCACGCTTTTCATGGTGCTAGTCACCTTCGGCCTGTGGCTACTGATGATTCCGTTTTATCCAGTGCGCTGCATAAACTGCGGATTAACGCGCGCATCCGCGCATTGGGAGAACGCCAGTCGGG
>JBEKPZ010000351.1:0-9788 GCA_049520215.1 Bryobacteraceae bacterium | reverse complement strand
CCGTGCATGACGGCCACGATCCGCAATTGGAGCGCGCGGTGTCGATCGCATTGGAGCAGTTGGAGAAGAATTCGGTTCCGGCGCCGCATCGGCCCGCTTTTCCGAACTATCAGAATCCGAACCAGCACCCGGCGAGTGTCGCCGGCGGGGGACGACCGTAGGGGAAACCAGCCTGTTCGGCGCAATGGCGGCTAGCTGTGCGCAAAGGCTGCGACCCAAGAATTTCCCCGGTGCTTTGCCAGTCGCTTGGCGCGCGCCTGAGTGACAGCGACGCCGAATCGCCAAAGTCGCCCCTCCACTTTCCTATAATGAATCAGTGAAGCGCTCCCGTCTCCTTCTCGCCCTCGCCGTCGCGGTAGCGTCCGCCGCTTGCGCGCAAACGCCACATGCGGGGAACAGCCCCTTCCCGGCGTATCGCATCATGGACAACCTCTACTACGTCGGGACGGAGGACATCGCCTCGTACCTGATCGTAACGCCCAAGGGCCACTTCCTCTTGAACAGCGGGTACGAAGATACACCGGCCATAATTCGCGGAAGTGTGGAGAAACTTGGGTTCAAGATCACCGACGTGAAGATCCTCCTCAACAGTCAGGCGCACTTAGACCACGTTGCGGGTCAGGCTGCGCTACAGCAAATCACCGGAGCGAAGATCTATTCGAGCGAACGCGAAGTCGGCGTGCTCCAAAGCGGTGGAAAAACCGATTCGCGATTTGGACGGGAGGTCACCTATCCGCCGGTTCACGTGGACCACGCGGTCTCCGATGGCGAGCGCGTGACGCTCGGTGGCGTAACGTTAACGGCTCACCTGACGCTGGGCCACAGCATCGGATGCACGACGTGGACCATGCAGGCGACCGACGCCGGCAAGATCTACGATGTGGTTTTTGTGGGCGGCACCGCGATCAATCCGGGTGTACGTCTCGTCAATCATCCAACGTATCCAGGCATCGGGGAGGACTATAAGAGGACGTTCCAGACCCTCCGTTCGCTAAAATGCGACGTCTTCCTGGGCGCGCACGGCGGCTATTACGGAATGATCGAGAAGTTCAAACGCCTGGAAAAGGGCGCCCGACCTAGTCCATTCATCGACCCGCAAGGTTATCGTGCCTTCGTCGATGCGGCCGAAGCGGATTTTCTCGCTCAACTTTCAGCGGAAAAAGTCAGTTAGCGCCGACAAACCAATGGCCAACAAAAGGAGAACTATACTACCCTTGTCCGCATGGCCCTCCGATGATCCTACCAAATCCAATCCCTTCTTACGGGCATCCGGAAGCAAGCACCTGTTCGATATCCGCCCAATCGGTGGCTCACCTTCCTAATTGTTGTGCGAAGAAGTCGGCCATCATGTGGTTAGCCTCGATGGCCTCAGGAAGCGTGGAGTCGTACCAGAAGGCGTGGGGCAGGGCGTCAAAGACCACTAGCCGCGCATCGACGCCGGCGTTCAGGTAAGCGCGGTGCAGGTTCACGGTGCCGGAGAGCAGCAGATCTCGACCGCTGGTGATGAACAGCGTAGGCGGCAGCCCATGCAGGTCGGAGAAGATCGGCGAGAGCACGGTATCCCGTGGGTTAGTGGCAGCTACGTACTCCGGGTCATGAGGTTCTGGCTCAGGTGCATCAAGATGTCCTGACAAGCCCCGCAAGGCATAGAGCGCCTCCGAGTCGCCGAAGCGGCTGAAGTCACCCATGCCGCTGAAGATGCCGAGAGCAGCGGGGAACGGCAGGCCCAATTGCTTCAGGCGGACGGCCGCCTCAGCGGTCAGTATGGCCCCTGCCGAGGTGCCATAGATCGCGATGTGGCTGGACTTGTAGGTTCTAAGCAACTCCTTGTAGACGGCTACCGAATCATCGACGGCCGCGGGAAACGGATGCTCGGGCGCCAGACGGTAAAGCACGGCGACCACCTTGATCTTGCTGTATCCTGCGATGGGAATCGATTCCGTGTAGGAGCCGGAATCCGAGTTGAAGCCACCGCCGTGCAGGTTGAGAAGCACCTTGTCACGGTTAGCTTCGGGCAGCCCTTCCGGGGTGACAATGCGAACCGGAACACCGGCCATCGTCTCTTCGACGAGCTGATTGGGGCAAAGGCGACTCCATTCCACGCGCGCACGAGCCGTGTAGGCATCGGTGCCTTTGCGGCGGTCGGCCAGAGACTGTGGCGGACCCTGGTCGGGCTCGGGCCGGCTCAGCCGACGCTGCGCCTCGGCGCTGATGGTCTTCGGAACGGGAACGACTCGCGTGACGTGCGCCGTGCCCTGGGCGTCGATGTAGCTGGTATCGCGCGTGGCAGCCTGGGCTGCGGTCGTGGGTACGGGGGCGGCGGGTTGCTGCGCTTGCGCGACTGCGGAAGCCAGCAACAGTGGCAGTGAGACGTAACGGGTTAAGAGATTCATGGAATTGAACTCCTGTCAAGAGAGTGGCATGTGGGTGAAAAACCTAAGTTTAACCCATCCTGTAGTGGATAAGTCCTGAGCACGGGGCATCCGGACGCTATCCACTGAGGTGCCGGCATCGGACCGTTGGGGACTATCCGATGCCGGCGCGACCGCCTTTCACGATGCACAACGGCCCCGACGCATGACTATCGGACTGAATAGCTGACGCGCCACACGCTATTCGAGCCATCGTCAGTCACAATTAGCGAGCCGTCCTGCGCCACTGCGACGCCCACCGGCCGACCCCATACGTCGCCGTCGGCAGTCACAAAACCGGTTAAGAAATCCTGATACTCTCCTGTGGCGTGCCCCGCTTTCATCGGAACCCGGATGACTTCGTAACCCGTGCGCACGGACTTATTCCACGAACCATGTTCGCCGGCGAAGACATCGCCCCGATATTCAGCGGGAAACTGCCCGCCGTCGTAGAAGGTCATCTCGAGAGATGCGTTGTGCGGCTGCAGCAGAACGTCTGGCGTGATCACTTTGCTCTGCAATTCTGGATGCTTGCCTTGTTGCCGCGGATCCTGGTGCCCGCCCATGTAGAACCAGGGCCAGCCGTAGAACCCGCCAGGCTGCACATGCGTGATGTAATCCGGCACCAAATTGTCGCCGAGGCCATCGCGCTCGTTCACCGAGGCCCACAATTCGCCCGTGGTGGGATTCGTTGCAATGCCCACCGCGTTGCGGATGCCGTACGCGTAAATCCGGCCGCCGCTGCCATCCGGGTTAAATTCCAGGATATCGGCGCGATGGTATTCCTGCGGGTTATTGTCGGCATCGTCGTCATTGGAGTGTGAGCCAACAGAGACAAACATCTTGCCGCCATCGAGCGTGAAGGCGAGATCGCGCGTCCAGTGTCCGCCACCAGTCAAGCGGCCACCGGAAGGGATATCCGGAACAATGGTCTCCGCCGCGCCGCGCGCTTTCAGGTCGCCATTGCGGTACGGGAAGCGCACCACTGAGCCGGTGTTCGCCACGTATACGTATTGCGGGTCGGGGCCAGGCGGATAGAAGGCAATGCCAAAGGGTTGCGTCAGACCAGTGGCGAATATTTCCACGGTCCGCGCCTTGCCATCCGCGCCTACGCCGCGCAGCACGCGGATGCGTCCCGGTTCGCTCTCCGCCACGAACAGATCGCCATTAGGCGCGCGCCGGACGAGCCGCGGATTCTGTAGACCAGTGACATACTGTGTGACGGTGAATCCAGGCAAAGCTTTCGGCCAGGCATCCGCGGGCCGTGGGACGATATGCGGGCGGTTGTCCGCCGATTGCGTGCGATACGGCTCCGGCAAGTCGGTTAGAGTGACTCTGTGAATTGCGCCGGGTTGTTCGTGGCGATAATCCGTGAAGGGTGCCAGCGCCTGCTCGCTAGAGCCAGGCGTGCCGCCGGAAAGCAGCGGCAACGCCCGGAAGCCCACCACGAGTCCGGCCGCGGCGCACAAGAAAGTTGCGATAGGAATGTGTGAACGAAGCGTCTTCATTTCAAGCCTCCACCAACGCGCCAGCCTGCTCCGCCTCAGTGACTCGCATCACATCGGCCGCAGCCAGCAATACACTGCCCGCCCAGGCGTTCTCTTCAGCCTGGCGTTCGTCTCGCGCGCCCACCAGGGCGTGCGTGATGCCGGGCTGCGCGAGGGTCCAGGCGATCGCTAACTGGCCGTCTGTGAAAGTGTACTTCCGGGTCACCGGCGCCAGGTGCTCGAACATTTCCCTCACGCGAAGGCGCGACTCGCGGCTGAACATCGGGTTATTGCGCCGCAGATCGTCCTCCGGGAAGATTCGCTCCGGATCGACCTTGCCGGTGAGCAACCCGTTGGCCAGCGGCGAGTACGCCAGAACCGAAATATGATTTTGCGCGCAATATGGCAGGTATTCGTGTTCCAAGTCGCGGTGGAGCAGGCTGAACTTTTCCTGTGCAGCGTCCACCGGTCCCACCGCCCGGTATTGCCGCACCTGATCGAGCGTGCAGTTGGAGACTCCAATAGCGCGTATCTTGCCCTCCCTCTTCAAGGCGAGCAACGTACCCATAGTTTCTTCGATTGGCGTGGTGGAGTCCTGCCAGTGCGTCTGGTAGAGATCGATATAGTCCGTTTCGAGACGCCGCAAGCTGTGTTCGACTTCGTACCGGATAGACTCCGCGCCGAGATAGCGGTGGATGCGCGTGCCATTCTGATCGACGAAGAAGTTGCCCTTCGCCGTGTGCCAAACCAAGCCGCATTTGGTGGCGAGAATCACCTTATCGCGGCGCCCACGAATAGCCTCGCCCACGATGCGCTCGGAAAGACCGAGCCCATAGGCCGGCGCCGTGTCGATGAAGTTGACGCCGGCATCGAGTGAGGCTTGAATGGAGCGCACCGACTTCTGTACATCGGTGCCTCCCCACATCCATCCGCCGATGGCCCACGTGCCGTGCGCCACGACGGAAGCTGTAATTCCAGATTGTCCAAGAGGTCTGTATATCATGCCTTTGATATCGCACTTCACGTGCCATGCGATGCCTGTTGCAATGGAGCGACTTAGAGCTGGCTCGTGGGAAATGCACTCACGAGTAATTCACGAATTCACGAGATACCGAGACTTTAGTGTGGGGCGGCCAAGCCGGCTGAAAGCCGGCTGCGGGCAAAATTGCCCGCCCCACAAGATTGACTAATTGTTAAGGCAGGAAGGCCGTCTTAAGGCTGGGCTTGACAGAAATATCGGCAAGGCTGTGGGCGTCCCATCCTCCGCCGAGTGCTTTCACTAACATTACCGAAGCCACCAATTGGCCGCCTTGAATCTGCGCGGCCTCGCGTTGATTGGAAAGCAGGCTTTGCTGCGCGGTGACCACATCCAGATAAGTGACCAGCCCGCCGGTATAACGATTCAGTGCAATATTCAGCGCGCGCTGCGAGTCCGCGACGGCCGACGCCTGCGAATTCCCCGCGCCCGCAAACACCTGCAGTCCGGCCAGCGCGTCCTCGACTTCCTGAAACGCCACCAACACCGTCTGGCGATATTGCGCCACCGAATCCTGGTATCCCGCTTTCGCGAAATCCACGCCGGCGCGGATGCGGCCACCGGAAATCAGCGGCTGTGCCAGCGTTGCACCGACCGCCCAAAGGGAACTCGGCAGCGAGATCAGGCTCGCGATGCCGGTGCTCTCGAATCCTGCGGTGGCCGCCAGTTGCAGGCTCGGATAATAAGCCGACTTGGCGACGCCGATCTGAGCATTGGCCGCGGCCATCAGCCGCTCCTGCCGTGCAATGTCCGGACGCCGCTCCAGCACATCGGACGGCACGCCCGTGGGGATCGCCGGAAGATACTTCTGCAGAGATCCCTCCGCCACACGGAAATCCGGGGCCGGCGCGCCGCACAACACCGCCAGCGCGTGCTCATAGTTGGCGCGCAGTTGCCGCTCCAGCTTTGCCTGCGTTCGGGTCGCCTCCAATAACGCTTGCTCCTGGGCAAGGTCGAGACCCGATGCGACTCCCCCATCGTGACGGTTTTGCACCAGCGCCGTGGCCTTCTCCATCGACGCGACGGTGTCGTCCAGAATGCGGATCTCCGCATCCACCTCGCACAGCGTGAAGTAATCGGCGGCGGTTTCCGAGGTCAGCACCAGCTTGACGTTTTCTAGATCCGCGCCGGCGGCTTGATACGACGCATTGGCGCTCTCCACGCTGCGCCTGGTGCGCCCGAAGAGGTCCGGCTCGTAACTCAGCTCAAATGGCAGGCTCCAGGCGCTTTGCGTGATGGGCCCGTCCACCACCCCTCCCAAAGACGGGCGGTTTGCCGAGAGCCGAAACCTCTGGAACGACGGCGAGACACCAGCCTGCGGGTAGAAGTTGCTGATCGCCACCGAAGCCAACGCACGCGCCTGCTGCAATCGCGCACTCGCGGAAACCAGATCCTGATTCGAGGCCAGCACCGCGGTCTCCAGGCGATTCAGCTCGGCGTCTTGAAAGATCTCCCACCACGCGCCTTTCGGGATCTGGTCCTTTGGATCGCCCGGCCGCCACGGACCTTCGGTGTGCCATGCCGCCGGCTGCGGCTGGGGCGTGGGAGGCGTGTGATAATCCGGCCCGACGGGATGGCACGCGGCCAGCAGGATGGCTAGTGCAGCTAGGGCTAGGGGAGCGGGGCTAAAGCCCCGCGCGGGCTTAAGCCCGCCCCCCAGGCAGTGCAAAGACAGGCGTCTCATGAAGGTTTCCCCACCATCACCCGCACGACCTGCCCGTTCTCCAAAGAATCCGGAGGATTCTCGACTACGCGATCGTTCGCCTTAACGCCCTGCAGAATTTCCAGGCTCGTGCCGAAATCGCGCCCGATCGCGATGGGCCGCAGTTGCACCCGATCGCCGGGCCCCACCACGGCCACGCTCGGCCCTTCCGAACGGAACAACATGGCGCTCGATGGCACCGACAGCCGCATGCCGTTCACCGGCACGTCGAAGTGAACTTGCGCATAGGCGCCCGGAAGGAGCCGTCCGGCCTTATTCGGCACATCCACCTCGGTGAGCAGCGTACGCGTGTTCTGGTCGATGGCATTGGCCGTCCGCACTACGGTCCCGCCGAAGCGCGACGCTGGAAATTCGGCCAGCCCGATCCACGCCCGCATACCCGCGCGTATGCTTGGGGCGTCGGCTTCCGGAACGCTCACATATACGCGCAGCGGATCGATCAGCGCCAGATTGAACAGCTCTTTGCCCGATCCCCCGTTGCCCGCGTTCACTAACGCGCCGATGTCCACATTGCGCCGCGTGAGCACGCCCGCAAAGGGCGCGTAAACGTGTTTGAACGATTCCATCTCCTGCAGCCGCCGGACATTCGCATCCGCCGCGGCCATGTTCGCCTGCGCCTGCGCGTAGTCGCTGGTCTTTTGATCCAGTTCCTGTTGCGAGACGGAATCGGTGCGGCGCAATTCGCGCCAGCGATCCGCGCTGGTGCGCGCCAAGTCCAGCGCCGCCACCATCTGCTGCCTCGCGGCTTGCGCTTGCGATAGTTCCTGGTCCACTTCCGGCGTATCCAAATCGGCCAGCAACTCGCCCTTCTGCACACTCGCGCCGATGTCTTTGTACCAACGCAAAAGATAGCCGTTGGTCCGCGCATAGATGGGCGACTCCGTGTACGCTTGCACGCTGCCGGGCAACTCCAGTTCGTTCGACCGCGGCTCGGGCTGCGGGTAGCCGGTCGAAACCGTGATCACCGCCAGACGCGCGGTTTCCGCCGACAAAGCCGTCTGCTCCTTGGCGCGCGCTTTGATGCTGAGCGCACCAGCAGCGAACAGCCCGAGTACGGCTAATAGTGCCGCCATCATCCATCGCCTGCTTGCCGGCGGCTGGCTGGTCAGGATTTCTGCCTCGGGTTCTAATTCGGGTTCTGATAATGGAATTTCTTGGGTAGTCATAATTATTCTCTTGCTCCGTGAAGTAAACCGAATACCGTGGGAACGAAGAACAGGGTTGCGACGGTGGCGAACAGCAGTCCGCCGATCACCGCCCGTCCGAGCGGCGCATTCTGTTCTCCGCCTTCGCCAAGCCCCATCGCCATGGGTGCCATGCCGATGATCATGGCCAGTGCGGTCATCAGAACAGGCCGCATGCGAGTATGCCCCGCCGCCACCGCGGCCTCCCGCGCGGGCATCCCTTCGTCCATCCGTTCCCGGGCGAAGGAGACCATCAGAATGCTGTTGGCTGTCGCCACGCCCACGCACATGATGGCGCCGGTGAGCGACGGCACATTCAAAGTGGTGTGAGTCAGCAGCAAGGCCCACGTGATTCCAGCCAATGCGCCGGGCAGCGCCGTGATAATGATCAACGGGTCCAGCCAGGATTGGAAATTCACCACGATCAGCAGGTAGGCCAGCACGATGGCCATCGCCACCCCCGCGCCCAATCCGATAAAGGATTGCGACATGGTGGACACCTGTCCCGTGATGGTCAAGTGGCTGCCGCGCGGAAGCTGCTTTTGGAGCGGCTGGATGACGCTGCGGACATCCCTCGCCACGCCGCCCAGATCGCGGCCCTGCACCGAGGCGAACACGTCCACCAGCGGCTGCACATTGTAGTGCGAGATCACGGCGGGCTGGCTCCCGTGGCGAAACGACGCCAAATTTCCCAGGATCTGCGGGTCGGGCGAATTCGGCGTGCGGATGGGTGTGTCGAGCAGCGCTTTCACCGAATCCACCCGATACTGCGGCGTCTGCACGGCTACGTTGTAGCTGATGCCGCTCTTCGGATTCAGCCAGAACGTGGGCGCCGTCTGAAAGCTGGAACTCAGAGAGACCAGCAAATTGCCGGCCACGTCGCGCTGGCTGAGTCCCACCGATTGCGCGAAGGTCCGATCCACTTCCAGGCGCAGCGCCGGCGCGTCATAAGCCTGTTGCACATGCACATCCACCGCGCCAGGGATGGCGCGAATCCGGTTAGCCAATTGGCGAGCCACGTTGTAGTTGCCCAGTTGATCGCTGCCGGCGATTTGTACATCGATGGGCGCGGGCACGCCGAAGTTCAGGATCTGTGTGACGATGTCCGCCGGTTGGAAGAAGAATTGGGTAGCCGGAAACCGCCGCGGCAGTTCTTCCCGCAGCAGCTTCACGTATTCGCTGGTCGGCCGGTGGCCTTCTTTGAGCGAGACCAGAATCTCCGCGTCCGGAGTGCCGATCGTCCCCGCGTTGCTGTAGGACAGATTGATGCCGCTATAGGGCAGGCCGATATTGTCGAGCATGGTGTCCAATTCGGCCGCTGGGATCATGGTGCGGATGTCGTTTTCGATCTCATCGGTAAGGCGGGCAGTCTCTTCGATGCGCAGTCCGGTTCGCGCGCGCACGTGCAGGCGCATCAAACCGGCGTCCACTTGGGGAAACAAGTCCTGCCCCAGCACGAAGACGAAGCCCAGCGATGCCACACACAGCGCCAGGAATGCCGCCGCGAATGCTCGTCCGTGCCGCATGCACGCCTGGAGCGCGTTCCGGTAGCTGTCGCGCAGGCGCTCGAAGGCATTTTCAAATCGCTGGTGGAAGCGCCCCAAAAAGCCGGGCTGCGCGTGCAGGTTGTGATTCCGCAGCAGATACATCACCATGGTCGGCACCAGCGTTCGCGACAGCAGATAGGAAGCCAGCATGGCGAAGATTACGGCTTCCGCCAGAGGTACGAACAGAAAGCGGGTCACGCCGCTGAGGAAGAACATGGGAACGAAAACGATGCAGATGCACAGCGTGGAAACGAACGCCGGCACCGCGATCTCCTGCGCGCCGTGCAGAATGGCCTCCCGCAGTTCCTTCCCAAGCAGGCGGTTGCGCTCGATGTTCTCGATCTCCACGGTGGCGTCGTCCACCAGGATGCCCACCGCCAGCGCCAGCCCGCCCAGCGTC
>JBEKPZ010000350.1:0-7222 GCA_049520215.1 Bryobacteraceae bacterium | reverse complement strand
GCTCCCGGACGGCCCTCCCAGACATCGCCTCGATCAGCTCTCCAATCGGCTGACGAAAATCCTCTCCGAAACCCGCAAACTCAACCCCGCCGTATAACGAGCAGAGATTGGCCGGATAAGGCTGTTACACGGCCAAGTGCTTGCGAAAACCTCCCGCAACTTTGTCTTTCGGGGCCGTGAGGCAACCTCATGGCAGTCCAAACGAACTGCAGCGCTATCTGCCATCGCTTGAGTCATAATTACCTCAAATGGCGAACGAGGAACCTCCAGCGAACGCTGACAACCTCGTCGAGGCGGAGGTGAGTGGAGAATCCACCACCTGTTTGGGCTGCTTGTTACGCTACCCTGAGCAGGACGGTGCGTGGCATCCCTGAAGGGAGCGTCCAATGCGTTATCTCACAACGTTGCTCTCATTTTTGCTGGCATGCGCTTCGAGCGTGATCGTGGCTCGCGCTCAGTCTCAGACAACGCCTGGCCCGGAAGTGAAGAAGCTGGCAGTAATGGTCGGCAAGTTCACGGTCGAAGACGAAGTGAAGGCCGGGGCAATGGGGCCGAACTCGCCAGCGACGAAATTCAGTGGCACTGATGATTGCAGATGGACGGCGGGCGGCTTCGCGGTGATTTGCGAGGCAGCACTGAATAGACCCGGAAGGAAATACTCGGAGGCTTCCTTCGTCTACTACGATCCGACCTCCAAGACATACCGATACCACGCGGTCGACAGTTCAGGAGGAGTAGAAAACAAGACTGGTACGGTGAGCGGCGACGTATGGACATGGCTTGGGGAGAGCAGTTTTGGCGGGAAGATGTATCACACCCGGTACATCATGAAGGTTGTTTCAGCGGACTCCTACGAATACACCGACGAGTCGGGCGAAACCGAGAACTCTATGAAGGTGTTCGTGAGCGGGAGGGAGACTCGCGTCGCGGCCACCAAGCCCGCGACATCGAAACCGGAGCAGTGACGGTGTTTCGCGCATGATCTCGGGTTGCCGACAATCGGGAGTTTGGGGGCGATAAGGGCGGATCGTCGGACACTCGGAAGTTGGGTTTCGCCGCTTGGCCCCCTGGCGAAGAAACGCTGAATTCCAGCACAACCAGGAGCGCCTCAGCCCGCACCGCGCCACCCAGCGTGTCGAGGCGGGCATTGGATGGCGCCCAGTTTGAAATGCGCCGTGATTCAGCGGCCACTGCACCGGGACGCCGCGCAGCCATCTGTGCTGCCCGCCCGTCGCGGGCGATTACCCCGGGCGATCCGTGGGGCGACCGTCGCCTCAGGCGTGAATCCGCTCGAAGCGCGCCCATCGTGAGCGCCGCCACCGCGCACCGGCGCAGCGCACGGCCGAGGAGCTCGGCGATGATGGCGCGGTCGCGCAAGCCCAAAGTGGGCCGCGACGTCCGGAGCGTTTCAGGAGCGCCTGCCGCGACCACCAGTTCCCTGCGCACGCCGGCGGACTAGCCGCTCTTCACGCGCGCGATACCGGCGGCCCGTCCCGGCGCCCGCCGCCCGCGGTCCGTCGCCGCGACCGCCGGCGCGCGGATGGGGATGCGCGGGCGGAGGGCGTAAGATTTCCGAGTCGTCGTGATCCACCAGGGAACGTCGGCGCGCGCCCACTTCACCGGGACGCCGACACGCAGCCTGCACGCCCGTGGCGCGGTTGCGCCGGGCGGTAAATTCCGGATGACCGAAGTCCGCGGGGTCGGGTTGCCGTAACGCGCTTACCGCGGCCCGATGCCAGCGGCCCGTCCCGGCGCCCGCCGCCCGTGGTCCGTCGCCGCGACCGCCGGCGCGCGGATGGGTGTCGGCTGCTTCGATACTTAACTCGTTCATTTAGAATCTCTTATTGGCCAATATCGCATGGGCGACGTTGGGATTATCAGGCCGCTCCGATTTCCTGTTCCGTTCCCGTTTTACAGGCAAGTACCAAAAACTTTCAACATTGTGCAAAATTCACTGCGCGAATTTCGCTTATACAGGTGAGGACAACTAATCGCTATGCACGCAACGACTGGTCGCGAGAATTTCCAAAGTTCGGCGGGGCCGGTCTCCGGTCACTTCTGGACAGTGCTTCCGGCCATCGCCGGCGCTCTGCTCCCCTCCCTGCTACCTGCCTCGCAGCCGTTTGAAGCCACCGTCGAAGATCCGGTCGTAGGCCGGGTGCTCCTCAGTGGCCTGCACATGAACCATCCCCGATCAGACACCCTGGTCGTACTCATCCACGGACTCGGCGGCGATGCGATCAGCCCCTACATCCGTGCCGCCGCGCGTGCCACGGTTCACTGCGGTCTATCGGCTCTGTGCCTTTCCATGCGCGGCGCCGATGGCTCTGGCGAAGATATCTTCCACGGCGGACTCACCGAAGACATTCGCGCAGCATTGGCCAGCCCGGACCTTGCGCGCTACCGCCGAATTCATCTTATGGGTTTTTCCGTCGGCGGCCACCTGGCCTTGAAGGCTGCGCTTGACCGCGTGGATGCGCGCCTGGCCGCGGTAGCCGCCATCTGCCCGCCGCTCGACCTGGACCTGGCCACCATCGCCTTCGATCATCCGTCCCGCGCCTTCTACCGGCGTCACGTTTTTGCCAACGTGAATCGGGTGTACGAGCGGGCGGCCGCCCGCCGGCGCTTCCTGACGCCCGCGTGCCAGGTACGTCGCGCGCGTTTCTGCCGCGAGCGCGATGCCATGACGGTGGTGCCCCGCTTCAGCTTCCAAAGCCCCGAAGACTATTACAAGCGGGAGAGCGTCGCCACCAGGATCCATCAATTGGACATTCCCTCGTTGCTGGTGGCGGCGGTTTACGACCCCATCGTCCCGGCTTACACGCTGCGTGCGGCGATTGGCGATGCCTCCGACGCCCTCACGGTGCGTTGGGTGGAGCGAGGAGGGCATGTGTATTTCCGATCCGATCTCGATCTCGGCTTCGGCGGCGCCTTGGGCTTAGAGCCGCAGGTGCTGCAGTGGTTGGCCGTGCAGCAGCCGCCCGGATCGGTTAAGCGATTCCGATCGTGAGAAGTGTGAGGAGATTCCATGAGCGCTACGACCGTTCCTATAACGCATGACCCCGCGGTGCCCCTGTCACGGCTCGAAAAACTGATTTGCACGTTCGGAAGCCACCTTCCCACTGGAGCGGCGTTCGAGTTTCAATTGCCGGGCCGTCTGGTGCGCCGCGTGGGCGACGGGCAGGTGCAGTTCCGCCTCACGCTTCACAACGAAAAGGCGGTAGCCGCCCTGAAGTCTCTGGATGAGATGCGCATCGGCGAGGCCTATCTCTTCGGCGATCTCAGCATCGAGGGCGATCTGGTTGCGGCGCTGGATCTCCGCAGCAGCCTGACCGATAAACATCTGCTCGTGTACCTCTGGTCGAACTACGGCCAGAAGCTGTTCCGCGGGCAGATCCGCAGCGACACGCAATGGATCAGCGAACACTATGACGCCGACGCGGATTTCTACCTTACCTTCCTCGATCGGAAATCGCGTTGCTATTCGCACGCCTACTTCGCAAGCGACGAAGAGTCGCTGGAAACGGCCACACAAAGGAAGCTGGACACGGCGATCGAATCTTGCGGCATAAAAGCGGGTTGGCGCGTGCTCGATATCGGCGCGGGATGGGGTACCTTCACCGAGCATGCCGGGCGCCGCGGTGTGCAAGTGACCTCGCTCACCATATCGAAGGAATCCGAGGAGTTCGTCAACGGCCTGATCGCACGCGAATCGCTGCCGTGCCGCGTGCTGCGCGAGCATTTTCTGGAGCACACAGCCGATGAGCCGTACGATGCGATAGTGAATCTGGGCGTGACTGAACACCTACCGAACTACGCCGCCACTTTGCGGCAGTACCAGCGCCTGCTCAAGCCCGGCGGACGCGTCTTTCTGGATGCGTGCGCCACCGCCAAGAAGCATCCGTTCTCCACCTTCACTACAAAATACATCTGGCCGGGCAACTCGACGCCGCTGGTATTGGCCGAGTACCTGGAGGAGGTGGCGAAGACGCCCTTTGAGATCGTCTCGCTCGAAAACGACCGGCGCAGCTACCTTCTTACCACCCGGCATTGGGCCATGAATCTCGATGGCGGGCGCGACGAAATCGTCCGCCGCTTCGGCGAGGTGCAGTACCGCCGCTTCCGGCTGTACTTCTGGGGTTGTGTGCATGAGTTCACGACGCGCGAGGTGACGGCGTACCGCATGTTGCTCGAACTCCCGAGTGGCACACCAAGGAACCGCAAGCTCGATCGCAGAACGCCGGCCGACTGGCTGACGGGCGTTAGAAGGACGCTAGGGACTTAGCAAACATGAAAAACACCTACGCTCATCGCGGCGCTGCCACAAGGGAAAACCGCCAGCTACAAGGGCGGGATTTGGTTGCCTGTTCTCAGGCGCCGCGCAAATCGCCAGACCAGATCGAGTGGGTGAAGAGCCTTCCATTCCTCTTCCTGCACTCCGCCTGTTTTCTGGTCTTCTGGTGCGGAGTCAGTTGGTCTGCTCTTGCGGTCTGCGCGTCCCTGTACGTCCTCCGGGTCGGCTCGATCAGCGCGGGCTTCCACCGCTATTTCTCGCACCGCACCTATAAAACCACCCGCGCCTTCCAGTTTCTGATGGCCTGGATCGCCACATCAGCCACACAAAAAGGGCCGCTCTGGTGGGCTGCCAACCATCGGCACCACCACGCCCACTCCGATACCGAGTCCGATGCGCACTCGCCCCGCGACGGCTTCTGGTGGTCGCACGTCGGCTGGTTCCTTAGTGGCCGTTACAGCGCCACCGATTTCCGCCTGATTCCCGACCTGGCCGCCTATCCCGAACTTCGCGTCCTGAACGACTACCACTTCATCCCACCCATATTGCTGGCAGCCTCTGTCAGCGCCTTAGGCGCGTGGCTCAAGCATGCCGCTCCGGCCCTCCACACCTCCGCATTTCAGATGCTGGTCTGGGGCTATTTCGTCAGCACCGTGCTGGGCTACCACAGCACCTTCATGGTCAATTCCCTGGCGCATGTCTTCGGGCGCCGCCGGTTCCCCACCCGCGACGACAGCCGTAACAACCTGCTGATCGCGCTCGTCACCTTCGGCGAGGGTTGGCACAACAACCATCACTTCGCGCCGTCTTCCGAGCGTCAGGGCTTCTTCTGGTGGGAAATCGACGTCACGCACTATGTGCTCTCAATCCTCAGCTGGGTGGGACTGGTTTGGGACCTGAACCGGCCTCCGCAAGGCGTCTACGATGCCGATGTTTCCATCGATAAAGAGACTGCGATTGTCCCATGAACGCTCTCCTGCCCTGCACCATTAACGCGACAAAGGAGTTATCGATGGTCTGCTCCATGCGCTTAGGGATGCCGCAGCTCGCATTGGGGGGCCTGTCGGAATCGTGGCTGCTGATGGAATGCGGTCACAGACACTGGACACTGCTGGAGCGCATGCTGGGTGTGGAGGCCCGCGGTATGCACGACGACCGCGGATGTCGCATGTACGCTTCCTTCGTCGCCGTCCATGAGTCCGGAGCATCATTAGCCCACTTCCAGGAGGCCGATGAGATTGTGCTGGAATCGCGCATCGCCGCGCTCACGTCGAAGCGGGCGTTGAGCAGCCATTTCATAACCGGACACGGGCAGGTCCGGATCGATATGATCTCGGCTTTCGTGCGCAAAGCGCGACCGTCTGATACAGACACGGAAGTCCTGCACGGGGCGGAGTGGAACTGGCCAGGGATTCGGCCCTTGCGTCCGATGGCGGAGATCGATTCGTCGCTGCCGGCCCTCGACCGGCAGGTCCGCCGGGGCTTCGACGGCGTCTACATGGGCCTTTCCCTGGAGCCCTCGGGCCAGTCACAGGCTTTTGTTTGCCGGCCCTGCCCTGCCATCGATTTCAATGGAGTTGGCCTGCTCTACTTCGCCCGCTACATTGATTTCGTCGATCGGGCTGAGTGGGAATGCATGCATACGGCTGCCAGTGCCCACCTTGTCACCGTGGAGCGCCGCATTTTTTACTTCGCAAACCTTAGTCCTGGGGATTCGGTCAAGATAGAACTTGTGGGCGGGCCAGCCTCCCTAGGCCGGATGGAGCATCTCTCCCGAGTCTCCAGGAGATCCGACGGCAGGCAGATGGCGCTGGTGTATACGCGAAAATATTCCACACCGTCTTGAGAGCAGCACCTCATTCTCTTTCTGCTGCGCGAGCATTTTCTGGAGCACACAGCCGATGAGCCTTACGACGCGATAGTGAATCTGGGCGTGACTGAACACCTACCGAACTACGCCGCCACTTTGCGGCGGTACCAGCGTCTCCTCAAGCCCGGCGGACGCGTCTTTCTGGATGCGTGCGCCACCGCCAAGAAGCATCCGTTCTCCACCTTCACTACCAAAATACATCTGGCCGGGCAATGGCTCTGCCGGCCTGCTGTCCCCCGTTTTGGGGACATGTTCTCGCCGAACGACCCAGCTATCTCGCATGGTCCCCCCATAATACACCCCGAAAATCCGTCCCGCGCGGCCGACGCCCCTGAGCAATGAGCCTGAGCCACCCAGTACCCCACAATGGTGGAGAACCATTGGCAGATCGTGTAAAATTTCATCAACATGGCCACTTCAGTTGATCGACACGCTCTCACGAGCGAGCAGAACACTCTGCTCCGTCATGATCTCACCCTGATCGAGGAAAAACTCCAAGACATCTGCGTCTTGATGCACGCCTGCCACGGCGACGACAGTCAGCCAGCGATTCGGGCTGATGAGACGGTGGCTTCTTTGCAGCGCCTCAAGTGGGAGTTGGAGCGGGTCCTCCAAAGGGAGCATGCGGCTGCGGGCTAAGCGTGCCTGGTCGCGGCGAATTCTCGCGCTTGTGGCCTCACAGCAACGCGGCCCGCGGCCTAGGAGCATGGTCGGGGTACCGCGCGCGCCCGATGCCCGGCGGCCAGTCCCGGGGGGATGCGCGATGCGCAGAGGGCGGCGCGTCCATGATTGTCGGGCAGGGCGGGTCGGCACGCGGCCACGTCACCGGGATGCCGACGCGCAGCCTGCACGCCCGTGACGCGGTTGCGCCGGGCGATGACGGCCGGATGCCCGCGTTTGGGTGGCATAACGCGCTTCGCGCAGCCCGCTCCCCGTCGGTCCGACCCCGGCGCCCCCGCCTGCGGTCCGTCGCTGCGACCGCCCGCGGGCGGATGGGGGTGCGCGGCGGGCGGGGGGGTGGCCGTATCCATCATTTGCGCGGGGTCGGTCGGCGATTG
>JBEKPZ010000349.1:0-7238 GCA_049520215.1 Bryobacteraceae bacterium | reverse complement strand
CGGCCCAGCCTGCCGTTGCCGTCGAGGAACGGGTGGATGGTTTCGAACTGCACGTGGGCCAGACCGGCCTGGATCAACAGCGGCAAGTCCGGCCGCTCGGCGTGCAGGAACAGTTCCAGTTCTCCCATGCACTCAATCACCATTTCGGGCGGCGGCGGAACGAACGCGGCATTCCCCGGCCGGGTGCCCCCGATCCAGTTTTGGCTGGTGCGAAATTCTCCCGGTTGTTTGGCACTGCCGCGGCCCTTGGAAAGCAGCACGGCATGGATCTCCCGAAGGAGCCGGAGGGAAAGCGGGAAGCCGCTCCGCAGCCGTCCGAGGCCATGGCTCAGGGCCGCGACGTAGTTGGAAACCTCCAGCACATCTTCCAGGGGAGCACCGGGGACCTCGTCATTTTCGAACAGGAGCAGGTCAGAAAGGGAGGACTGTGTTCCCTCGATCTGCGAGGAAAGGACCGCCTCCTTCCGTACGTAGGCGTAGATGAACAGGGAAAGATCTGGCAGGACCGACGCTAGGCCGTCGAGCCGTCCCAGCGACTGATTGGCCTGTTCCAGAATGCGTTGCAGGGGTTCGAGTCGAAGGGCGGGATTTGGGGGTAGCGCGGGCGGCACGAAGGCCCTGACTTGCTCTTCGCCCCAGTGCGTAATCACGTACCTTCCCAGCCGCCGATTGTTTTCCATGCGCATATCCGTAGCTTTAATAAGCGGCCCCCGTTATTAAAGCATAAGCCGCTTTCCTTAAATTGGCTACGGGCCACAGATTGCCCGGCGTGGCGCAGACGATCATTGCACAGGGAAGGCCTGACCGAAGCGCTCACCAACGACCGGCACTTCGAGCAAGAGGGTTTTCGCGACGCTGTTTCCGCGATTAAAGAGTAGACTCCCTTGCAATATCGCGGAGGATGCCGGAAACCCAGGCCTGCATTTCCTGTGGCGTCAAATTACTGATTAGCGCGCTTTCGGCGCGTAGAGCCGCATGCTTTTTGGATTGTTCGTTTGCAATATCGCGGAGCATGCCGGAGACCCAAGCGGGTTGTTTCTTACGGTTTGTTCGCATAGCCCAAGACACCTTCCTGACGATTGAAGATTAGCATAAAACACGCGCCCAAAAACCGGTGGACTGTGACGGGTGATACGCTGTTTGTATTCATGGAAGATCGACCGCACAAGTCGCGTGTTGCGCTGCCTGAAACCATCGGCAATACCATTGGCTGTGTCGGTGTTCTCCTCTTTCTTCTGATCGTGGGTGGAATTGTTGGCGCGATCCATGATCAACCCTACTATCGGTCTGACATTGTGGTGGCACATCTAAGCGACGAGACCGTAAGGAAGGCCACCGTTCAAAGCATTCCGGTTGCCGCCACGGAGGGCTCACTACCCGAACTTGCTGATGCCATCACAGACCCGGATTGGGCAGCAGCACTAATAAAAGCACAGGTGGCTTTCACGGTTCCGGGAGGAACCAGACTTGCCATACTGGGTCGCGATTTGAGCTGGTAATCTGGCATCTCCAGCGTGCCGGGGTCGTCCTCAATGTCCGGGTAATCGATGGCGAGAACGCCGGCAAGACTGGTTACGTCTTGGCCTCGTGGTTGAACTTCACCGACCGCAGCACAACCAACTCTTCTATTGGCCAGCCGGGCACCACATCTGTTGGGAAGCCCGGCAAAATTATAAGCATTCGGCCGACCGATCTCGCAGAGGACGATGCGACGACCATAATACGCGCTGCGAGCGAAGCCATTATGCAGGCGCATCCGGACACGGAAGTGGACAAGGAGCATATTTTCATCACCGACTCCACGCAGCAGGGTGCCTACGACATCTCGCTGCCGGTTCATAAGAAAGTTCGCGGTCGCTTATGGGTCTTGTCTGGGCCAGCCAAATGCACCGTCCGCAGAGTGGGGGGAAAATGGACGGCTGAATTGATTTATTTTCCAAACACCGCGTTCGATTTAAGTGGGGTAAAGTAAAATGGACCAACCACTACTTCCAACCGCGCGCTGCCGGCATCCAAACACCGATAGGCTGCCACGATCCGGCCGCCGTTGCTCAGATAATCAGTTATGCCCGCGGCTCGGAACTTTGCTCGGCGCGTTCCCTGTATGTATTCTCTGTTGCCTCATATGCGGATGCGTATCGGAGTCTCCTGAGTATGGGATGCCAGTGAAGCTGGGGGCATCGTCCGACGAGGTCCATAAACTTCTTGGACGGCCAAATGAAAGCTACGTAAAGCGCATGCGGATGCCACCTGAAGACGAAACACAGCCGGAGCACCAAACTACTCTGGAGTGGTACTACTGTTGGGGCGTGGTCGCGAGTTTCGAACACGATAAGCTTTTCAGCATCGGGCTTCCAGCGTTCTGCGATTATCAGGGATTCTTGATTTACAGCGGCACGGTGGTTAAGGGAGTCAAGGTCACCGACAGCAAACAGGCAATCCTAAAGGCCCTTGGGAAGCCGACGAAGATCGAGAGTGACGCTGTCCCGGTCGGCGCTGATCCTAATGTGCCGGTCGTATGGCCGAAGGAAAGCCGGTATTATTGGCAGTTCAGTGGTTACACCTTGGAAGCGGCATTTCTTCAACAAGCCCAGAGCGTTCAGTGGACGAGCGAACCTCATACATGGCCGAAAGATGGATTGACCTCAATGTACATCGTTTTGTCGTCTGCGCACCGTGCTCGAACCCGGCAGGCCACAAAAAACGATGGCCTGCCCCACAGCTAATCTGCTGTACAGTTAGACGGTTTCCACCACGCGCCCATCGCGCACCAGGACAAACGGGATGCCGCAGCGCGCGGCGAGCAGGCGGTCACGCTCGCCATCGCCGATCAGGAGAGAGGCGGAGAGATCGATGGCCCACTTCCGTTGCGCCTGGATTACCATGCCGGGCAGCGGCTTGCGGCAATTGCAGGCACCCTCCGCATGCGGGCAATAGAAAATATCGTCGAGAATGGCGCCCCGATCCGCCAACTCGGCGCGCATCTTTTCGTGCAGCGCCAGCAGATCGGCCTCCGTGTGTTGGCCTAGCGCGATGCCGCGCTGATTGGTGATGACGATGGCGAGAAAGCCGGCGGCTTTGAACAGACGAATCCAGGAGACCACTTCCGGCAGCAGCCGGAACTCGTCCCAGCGCCGGATATATTCGCCGGCTGGCGGCGCGGCGTTGATGACCCCGTCGCGGTCCAGGAAAAGGCATCGCCGCATTACTTCGCCGATGCGACACGCTCAACGAACTTCTGGTGATCCTGGGAAGCGAGGCCCGCGTTCAGCGCGGCCAACATCTTCGCGCCATCGTCGGCCCAGAAGGCCGCCACATCGAGCCACAGCCCGGGAAAGACCTGGGATCTGGCGATGCCGTCCGGAGGGAGCGTTGGGACAACGTAGACGGCATTTTCGAGTACGCGCCAGACGATGCGTTTCCAAAAAAGCTCGATGGTGATGTATTCGCGCACGCCGGCCCTTTGATAGAGCTTCCGCTTCGGTCCAAAGTCGACCTCGGTGGATGTCAGGCAGATCTCGACCGCCAGTTCGGGCGCGCCGGTACAAAACCGCTTCTCGTCCCCGGACTGCCCGCCGTGCGAGGGCAAAATTCGCAAGTACGCATCGGGTTGCGGAGCGCTATCCAGCATCAGCCAAGTGCTGTTGCTCCCACCCTGGCATCCGGGCGTTGCCTGCACATAATGCGCAAGCCACCAGTGGATCAGAAAATCGAGGCTTCCATGTTCGCGGCTAACCGGTGATGGCACGTGCACAACTCCGTCGATAAGTTCAGCGTTCTTCAGGCCTGGGAGTTCTTCCCAACGGCGCAGGAATTCCTCCACATTCATCCGCTCGCCGGTTACCAATTCCGTCGCTGTGACCACAGGAGAGAGCATGGCAGCGTTCCTCCTCCCCTCAGTGTAGCGTTTCAGTGGCGCGGTTGGCGGCGGCATAGTCCGCCTGTGCCTTGTAGTAATTTTCCAGGGTACCTATATCCACGAAATAGTCGCCGATCGGCAATCCCATGGCGTGGCCGACCAGTGCCGGCATTAGATACCGGCCTATGTCGGCGGGAACCTCGGTGGGTAAGTACGGTCGCACTTTGTGGCGGAAGACGTAGAGCCCGGCGTTGACCAGATTGCCGGGCGGATTGGCGGGCTTTTCCCAGAATCCGGTAACAAGGCCGGAGTTGTCCAACTCGACCACTCCGCAGGCGGACGGATTGGGGGAACGGAACAGGGCCATGGAGGCGATGCGATCGTGGGTGGCATGAAACGCGATCAGGTCGGACAGCGGGAAGGTGGTGAGATTGTCGGCGTATACCACCAGGAAAGATTCCGCGTCGTCCACAAAGCTCCAATTCGCGGCGATGGTTCCGGCGCTGCCGAGCAGGGTAGGTTCATAGGCCAGGGTGACTGGTATGCCGCGACGCGCCGCGACAAATTCCTCGACGCGCTCAGCCAAGTGGTGGGTGTTGACGAGCACGGCTTCTACGCCGGCGCGCTCGCAGTCGCGCAGCCACAGTTCGAGCAACGGCACGCCGTTGATGGGCACCAGACACTTGGGGGTGGTGGATGTGATGGGGCGCAAGCGGGTCCCCAGCCCCGCTGCCAGGATGATGGCCTTCATGGGCACACTCAATACTATCAAGGGGCGAAAGATTTCACGCAAAGACGCGAAGAAAAACCGCAAGGACGCAAAGAAGAACGGAAGAGGCGGATGACACTGGCGGCTGTGCTATTCTGCATTTGGGACGCCCCTTTGGTGAGTGTAATTATTCCCGCGTATCGGGCTGCCGAATCCATTGCCGCCACGTTGGATTCGGTGTTAGCACAGACATGCCACGATTATGAAGTTATCGTAGTGAACGATGGGTCTCCGGACAGCGAGGAGATGGAGAAGGCGCTGGAGCCCTACCGCGATCGCATCATATATGTGCGCCAGGAGAATCAAGGTCCGGGCGGGGCCCGCAATACCGGCATCCGGATGGCGCGCGGCGCATACGTCGCGCTGCTGGATTCCGACGATGTGTGGGACCCGGAGCACCTGGCGGCGCAAGTTGCGGTGCTGGAAGCGGACCCGTCCATCGATATGGTGTATGCCGACGCCCGGATCATCGGCGATGTACCGGAAGCGGGCCGAACGGTCATGGAGTTCTGCCCGTCGGTGGGCGAGGTCACCTTCAAGCGGCTGGTGACGCGCGAGTGCACGGTACACATCTGTGTCAGCGTCTGCCGGCGGGAAATCTTGCTGCGCGCCGGTCTTTTCGATCCCGCGTTTCGGGGGACCGAGGACATCGACATGTGGATGCGCATCGCGAGACTAGGGGGGCGGATCGCCTACCAGCGCCGGGTGCTGGGAAGCTATCGCCGCCAGGCGGGCAGTCTGTCTTCCGACCGGGTTTCCATGGTGGAAGGCTTCCTGGCGGTGCTGGCGAAGGCGGAGCGCGATCCCGGTCTGACAGCCGCGCAGCGGGATGCCGTAGAGCGCCAGGTTGCCGTCGAGCGCAACAAACTGGAACTGCACAAAGGCAGGAACGCTTTCCTGGCCGGAGACGCGGCCGCGGCCGTCAGCCATCTGCGGCGGGCGAACGCGCAACACAAATCCCTGAAGCTGGCCGCCGTGCTGATGCTGTTGCGGGTGGCGCCCGGCTTCCTGCGAGCGCTCTATCAGTGGCGCGACCGCCACGTCTACAAGCTGAAGACACAATCGTGAAGACGGTTACCGTTAAAAGCGGTTCTCTTACCGAGCACGTTTCCTGGCTGATGTTCGCCAAGACGGCGGCGTTCGTATTCAATGTGGCGCTGCCGATGCTGCTGGTACGGCGGCTGGATAAGGCGCAGTTCGGCGTATACAGACAGCTTTTCCTGGTCATCGGAACGTCGGTCATGGTGCTGCCGCTGGGCTTCGCCATGAGCGCCTATTACTTCCTGCCCCGCGAACCGGACCGGCGGCAGGGAACGGTGCTGAACATCCTGATTTACAACATGGCCGTGGGGACGCTGGCCTGCGGCGTGCTTTTGCTATGGCCGGTGCTGTTGGGCATCATCTTCGATCAGCCTGGGCTGGCCGGCTACGCGCACCTGATCGGCGTCGTGATCCTGCTCTGGATTGTGTCACAAACCCTGGAGATTATTCCGATCGCCAACGGCGAAATGAAACTGGCCAGCGCCTTGATTATAGGCGTACAGCTTACGCGCACGGCTATCTACCTGGCGGCGGTTCTCGCGTTCGGGTCGGTGCGGGCGTTAATCTGGGCGGCGGTGGTGCAGGGGGGCCTGCAAATGGTGGTGCTGTGGTGGTATTTGCAGTCCCGTTTCGGCCGTTTCTGGCAGCATCCGGATTGGGGGCTGATGGGCCGCCAGTTGTCTTACGCCGTGCCGCTGGGCCTGGCCGGCATCCTCTTTGTGGTGCAGACCGATTTGCACAGTTATTTCGTATCCAACCGGCTGGGCCCGGTGGCCTATGCCATTTATGGCATAGGGACGGTGCAATTGCCCCTGATGGGTATGTTACAGGAAGCCACCAATGCGGTGGTGATTCCGCGCGTCAGCTTATTGCAGCAACAAAACGACACACGCGAAATCATGGAATTGATGGCGCGGGCCATGCGCAAGCTAGCCGCTGTGTACTTCCCGGTGTATGCTCTTATGGTAGTGGTCGCGCATGAGTTCATCAGCTTCCTGTTTACCCGGAGCTACCTGGCGAGCGTTCCGGTGTTCCTGATCAATTTGACTCTATTGCTGCTGGGCATTGTGCTGCAGGACCCGCTGTTCCGCGCCTATGTGGAGCAGCGTTTCTTTCTGATCCGGCTGCGGGTCGTCTTGTGCGTGCTGTTGACCGCGGGCCTCTGGGTGGGGATCACGCGATTTGGCATGGTGGGAGCGATCTCGGCCGTGGTGCTCGTCGGTGTAGCGGAGCGGGCGGTGATGGCGATACGTTTTGGGCGCATTCTGGGCGTTACCCGGAAGGATATCGTGCTGCTGAAAGATGTCGGAAAGCTGGCCCTGGCGGCAGCGGCGGCGGGCTTAGTGACAGCCGTGGTCCGGCTTCCGCTGCGCGGCGCAAAGCCGTTGATCGTTCTGATGGCCTGCGGCATCGTGTTTTCCCTGATTTACGTGGGCGGGGTCCTGCTGGCAGGAGTTGTGACGCCAGAGGAGATGGGCATGGTGCGGCGCAAGATGGTGGCTATCGGGTTACTGCATGCATAACACGGTCGATCCTAAATCCGGCACCGGCGATTGGAAAGCTTTTAGC